>DATMNC010000061.1:0-8424 GCA_035569395.1 Thermoanaerobaculia bacterium | reverse complement strand
CCCTTCCATCGCCGATCTGCTCCGTCTGCTACGAACAGATCTGAACGAAACGCGAGATTCAACTTCCGGACTTCAAATCCCTGCGGCCAATCTCGTTCTCTCTCCCGCTGCCTGACTCGGTAATGTCCAAACTCCAGGGCGGCTTCGCCGCCAGAAGGCACCGACACGCTTGTCTGTGCCGCGCGTCAGGAGATCGTCACCGTGATCTTCCGGGCCGCCAATTCCTGCATGAAGAGCTCCGGCGGGATGCAGCGCTCCTGCGGGAGCGCGCCCTTCTGTGTGGTCTGGCCGCGGGCCATCATCAGTGCCACGATTGAGGCGGGGAACGCGGTCGTCCGCATCATCGCCGAGAGGCCGGTCGACTCGTCGAAGCGGTCGATGATGTCATAGCGGAGCCGTCTCCCCTCTCCCACGAACTCGACGCGGATCAGGACGACGTCCGGCTCATCGTGAGGGAGGTTGCGAACGAGGAGATCGCCGAAGAGGCGGCGCGGCGCAACCGTGGCGCCGTCGACCGTGATCGGCTCGCTGCTGCAAAGGCCGAGGTCGATCATCGCCTTGAACTTCGCGCAGTGGCCGGGGTATCGGATCGTTTTGTAGTCGAGCTCGCGCACACGGCCGAGAAACGTCTCGGGGAGCGTCGACGTCCCGCCCGAGGTCTGGAAGGCTTCCATCACCCCGAACGGCGCGGGGAACTCCAACTCCTCGATCTCCGTCATCGAATCGACCATGGTGATGGCGCCGCCGCGGATGACGCGGGCGCGCTCGATATATTCGTTGATCAGCCCTTCGACGGAGAAGACGAGCTGGTAGTCGAGCGGCGGCTTCGGGTTCTGCGGCAGGCCGCCGACGCGGATGTGGATCTCGTCGAGCTTGCCGAACTGCGCTGCTCCGTGCGCGACGAGCACGGCCACCATCCCCGGCGCCAGGCCGCAGTCGGGGATGATGTTCACCCCTCGGCTTCTCGCCTCGGCATCGAGGGCGAGCTCGGCGTCGACGATGTCGTTGTTCCCGCCGAGGTCGCAGAAGTTCGTCCCCGCTTCGAGAGCGGCGCGGGCCAGACGCTCATTCAACCAGTAATTGACGCAGGAGATGGCGCTGTCGTGTCCGCGCATCAGCGCCACGACGTCTTCGTGACGGCTGACGTCGATGGCGCGCGGCGTGACATTGCCGCGAACCATGGAGGCGACGTGTTTGGCCCGATCGGCGGCGACGTCGGCGACAGTCACTTCGTCGACGTCGGGTTGTTTGGCGAGGTCATGAACGGCGCCGAGACCCATACGGCCGGCGCCAAGAACGAGTATGCGCATACGTCGCGCATGGTAACGTTTTCATCCGCAGATGACGCAGATGGAGACAGATAAGCCCGATCCGGTTGCCGATGTCCCGACGGACATCCCCGCGGTCGATGCCGCGCCGGATGTCCCCGAACCCGGGCCACCCGAAACCCCGGAACCAAGCAACCCAGCAACCGAGCAACCCAGCAACGCCGTTGACGAGCACCCCGGCCAGCACCTCGTCGTCATCAAGCACCACGCCCTCGTGCGCCTCTCGCACTGGCTCAACGTGCCGATCCTCTTCGCGCTCATCGTCAGCGGCTTCTCGATCTACTGGGCTTCGCCGGTCTTCCTCCACAAACCCGACCCGGTCACGCACAGCCGCGACTATCTGGCCGACCTCGGCATCGCCATCGCCCGGCGCATCCCCGGTGCGGAGGTGAATCCGAGCTGGTTCTACGACCACTTCGGCCTCGGCGTGTACAACCTCGCCGGCGCGCTGCGCTGGCACTGGCTATTCGTCTACTTCTTCCTGGCCAACGGCATCCTCTATCTCCTCGGCCTCGCCCTCGGCCGCGGCTATCGCGCTCTCCTCCCTCGGCGAACCATGCTCGGCGAGTCGCTGGCGATGGTCCGCTATTACGCCGGCGTCGTGCCGATGAAGATCGCGCGGAAGCCGTGGCCGCATCCGGAGATCACGACGAAGTACAACGCCCTTCAGCGCGGGGCATACGTATCGATGCCCATCGCCGGCGCGCTGGCGCTGGCCAGCGGCTGGGCCATGCACAAGCCGGTGCAGTTCTGGTGGCTGGAGCGGATGTTCGGCTCGTACGACGGCGCGCGCATCGTCCACTTCGCCGTGATGGTCTACTTCATCCTCTTCCTCATCCCCCACCTCGTGCTGGTAGCCGTCGACGGATGGGACACGATGCGCTCGATGATCGCCGGATGGTCCGTTCGAACCGGAGGAACGAATGAGCAATGAGCTCCCGCAGGTTTACGTCGACGAAAAGAAGCTCCGCACGCAATCGCGGCGCGATTTCATCCTCTTCGGCGCCGGCACGTTCGCCGCGTTGGCCGGGCTTTGGTGGATCGCGCCGCTGTCGTCGAAGAAACGGATCTTCGGCGAGCACGCCACCGACGTTCTCGACACGGCCGCAGCACGATTCGGCTTCACCAAAGAGCGCAGCCAACGGTTTCAAAACCGCGCCCTGACGTTCGACGACGATGTGGCCGAGGCTCTGTACTCGCCGACGCGGAGCGTGCGCACGTATCGGCGAAGCGACATCACCCCGCTGCGCAACAACTACAACGGGCGGACGCCGTCGCCGGACTACATCGCCGCCTGGACGCTCACGCTGACCGGGCTGGCATCGGGAAAGGATATCGTCCTGCGCCTTCCCGATCTCGCGCGTCTCGAACAGCACGCCCAGGTGACCCGCCTCTGCTGCGTGGAAGGATGGAGCGCCATCGCCGGCTGGAGCGGAATCCGTTTCGCCGACCTACTGCGCGCCTATCCCCCCACGACCGGCGCAAAGTGGGCGTCTCTCGAATCCGCAATAAACCTCGACGGCGCCGGCAATCCCGACCCCTACTACGTCTCGATCGATCTCTCCACCGCCCAACACCCGCAAACACTCCTGGCCACCCATCTCAACGGCGCCCCCCTCGCCCCCGACCACGGCGCTCCGCTGCGCCTGGTCGCTCCGATGAAGCTCGGCCTGAAGAACATCAAAGCGATTACGAAGATCGCGTATGTCTCCGACCAGCCTCACGACTTCTGGGGCGACCGCGGCTACTCGAAGTACGACGGACTGTAACTGCGGCTACGCCGCGTTGTCTGCGCCTTCGGCGCGTTGTCGGTTGTCTGCGCGCCGCGCGTGGTCCTCTCACCGGAGCGCTGGCGTCTCGCCGGCTGGCCCGGCGGTAGCCTGCCCTGAGCGGAGTCGAAGGGTCTCACCGCCGGGGTTACCGCAAATGTCTGCTATTAACATACTTTACGCACACGTCGAGAGGGATTATGGTATCGGCGTGCGATGGATTCTTACTCTGATGCTCGGCGCTCTCGGAGCCGCCGTATCAGTATGGTCCCTGCCTGACGAATGGCGATTGTCGGCGTTCTTAGCCTTTGTAACGCTTACGACAGGGCTTCTATCAGTCGAGGCTTTACGGGACCGCGAGACGAAGAAAGAACAGGCGCGAATCGAACTAGAAGCGGCAGAAAATCGCAATCGCTTAGAGGCCCGCATGGACGATGTCTTCGTGCGCCTAGCTGGAGTTGTCGATTCCGGCAGTCTCAAAGATCGGACTATACGGCTGGCTTTGGAACTTCAGAACTTTGCGCTTGATACCGATGAAGAGGCTCACGAGGCTGGTGTTGATACAAGAACACGCGCTTATCACACACAGGTGTATAACGCATATAAGCGCCGTTTTGGCACGCGCGTTACGGGCATCGAACGGGAGTTGCGAGAGGCTGAGGTATTGGACGAATCAGCAGAAGATCACATCCTGCCGACAATCATTTGCGGGGAAGATCCGCCCGGATCGTCAGAAGATCCGTTTTACAACAGCGAGGAATGGTTGAGGGGGCCTCGTAGCGTCGATGCTATTGCGAATTTCTTTTGGCAGCGAGCAGCGGATTTGTAGCATGGACGCGTTTCTTCGGCTCATGCTTCGGCACGTCCCGCCTATCGACGCGGCACAACGCAGTTATCATCCGCTCGAAACGGAGAGGCTGATCGGCGGGAGGGAGCCATGATGGTTGGCGGCGACAGAGTCTGGGGGACATCACTGCGACGTCGGGAGCGAGCACGACGACTTTCGTTCCATCCGCGTAGCGCTCCACGAACTTTGCACGCTCGCCACCGTAGACGTCGTACCCGTCGGTAGGGTCATGGCTCTCTTTGGCGCATACCTGGATGAAAGTTTGCACGAAGAGGGTGACGTGCGAGTCTTGGCAATCGCCGGGTACGTAGGCTTCGCGGAAAACTACGACGCTCCATCCAGGCGGTGGAAAGAGAATCTCGATAGAATAGGAGCTCACGAATTTCATATGACGGAGTATGAGCGCGAAACTGGCGACTTCGCCATCGCCAAGGTTCCTAAAGAATTGGCCCTAGAGACGTTTCGAAGCTTATTGCGGATTATCCAGTCGCTTCAAGTGGCACCGTTTGCCGTCTGGACTGACTTGCGCGAATGGCCGAACGTAAACCGTGCCTACCCGAAGATAGTCATTGATCTTTGCGCGATTCTTGGCCAGCTAGTCGAATCATCAGATGGCATTGTTAAGATAGCTTACGTTGCGGATGAAGACTTACAGCACAAGCGCGAATGCCTTGGCGCGTTCGATCGCGTGCACCGGGAAGGGCTTCCGTATGCAGACACGATTGCATCGTTCGGATTCGGCGACTCCAAGATATTCCCAGCCATCCAAATGGCTGATTTGCTCGCTTACGAGATCGCAAAGCATCAACGAAATATACTAGTAGGTCGCAGGGGCATCCGGTGGCCGCTTGCGGAGATCTCGAAAACGCACAAAATTCTCGGCTTCTCTGCAAAGGTCGCCAGGAACGATTAGCATCGCTTTCCGCGCGCCTGCCGCCTTCAGTTGACGATGCGGGAAAGTCAGTGGGGTCGGACCTTCGTTTTTCAGCTAGATGCAAGCGAATGAACCACGAATGGAAAATCCGTAGGGTCAGACCTTCGCTTTCTTCCAGTGATGCAAACGCAAATGTTCTAACGCGCCGGCTGATGAGTTCGTGGGTTACAAAGCAGCGGCCTGACTCTCGTGTCAGAATCCCATGCGTTAGCCAGCTGTTGGAAAGGCTAGTCCAATGTACGGCAGGAGGGCTCTGATTTCGGTGGCTCGCAGCCAGCCCGGATGCCCCTCCGTGATGACTGCGACGACACCGCCCCCGGTCGCCAGTACCGGCCCACCTGAGTGACCACCTTCACCGAACAGCGACTTGAAACGAAGAACGCACTCCACGCCGTCGTCGCGCTCACGCGGGGTTTCGCACTCGTATTCGCCGATTTCCACAACGTTCACCAAGTACTGCTGCGTTCGCGTGTCGCTTCGGCTCGGGGCATATCCCCAGTAACGGAGCCCGTGCTGACCGATCAGTCGTTGGTCGCTGGGGTACAGAGGCACGGTGCAACCAGGTACGTCGATCTTCAAGACAGCCAGATCCAACGATGGGTGGAGAAACGCCACCTCCGCTCGCGGGTAGTCGGGAGCGTTCTGCATTAACACCAAGTTCTCGCGCACCAGACCCGTGTTTCGGTTAATAACGACGTGCTTTGCCGTGACGAAAAACTGCGGCCGAAGGAAGTAGAACCCCGTCCCGAGCGGCTTTCCAATGTCATGATCGACGACGATGGATACCGCCGAAGGATCTATGTCCTTCGGAAAGGCCCACGGGGCGATTGGGATGGGATTCGTCTGGTTCGATCTCAAGGCGGCTAACGGACGGCGCTCAGATGTGCAGACCCGCACGCCAAATAGTAACGCACCCAGGACTCGCAGCTTGCGGGGCCTCGTCAGCTGGAAGCGAGTTAGCCGGCGCGGGCACTTGGAATGGCGTGAAACGACCACGACGATCTACGGAGATAAACGCTTTGCCAACTCCTCAACGTTTGCAAGTACATCGGCGGTGAACGCAGCGATCTGAGGATATGGCGGAGGTACCTGATCTTCGGCAAACGACCGTCGTAGCAGCTCATTTAGGATGAGAGCCGCCGTATGCGTTGGTCCATGGAGGAGGCGCCGAACACGCAACCCGAAGCTGCTGTACGCGCCTTGGTATTGCTCTCGACGCACGACCGACCACTGCAGATATTCTCTTCTAACTGTATCGTAGCCGTGAGGCTCTACAAACTTGACTTCCGCGTGATCTTCATCGGCAACTGGTTCAGGAAGCACGTCGAACACTAACGCTAGGTAGAAGAGCAGTTTTGCGTCGAAGGCGGCGACAAACGCTCCGAGGTGCTCACGCGACCCAACGCCCTGTGCGTTCGTCACCTTGCGCGCAACGATGATCAAATGCGCGCTACCAAGAAATACTGGCTCGAGGAGAAGCGAGTTCTTCGTGCCGTCCGAGAGTGCCCCAGACGCTGCTTCGAACGCTAGAAGGTGCTGATCCACGAGTTTCTGCGTGCCGAGTACCAGACCGGCCGCTGCTTCCCGCGCAGACTCCTCTCCGTCCCGGAGTGAGATTCGTGAAGGCATGATCGTTGACCGATCCGTAGTTTATGCCGAATAGTCTTGGGGAAAGTCTGCGGTCGGACCTTCGTTTTTCTCAAGTCAGTGGCGAGAAAGTGAGTGGAGTCGGACCTTCGTTTTTCGCCGTGATGCAAGCGACTGAACCACCATGACTTATCGCCACCGGATTGCGCTTGATGGTGGGTACGATAGTTATTCGACCTACACCATCCGCCACCTGCAGTCGAATACGTCAGCAATGGTACTGACCGATGAGGGACCGTTAGCGTTCGCTTCGCGAGTCCCTTGCGGCCGAAAAACGAAGGCCTGACCCTCCAGGTTCACCCCCGGTTATCGGTTGTCTACGCGCCGCAGGTGGTCCTCGCCTCGGAGCACTGGCGTCTCGCCGGCTGGCCCGGCTGGGTTACGGCGAATGTTTGGTGTCTGGCGGGTAGGCGGCGGGACTGCGACGCTCGGTAGATCCCCCCTGGGAGAACAAGTTGTGAATTCGAAGGTCAATTCACAGAGAAGCAGGGGGCGCCACTTATGACTCAATGGTTTAGCGCGTACCTCCATGAAGACGTGGTGTCTGTCGATTGCGTTACCCCGCGCCTGTGGTCGGTAGGCCTAGGATAGAACCCGTATACTCGGTCACGGTCTCTTTAAGACGGCTCACATACTCCGGCGGGACAAAAACGCGCGCAATATCCGACATGCCGAAGGATACTTGACCGAGAACGCGCCACTCTCGCTCCATGTAAAAGTTATCAGGGTGTTCCCCCGGCAGCTCAGGATCGAAGAATTTCATGTAGCCAAACAGGTAGGCGAAGAGCGTAATTGGCAAATCGAGCGAGCGGTACATGCTGAGTCTGGGGACCTGCGGGTCAGTCACACCACGCTTGTACTGATGGAGTTGGTGTTGCGTATCAGCACCGACGCTTTCGATCGCTTCCAGAATACGGAGTGCCATATCCGTAAATAGGCGCCCACGTGTCATTCCCTCGCCGAAGAGGCTTGGATACGTGTCGTCGAGGTAGAAGTTCGCGTACGGTCCTGTGTCGCCGACGAGCCGCATCGATGTGGCAGCCGAACGAGCGACATAGAACACGGGGCAAGCACCTTGCCGAACTAGAAAGCTGCGCGCGAATGCTATGCCGAAACGGTTGTATTTCGCAGTGTGAATGCGGAAGAAGCCTGGTGGTTTGTGCGGAATGTCGCAGAAGCACACCATGTCAGGCCTGACGAAGTCGTTCGACTCCAAGTCCGCGCGAAGATCAGTGTCGAAGTACGGTTCGGCGAAATAGTTTTGCCGCGCCTCCGTGCCGTCTCCCGCGTCAACGTCCAAAAACGACACTGGTCGTTTCGCAGCTCGATGAAGCGATCGCCCGTCCAGCAGCTTGCCCTCTCGCAAGATCTTAACGAAGAGCTGAAAGCGATCCTCATCGCTCGGCTCGCCGGCGCCGACGAAATGGGTGAGTTCTGATGAGACGTAGGATGGCAATGCAGAGGACTCGCTGGCTGGGATCGACATTACCGCGGTTCCCGTCCGCTCCACCTAGTTGAATAATCAGCCGCCAGTTTCTTCGGCGCGGCTTTGCCTCTGACCGTCATGGCTGACATGCGGACGAAGGTACGGAGGGCCTCGTTCACGGCGATCGAGTCGGGTAACATCGCGGCGACGTCGGGAGCGAGCACGACGACGTTCGTTCCTTTCGTGTAGCGCGCCGCGTACTTTCCACGCTGGCCGCCGGAGAAGTCGTAGTGATCTCGCATTTTGTCGTGCTGCTTTGCTTTATCTGCCATGCTTTCGCCGCTCGTGTGCATCCGCGCGTCTGGCGTTGATGATGTGCACATTCTCGCCTCGTTCGGCGTGGGAGACAACGCGACTCTGAGTCCCTTGCATGCGACCCTCGAGTCTCAAACTGCGACTCTGAGTCCCTTGCA
>DATMNC010000060.1:0-37816 GCA_035569395.1 Thermoanaerobaculia bacterium | reverse complement strand
AACTCGGTCCATTCCTTCACGCAGAGCTCTATCGGACCGACGATCCTGGTCTTCCTCGCCGCGGTGCTTCTCTTCTCGGTGGCGCTGCTCGCGTTCCGCATCGACTCGCTCGAAGCCGAGGGACAGCTGGATAGCGCCGTCAGCCGCGAAGGGATGTTCCTCGTCAACAACCTCTTCTTCGTCGTCCTCACCTTCACCGTTCTCATCGGCACCTGCTTCCCGCTCATCGTCGAAGCGGTCAAAGGAAAGCAGATGAGCGTCGGGCGGCCGTATTTCGACGCCATGGTCGTACCGATCGGCACGGCGTTGCTGTTTCTCCTCGGCGTCGGCCCCGCGCTTCCGTGGGGGAAGACGTCGAGGAAGGAGATGCAGAGAGCGCTTCTGCCACCATTCATCACGGGCGCGGTCGTTCTGATCGCCGGCTATGTCCTCGGCGTGCGCAACCCTTGGACGCTCCTCACGCTTCTTTTCGGCGGGTACGCGGCCCATGTGACGCTCTCGCAGATGTGGCTGCCGCTCCGCCAACGAATGAAACGCGGTGACTCCTTCGGCCCGGCGCTCATCGATACACAGCTTCGCCGCGGTCGGCGCCGTTTCGGCGGATACGTCGTTCACGCCGGCGCGGTCATCGTCTTCGTCGCCATCGCCGTCAGCAGCACGATGCGCACGCAGCAGGAAGTAACGCTGATGCGGGGCCAGAGCACGACCTTCGCCGGATACACCGTCACCTTCATGGGTACCGAAGAGCGGGCCGAGCCGCATCGGCAATCGACGATCGCCCGGTTCAACATCACCAAGGACGGCAAACCCGTCACGACGATGGAACCGCGCATGAACCAGTACGCCACCATGCGCGAACCGATCGGAACCCCGGCGGTCTACTCGACGATCACGCGCGATTACTACATCTCCATCATGAATCTGCAAGGCGATCAGGCCGGCGTCCTGATCATCAACATGCCGATGGTCGGCTGGATCTGGTTCGCGGTCTTGATGATGGGAGTGGGCGGATTGATCGCCCTGATTCCGATGCGGCGCCGCACCTACGTCGTCGTCCCAGAGAGAGCTCCGGAAATCGACTCTGAGGTCGTGGCGTGAACAAAACCGTCCTGATCATCGGCGTCGTCATCGTGGCGGTGATCGTCTTCGTCCTTTTCGCCGGCCTCGGCAAGGACCCGGCGATCATCGACTCGCCGCTCATCGGAAAGCCCGCACCTCCGTTCGCGCTGAAGGCCGTCGGCAGCGGCGAGACGATTGATCTCGAGTCGCTGCGGGGCAAACCGGTCATCCTCAATTTCTGGGCGACGTGGTGCGGACCGTGTTACGAAGAACATCCGACGCTCGTCGCCAATGCACGCAATCTACCGAATGTCCAGTTCGTCGGCGTCGTCTTCAACGACGAGGAAAACAAGATCATGCGCTTCCTTGCCGAGCGCGGAACTGCCTATCCGACTCTGCTCGATGCCAATGGCAAGACGGCCATTGCCTACGGTGTCGGCGGCGTGCCGGAGACGTACTTCATCAATCCGGCCGGGACGATCGTAGCCAAATATGCCGGCCCCTTGTCGACCGAGGAGCTGCAGACCAATCTGGCAAAGGCACTCCGATGATCGCAACGTTCTTTCTCCTGGCCTTCATGCAGATCAAAGTGCCCGACGCGGCGCAGTTCGTCGGCGCTCCACAGGGGACTCCGCTTACAGGCCCCCAACTGGAGCGCCGCACGATGGAGATCTCCTCCGAGCTGCGTTGCCCGGTCTGTCAGGGTCTGGCGATCGGCGACTCGCCTTCGATCATGGCGGCCAACATGAAGGCTCAGGTTCGTGAACTGCTCGAACGCGGCTATACCGAAGCCCAGATCCTCAGCTACTTCGAGAAGTCCTACGGCCAGTTCGTCCTGCTCAAGCCGAAGTTTCAGGGAGTGAACGCGCTGGTCTGGATCCTGCCGATCCTCGTCCTCGCCGGCGGCTTCCTGCTCGTGGTGACGAAGGCGAAGAAGCTGGAGACCGCCCCGGTGAAAGCCGCGGCTCCGGAAGAACCCGCCGACGACCCATACCTCGCCCGCGTTCGTGAGATGGTGGACAAACAATGACCGATTGGCTCAGCGCCACCGCAATGATCCTCTCCGGCGGCATCGTCGGATTCATGTTCTGGTACGGGATGAAAGGCCGCGCGGCCAAGCCCGATCTGGAACGCCTCGATCTCGAAGCGAAGCGGGATGTCCTCCTGCAACAGTTGCGCGAGCTGAAAGAGACCGGCGGCAGCGTCGACGAACAACGCCGGCTCGAACGCGAAACGGCGAACGTGCTTCGAACGCTGGACCAACACAAGCCGGCCAAAGCGACGGGCGGCAAACGCGGACCAGCCACTCCTGTCGTTGACGGGCAGCCTTCCCCCGTAGTCAACCTAGCCGCCCACGCACGTGCCGCGTCGATTCGCGGCTTCCTCTGGGGTGTAGCCTCGGTAGCCGTGATCGGCGGTATCGCCTGGTTTGTCACGAAGAACGCCACGCCAAAGACTGAGGGAACGACCGGCGGTACTCCGATGACATCGGCGCCGCAGTCGTCACCGCAGCAGGCCGACGCTGTCCTCGAGCAGATCCAGTCCGCCGTGGCAAAGTCGCCCGATGACCTGGGGATGCGCAATCAACTGGCCAAGGCCTACCTCGAGCGCGAAAACCTGATGGAGGTCTTCAAACAGACGCAGTACGTCCTCCAGCGCAATCCCGACGACGCCCAGGCTCTGACCTACCAGGCGCTGGTCCGCATGTCGATGGGACAACGCGACGGTGCGGAGGAGATGCTGCAGCGCGCCATCAAGTCCGACCCCCAGCTCACCGACGCCTACGTGGCCCTGGCCTGGGCCAACGTGCAGCGCGGCAAGATCACCGAAGCCGAGGGATTGATTGCCGATGCCTCCCGCCGCCATCCTGACCAGCAGGCTCGCCTCGAAGCAGTGCTGGCCAAGATGAAGGAACAGGCGAAGAATCCTCCGCCGGCGGTAGTCCCCCCGAATCATCCGTCACTCCCCAACCCGGGCTCTGAACCCGCCGCGTCCGGGGCATCCCCCGCCACCGCACCGGTCAGCGGTCCATCAGTGCACGTGACGTTGACTCTGTCCGGCTCCAACCAGTCGCCGAACGCCGTACTCTTCATCATCGCCCGAGCTGCCGGCCAGACCGCCGGCCCGCCCGCCGCCGTCAAACGAATCGCCAACCCCACCTTCCCTCTCGAAATCGACCTCAGCGCCGCCGATTCGATGATGGGCCAACCGCTTCCCGCCTCGGTCCGTATCGAAGCGCGATTAGACTCGGATGGCGATCCGATGACGAAGAACCCCTCTGATCCGCACGCGATGCAGGACGGAGTGGCGACGAATGGGACGAAGGTGGCGCTGGTGTTGAAGTAGGGGCGCGAACTGCAATGACCAGGGTTGAATCGATCGAACGCGAGGTCATTGAGCGGGATTGGCAGGTGTGGGATCGGGAGCTCGAACGCGACGTGTCCGAGGGGCGTCTCGACAGGGTTGCGGATGAAGCTCTCGCTGAGGCCGAGCGCGGCGAAACGACGGAGCTTTGAGTCATCGCTAACGCAACTCGCACATGCGTACCAGGTCTGCAAGCCGGCGAAGCGGTGTAAGAACCGTAGCCCCGACTGGACGCTCTCACCCGGGGCGCTGTACTTAGCCGATCCGGGTTCGACGTTCCCGATGTCGTCGCCCGAACGCTCGCGAGGCGAGAACGGACCCCCGCGAGACGAGGAATGAACGCTCGCGAGACGAGAACAAATGCTCGCGAGACGAGAAATGAATGCTCCCGAGACGAGAATGAATGCTCCCGAGATGAGAAATGAATGCTTGCGAGACGAGAATGAATGCTTGCGAGACGAGAATGAATGCTCGCGAGACGAGAACGAATGCTCCGTTGAGGTCGTTGACGTCAACGATGACGTCGAAAATCTCACCAATAATGGTGAAAACCGTGCGGGACGGTGTTGTCTCGGCCGTCTCCGCGGCAGGCAACTTCGGTGGAACTTAACCCGGCTGTAGCCAGCGGCTAGGTTGTCACATGGGGCTCCGCGGACGATTCCAATGTCTAATCTCCAGACGGCGGCTTCGCCGCCGGGGTTGCATTGGGGCGTTCGACAGCGCGATCTCAGCCTAGTGAAGCAACGAACCGAGCAACCCGACAACCGACAACCGAATACCCCGGCAACCCCACCCGTAGTACCATCTCCCATCGCCTAGGGGTGGCCGCGAATAACGGCCTGAGATCACACCCTGGAACCTGAACCGGTTAGGACCGGCGTAGGCAAAGGCGGATGGGGCAATCGATGAGAGCTGTCCGTGTTATCTCCTTTCTTCTCTTTTTTCCTGTTCTTGTTTCGGCTGCAACGCTTCGCGGTGTCGTGCGTGCAGTTGATGGCCAGCCGGTTTCGCAAGCGACAGTCGAAGCGGGCGGCCAACGCACGACCACCGACGCCGAGGGCCGTTTCGCCATCGACGTTCCATCCGGCAGCTACACCGTCGTGGTGACGCGAAACGGGTTCCAGCCGGTCGCGCAACAGGGGGCCGCGGACAGCGATGTCGTCATCACGTTGCGGCCCGGGCTCGCGGAGAACATCGTCGTCAGCGGGATTCGCGCCGAGGAGAAGACGCCGGTGACGAAGAGCGACGTCGACCGGCCGGCGATCGAGCGCGACTACTACGGGCAGGACATCCCGCTCCTGCTGCGCGACACACCGTCGATCGATACGTACGCCGAGGCGGGGGTGGGAGGGTCGGGATACTCGTACATCACCTTGCGGGGGATCAGCCCGACGCGGTTGAACTTCACACTGGACGGTGTTCCGCTCGCGGATTCCGAGGACATGGGGACGTACTTCGCCGACTTCCCGGACCTCGCGCGGTCGCTGCAATCGATCCAGGTGCAGCGCGGCGTAGGGACCTCCACAGTCGGCTCGCCGTCGTTCGGAGGATCGATCAACCTCGAATCGATCGCATTGTCGCCTACGGAGTCGACCAGCGCGGAGCTTGGCTTCGGGTCGTTCGGCAGCAAAAACGCCACCGTCGGCTACCAGTCTGGTGCCTTGCCGGGCGGATACTCCTTCTACACGCGCCTTTCCGGCGATCAATCGAACGGATTCCGCGAATCGTCCGGCTATCGCGCGCGCAACCTCTTCGTCAGCGCCGCGAAGCAGAACGAAGACTCACAACTGCGGCTGACCGGGTTTACGGCCCACGAGTGGACGCAGCAGTCGTTCCTTGCCGAAGACACCGCCACGCTGGCGCACGACCTGCGCGCCAACCCCTTCGGGCCGCAAGACCGCGACAGCTTTGGCTACGACCTGGCCCAACTGCAGTACCTGCGCGCGCTTTCTGGGCGGACGAACATGACCGCTTCGGTTTTCTACCAGCGCGGCTACGGCTGGTATCGGCTCTCCGGCGATCAGTACGGACTGGACGGACTGCTGATCGGCAGCATGGTCACGTTGAGCACGACGCGCGGACCGTGGACGGCCAACTACGGCCTGCACGTGAACGAGTTCCGGCGCGAGCACACGCTCGACGATGCCGCCGGCACCCGCCAGTACTACAACTACGGCACGAAGGGGGAAGCGAACGCCTTCGCCAAACTGAGCTACGACGAGGCGCGCTGGCATCTCTACTCGGACCTGCAGCTTCGGACGACCAACTTCCGCTACCACGGCGACGTCGCAATCGCCCCGATCCGCTGGACGTTCTTCAATCCTAAGCTTGGCGCCCGCTACGACCTTTCGGCTGCCAGCAGCGTCTACGCTTCGGCGGGAATGTCGACACGCGAGCCGACGCGCAACGATCTGTTTCAGGGCGAAGACAACGCCACCTTCGCGCACGATCTGCACGCCGTCCATCCCGAGCGGCTCGTCGATCTCGAAGCTGGCTGGAACGGTCGCGGACGGACGGCGACATTCGGCGCGAACGTCTACGCGATGAACTTCCACAACGAGATCGCCTCCACCGGCGAGCTCTCTCCGATCGGGCTGTTGCTGCGCCGGAACGTCGACCGCAGTTACCGCCGAGGGCTCGAGCTCGAGTACACGTGGCAGGCCATGCCGCGGCTGAAACTACGCGGCAACGCCACCCTGAGCCACAACCGTATCCACACCTGGACGCAGTTCTACGACGTCTACGATGCCGCAGGGAACATCGTCGGCAGTCAGCCGATCACGTTTCACGACGTCAATCCCATCCTCACACCGTCGATGATTGTCAATCAGTCGATCGAATATGCAACTTCGTCCTCGATGACATTCGGTCTCACCGGCCGGCACGTGGGACGCTCGTATCTCGACAACACGAACAACGGCGCGTTCATCGCACCGGCGTTTACGACTCTCGAAGCGAATACCGCGTTTCCCCTCTCGCGCGACGTCACCGTTCGGGTTCAGATCAACAACCTCCTGAATAACAAGCGCGTCTTTCCCAGCGGCTACAGCTATCTCTTTCTGACGCCGAGCAAGACGATCGACGGGGTCTCGTACTATTACCCGCAGGCGACGCGGAACGCTACGGTTATGATCGCCTTCAAAAAGTGACGATACCGAGCACACTCGAAATCGCTGCGGCTCTCTTCATCCTCGTCAACGTCTGGTTGGCGACGAAGGAAAACATCTGGACATGGCCGACCGGCATCGTTGGCGTGATTCTGTACGCCATCGTTAATTACAAGGCTGGGCTGTACGCCAATGCCGGTCTTCAGGTCGTCTACTTCGTTCTCTCGATCATGGGATGGTACGAGTGGCTGCACGGTGGCGTGAACAAGACGGAGTTGCACGTGCGCCGCACAACTCGGCGCCAGTGGGTCGGCTGCACCATTGCATCGGTCGTGCTCTGGGTGGCGTTGCTGGCCCTTCTTCGCTGGACTCACAATGCGCAGCAGCCCATCCTGGATGCCGGCACGACTGCACTCAGCCTCGTTGGACAGTGGCTGATGAACGAGAAACTGATCGAAAACTGGTGGTTCTGGCTCGTAGTCGACCTCGCCTACGTCCCGATCTATCTGCAGTCGGGCAACTGGCTGACTGCTGTTCTCTACGCGGCCTTCTGCATCCTCTGCATCAAGGGTCTCATTGAATGGAAGCGATCGATGCACCTCGCGTCTGTCTCATAGGTCCGGAGTGCACCGGCAAGACCACGCTGGCCGAACAGCTCGCGGACCACTTCGGCGTCGCGTGGATCGCGGAGTTCGCGCGCGAGTACGCGCGCCGGGTTGGCCGGATGTTGACCGCCGACGATGTCGAACCGATCGCCCGCGGTCAGATGGCCCTCGAGGATGCCGCACGACAACCGACAACCAATAACCTCCTCATTCTCGACACGGACCTCATCAGCACCGTCGTCTACGCCAGGCACTATTACGGCACCTGCCCGGAATGGATCGAAACCGAGGCCCGGGCGCGCAAAGCCGATCTCTATCTCCTGACCGAAGTCGACGTGCCATGGACGATTGACGACGTCCGCGACTCCGCGGCTCCGCGCGAGACCTTGCATCGCGTGTTTGCCACGACGCTGGAAACCTACGGCGCGGAATTCGTCGCCATCAGCGGCGATCGGGAAACGCGATTTGCCGCGGCCGTTGCGGCAATTGCCGCCAGACTCCATGTTCAACGAGGCTCTTGCTAGACTCGATGGAGGAGTCGCGCGGGGCCAGGCCTTCGTTTTTCGGTTCTGTGGACGCTCGAATCCGGTAAGCGCATTCGTTAGAGTGAATTACAGCCAGTTCTGATACGGGCGTTCCAGTCGAAGTTGCGACGAACGTTAAGTGGCGCGTTTTCAATCACCTGCCTTCGATCGTTCGATGAAACGGAGTCGGGACGCTGCGCCGTGAGTCTAGGGTCTGGCGAGGGGGTCAAGCCTTCGATTTTTCAAATGACGTCGCATGCCGAAGGGCCGGACCTTCGTTTTTCGCATTGATGTGTGGCCAGGCCGGTGTCGTACCTTCGTTTGGGGGCTCATGCCGGGGGGTAGACCTTGGTTCTTTCGTATTGATGTGCTCCATTCCAGTCAGCGAGGGTCGACAACGCGACGAAGGACGATCGTCCGTATCCAGTACAACAACGACACGGACGAACGCTCGCTCGTGAACTGGAAATGCTTGTAGCGACCCAATCTCGAATTACAGTTCCGCCGGTTGACGTGTCTTTTCTACGCGCCGGTGGGACCTTCAACATCGCTACGGATGAAGATCAGGCTCGCAACTCTGCCAGTGACCCGTCGAGCCAGGCCAGCAAGATTTTGTTCTTGCCAAGCTCGCGGTCGCATCGTTTGATGAGATTCGAAATGTGGCCTTCGCTTCGAAGCCGGAGGGAGGCTGCGATCGAACGGAGTGTGATCAGACCCTCGTGCCATCCGAGCCAGGCCGTCAGGCGGCGCAGGATCCCGCCACGCGTCGCTCTGATCGAGTCTGCGGTCTCTGCCGCGGCTTTCGCGACGGCGTCGATGATCGTGTGCATCTTCGGCCGTCCCACCGCTCGCTGCGCCCGGGGATGATCGGTCGATCGCGGCGTCGATTCGACGAGCTTCCGTGCCGCCTTGATCCATTCCTCGGTTCCGAGATAGAGCTGATTCTCCAGCTTGTCCCACAGCCGATCCTCACAGCCGATTTTCGCCAGAACGAACTCTCGATACTCTGCCTGCGCCGGCTGCTTTTCGCCACCGAACAGTGGAAGAACCGAATCGAGGTCGAGCCACTCGGGCGCGCTCTCCAGTCCCGCCGTCGCACGGTAACTCGACCACCGGTAATCCTCGGGCCTCTCGACCATCTTCGCGCGCACCGGGTTGAGAACGACGTACCGCAGAACCTCGGTGAAGTACGCCTCGCGATCGATGAGGAAGGCTTTGAATCGTCCCTCAAACAGATGGCCGCGTCGTTTGTGGACCCGGTTGAACCAGCCGGCGTAGACGCTGTTGAGCCAGTGCATCCCGCGAGAGAGGTTCGGTTTGTGCGTCTGAACGACGAGATGGTAATGATTCGTCATCAGGACCCATGCGGTGACGGACCATCCAAATCGCCGTGCAGCAGCGCCGAGGAAGGTGAGGAAGGCCTTGCGATCCCGATTGGTGCGGAAGATGTTCCTTCGCTCGTTGCCGCGCGATGTCAGGTGGTAGAGAGCTTCTTCGAATTCGATTCGTAACGGTCGTGCCATAGCGCGACCGAGGATCCCTCGGGTTACCGCAATCACCGAGGAATCCGCATCAAGTAGAGAAAAACGGCTCGAAAACTCATCGGAATGGAAAATGGCGCTACCGGGTGTAGAACGTTTTCCAACGAACAACGAGAATCGACGGCCTGTCGAAGTGGAGGTGGAGCGGCGTCACACGCTACTCGAAAGTCGAAGGCTTGGCGCCTGGGCTGAAATCCATCCGGATCAATCGGGATGGGATGGCACTTGGGCTCTTCTCCTAACACTACCTCCCCATCATTTGCTCATTCGCCGCAAGAATCGCCGATCCCATGGTGGATAGCGAGTGGATCGACTGCACCGCCCCTCGGCCAATCGCCTCGCGTGGCATTCCGAAGACGGCGGAGGAGGCTTCGTCCTGCGCAAATGTGACCGCGCCGGCAATGCGCATTTCGAGCAGGCCTGTGGCGCCGTCGTTGCCCATGCCGGTCAGGATGACGCCGATGGCGTTGGCGCCGGCAGACTGGGCGACGGAGCGGAAGAGGACGTCGACGCTGGGTTTGTGGCGGGCAACGAGCGGGCCGTCGTTGAGGAGGATGCGGTATTCGGCACCGTCGCGGCGGACCAGCATGTGGCGGTTACCGGGGGCGATCAATGCGCGGCCGTCGAGGATGCGGTCACCTTCGGCGGCTTCTTTGACCGCCATGCGGCAGGTCTGGTTCAGGCGCTGCGCGAACGCGGCGGTGAAGACCTCGGGCATGTGCTGCACGATCACCATGCCCGGCGCGTCAGCCGGCATGCCTTCCAGAATCTCGCGCAGCGCCTCGGTGCCGCCTGTCGAGGCACCGATGGCGACGAGCTTGCGCGTCGTGCGCGTCAACGTTGCGCGCGCTGCCGGGAGGATCACATCCGGCGAATGGCGCTTCTCGATCGTCATCGGCACGCGGCGTCGGCGCGTTCGGGCGCTCGCGGCAGCGCGGATCACGTCGATGAACATCTCGGTCGAATCTGTGAGGAAATCGTGCAGGGCGATGCGCGGCTTGGCCACAATCTCGACGGCCCCCTCCTCCAGCGCTTTGAGGGCTGTCTCGGTGCCGCGCCCGGCAAGGGCCGAGCAGATGACGACCGGCAACGGGTCCTCAGACATGATCTTGCGGAGAAACGTCAGACCGTCCATGCGCGGCATCTCGATGTCGAGCAGAATCACATCCGGCCGCGAGGCGCGCATCTTCGATTGTGCGATCAACGGGTCGGCCGCAACACTCACTTCGATATCGGGCGCGCGGCGGCAGATGGTGATCATGGCCTGACGCATGACCGCGGAGTCGTCGACGACAAGAAGCCGTAGCGGTCGTTTTTCCATGGTTATCTAAAGACCGGCGAAGCGCTGCAAAGGCTTAGGGTCAGACCTTCGGTCCGTCCGAGGAGAAAAAGAAAAAAAAGGTCTGACCCCGGGTGGCCGTGCGCCATCCCGACGGAGCTTGGGGTCAGGCCTTCGGAATTTCGAAAAGAACGAAGGCCTGGCCCCAAGGGGTACCGCATGATCCTATGTCTTTCCATGACCTATTGGCCCGCCGGTGCAATGCGGCGGTAGATGGTCGGGCCGGCGTGCTCCATGCCGTAGAAACTGGGGGTCAGGCTTTCGGCGTGTCCGAGGAAAAAAAGGCCTGACCCCGAGAGGTACCGCAGGAGCCGCTGGATCACGGCCTCTTTCGATTCGCGGTTGAAGTAGATGAGGACGTTGCGGCAGAAGATCAGCTCGAAGGTGCCGCGGATGCCGTAGTCGCGATCGTTAAGGTTGATGCGGCGAAAATCGATCAGCGATTTCAGCGAGGGATGGGCGCGCATGCGCCCCTCCTCGGCGCGTACGCCGCGGAGCATATAGGCCTTGCGCAGCCGCTCGGGGATGTCATTACTTCGTTCGATCGGCCAGACACCTTCGCGTGCGGCGTCGAGGACGCGTGTCGAAAGATCCGAGGCCAGGATCTCGACGGACCATCCTTCGGCGGCTGGAAAATGCGCGGCCAGGACCATCGCCAGCGTGTAGGGCTCCTCGCCGGTGGAGCAGGCCGCGCTCCAGGCGCGAATCCGTTTCGGAATCTGGCCGGCCTCGCCGAGGGCACGCCAGTGCGGCAGCACCGTTCCTTCGAGAAACTCGAACTGTTTCGGCTCGCGAAAGAAACGGGTCTCGTTCGTGGAGATGCAATCGAGCATCGACGTCCGCTCGTTCTGATTCGACTCGACGCGCTGGTAGTAGGCGGTGAAATCGCGGCAGCCGAGGGCGCGCAGGCGGCGCGTCAGTCGTCCGCTGACGAGCGCCTTCTTCGCATCGGAGAGATGAATCCCCGCCTCGCGGTAGATGAGCTGCTGCAACATCCGAAACTCGCGGTCGGACAACGGGCGGATGGCGTCGGCGGCGTGCATGGCTATTGGATGCTTGCCTCGACGGCAACGTCGGCGACAGCGGTTGCGCTGGCGGCCAGGATTTCGTCGGAAGAGAAAATGCGGTCGATGTCGAGCAGCAGGACGAAGCGGGCGTCACTGGTGCTGGCCATGCCTAGGAGAAAGCTGGCCCGGACGCGCGGTCCGAACGACGGCGCGGGCTGAATCTGCGCGGCGGTGAAGTCGACAACCTGATGCACCGAGTCGGCCATCACCCCCATGATCACCGCTTCATCGTCGACGCGAAGCTCGACGATGACCACGCAGGTGCGTCGGGTGATCCCGGTGGCCGGCAGGCCGAACTTGATGGCCAGATCGATCACCGGCACCACCGTTCCGCGCAGGTTATGCACGCCGCGAATCCACGGCGGCGTTCCCGGAACGCGGGTGACAACGCCGCACTCGATGATGTCGGTGACCTGGAGGATGGTGATGGCGTACTCCTCGCCAGCCAGAAAAAAGGTCAGATACTGATCATTTGCTTGCATGGCCGCCTCCTAGAAATGCATGTAGTCGACGAAGGCCGCAGGAGCGGCGCTACGTGCGGCGTCAGCCGGAAGGAGACGCGTGCCACGGAACGGCGTAACCGAGGCCGGCGTCTCGCGCCGCGGAGCCCCGACGTCATGCCCGCCGGTGGTCTTGAAGTAAGCGATTGTCTGCTGGAGGGCCTCGGCCTGCGAGGACATCTCCTCCGCGGTCGACGCCAGCTCTTCGGACGCCGAGGCGTTACGCTGCGTGACCTGATCGACGAGGGTCATGGCGCGATTGATCTGCGCCACGCCGCCGGACTGCTCGATCGATGCGGCAGTGACCTCACGGACGAGATCGGCGGTCTTGCGGATGGTGGGCACTAGGTCGGTCAGGAGGCGTCCCGAGCGCTGCGCGACGTCGACGCTGGAGGAGGCCAGCTCTCCGATGTCTTTCGCGGCGGTCTGGCTGCGCTCGGCGAGTTTGCGCACCTCGGTGGCGACGACAGCGAAGCCACGGCCATGCTCGCCGGCGCGCGCTGCTTCGATGGCGGCGTTCAGAGCGAGAAGATTGGTCTGGTAGGCGATCTCCTCGATGATGAAGATCTTCTGGGCGATCTTTGTCATCGCATCGACCGACTGCTTCACGGCCTGGGCGCTTTCCTCGACGTCATTGGTGCTCTTGACGGCCATCGTCTCCATCTGGCCGCTGTTCTCGGCGTTCTGGGTGATGGAGGCGCTCATCTCCTGCAGGCTCGACGTCGTCTCTTCGACCGATGAGGCCTGCTCGCTGGTGCCCTGCGAGAGAGACTGCGCGCTTGCGGAGATCTGCGATGACGCAACGGTGAGCGAGGCGGCGCCGCCGCGGACTTCGCCGATGATCTCGGTCAGGCGCTCGATCATGTTCGCGAGAGCTGAGCCGAGGGCGTCGCGCTGCGAGCGCGGCGTGACGCGGACGCGCAGGTCACCCGAGGCGATTCCAGTCGCGGCAGCGACCATCTCGTTGTTTGAGTCGATCATCTTCTTCATGGCCGTCATGAGCAGTCCGGTCTCGTCCTTGCCGCGTGCTTCAATCTCGAAGTCCGACTGCCCCTCGGCGAGCTTCTCGGCGATGTCGACCACCTTGAGGATCGGCTGCGCGATGCTCCTGGTCACCGCAACGGTCATCACCGAAACGAAGATGATTCCGGCGATCACGACGATCCACATCGTCCCGCGGGTCCGGGTCTCGGAATCGAGAACAACCTTCTCTTTGGAGTTCATGCGCTCGACGTTCTTCTTGGCGTACTCCTCGAGAGCGGTATCCATCCGGCGGATGTCGTCCTTGAACGGCACCATCGCCGCGTTCGCGGACGCGGCAGACTTGACGGTCTTATCGGAAATCTGCTGTTTCACAGACTGGAAGCCGATGGTGTAGGTGGAGAGGTCGGCGCGAAGAACGCGCAGCATCTCCTTGTCCTCCGGAAGGGTGACGGTCTGGTCGAGCGCGTTGAGGTTCTCGGTCAGGTCGGCATGCTCCTTGTTCCATTTGTCCGAATAGTCCGACTCCTTCTGATCATCACCGATGTTGAGGAAGGTGTCCTTCTCATAGCGCCTGAGCTCGAGACCGTTGGCCTGTGCCTGTGACGCCTGCTCCATCAGCTTGGCGTCGTGATGAAGGATCGCGTACGTCGTTTGTACTGTCTGCGAAAGTCCCCAGAAGCCCGCCATGGCGACCACCGCCATCAGGAGGATGCTGATTCCGAATGCAACCGCCAGTCGTTTCCCGATTTTCCAATTGTTGAACATGATTTCTCCTACTCGTGCTCGCAATGAGCGGTTGTTGGTTAAAGTTTGTAATGGACAGTAAGGGCGAAGGCCATGGAGATTGGTGCGCCGTTGCTCTCGGCGGGAGAAAATTGCCAATGTCTCAAGGCCTCCAGTGCGACGAACGACAACGTCGGCGCTGGAAGCGGCCGGACAATGTGCGGCAGCGTTGGCTGGCCATTCTTGTCGATGATGATCTGCACGACGAGATCGCCGGCGATTCCAAACCGTGACGCGCCGGCCGGAAACTTCGGCAAGACCTGTTTGACGACGCGCGCGGGAATGACCTTTCCCCGAGTCGTTGGCTCCGTAATGGAGAACGGGTGCCGCTTGAGAAACTCACCGGGAGCCCCGAAAGAGGAAAGATCGCTCTTTGCCGCGGCCGGGTAGATTTCCTGGGCGATATACCAATACCAGAGGGCGTCGTCGACCTTTCCAAGCCCTGCGCTTGCCAGAGCCTTGTGCGTCAGCACGGTGGCGAGCATTTCATCATCGGCGCCGCCGGCACTGAGTTGATCCACCATGTCGGCAATGACGTGGTCGGCGATCTTCAGTGAATTGGCATAGTTGCCGGCGCGAAGAGCAGACGCGCTCTGATTGACGTCGCCACGCCATTTGTCGGCTGACAATGCCGCAGAGGCGGTGTCGATGCATCCGATCAGGAGCAACGATACTGCAAATACGCGGATTACGAGTTTCGAATAACTGGCCATGTACGTCTCCTCTTGTCGTGTTTGGACTGGAAAGATCACTGCAGGTAATTCACTGTGATCCGTTTTCGTTTACGGGTTGGGCGCCGCATGACCAGCGCGAGAAAGCGATTGAGAAATGTCTTCAAGGAGAAGCTCACGATTGACTCCCGACGTGAGCATCAGCGGCGTGGCGGATGATTTCCTGAACGTCGAGGATCAGGGCCACGCGGCCGTTTCCGAGGATGGAAGAGCCGGCCACGCCGGGAACCTGGCGCAGGAAGCGGCCCATCGGTTTCATGACCACTTGGCTGCTGCCGAAGAGTTTGTCGACGACGATTCCGGCGCGGCCGTGCTGATGCTCGACAACCACGACGTTCTCGCGCTCTTCGGCGCCGGCCTCGAGGCCGAAGATGCTCTGGATGCGGAGGAAGGGGAGGGGCGTACCGCGCAGGTCGATCACACCGGTAGACGGACGACTCCCGCTCTCCGGCATCTCCGTACATTCGACGATCGTATCGATGGGGATGACATAGGTTTCATCGCCGACGCCGACCGCGAAGCCGTCGATGACTGCTACGGTCAACGGCAGACGGATGTCGATGGTGGTCCCGGCGCCCGGCTGCGAGTCGATGGTCAGCGTGCCGCGCAGCGATTCGACGTTGCGCCGCACGACGTCCATGCCGACGCCGCGGCCGGAGAGGTCGGTGACTTCGGCCGCGGTGGAGAAACCGGGACGAAGGGTCATGTTCCAGAGCTCCTGGCGCGTAAGCCGCTCCGGATCGAATCCGAGGGCGCGGGCGCGTTCGGCGATGCGGGTCTCGTTGAGGCCGGCCCCGTCGTCGGAGAGGCGGAAGGTGATGCCGCCCGACTGATGCAGGGCGGTGATACGGATGGTGCCGGCGACGTTCTTGCCGCGGGCGATGCGCGTCCGCGGCTCTTCGAGGCCGTGGTCGATGGCATTGCGGATCATGTGTGTGATCGGATCTTTCAAGTGCTCGATTACCGTGGTATCGACTTCGACGTCCTCCCCTTCCAGCACGAGCATGGCCCGCTTCCCCTGTGACGCGGCGAGATCGCGCACGACGCGGTGAAAGTGGCGAAGGGATGGACCGACCGGCACGAGGCGCACATTCATGATTGCCTCCTGCAGGTCGAAGCTGAGACGGTCGAGCTCGCGGACGGCGTCGAGGGTTTTCTCGTCGCGGCTGGTTTCTTCAACGAGCTGGCGGACGTTCCCGCGCACTGTGGCGATCTCGCCGGCAAGGTCGAGCATGCGGTCGAGCTTGTCGATGCCGACACGGAGCGTGCGCGCCGCCCGGGCAGCGGACGGCCGCTGCTGCATGTCCGCGTCTCTGCCGGCGCCCTGCTGATTGCTGGTAACTGCGCTCCCGGCCCAGGCGGCGAGGAGAAGCAGCAAGTCCTCCTGCGGCTGCGTCAGCGCTCCGTTGCCGTTGACCGAACGGATGGCGATGTCGCGAAGTGCGTCGATCGCTTCGAGAAGCTGGCTCACGCCCGCGGCATTGGTGTCGATACGCCCTTCGCGCATCCCGTCCAGCAGCTCCTCCATGACGTGCGCGAATTGGGTGAGGTCGTCAAACTGCAGGCAGCCGGCATTCCCTTTCAGAGTATGAATGCCGCGAAAAATCCCCTGCAGCAGCTCCTCGTCGTCGGGAGTCTGTTCGAGACGAAGAAGCTGTTGCTCGACCTCGTCGAGGACGTCGTCGGTTTCGGCGACGAATGCGTCGATGAGCTGCTGGCGATCGTTGTCGTCTAGGCTTAAGGTGCTCATCGTCAGATCTCCTTGCTGTAGGCGCAGCCGTTGCCGGTGTGGAAGAGAAGCTTCCGGCCGCGCTGGCCGCCGGTTTGTTCGGCGTTGATGGGAATGGCGTGCTTTTCCAGGGTCAGGCGGGCCACAGCCACGTTCTGATCGCCGATCGACAGGCGCGTCGAGCCGCCGATGCCGAGGATCGATGCCCCGCCGACGAGCTTCGCCACGATCAGCGCCTTCTTGGCACCGGCCGAAACCATTTCGTCGATCAGCCGCTCGATGGCGATGTTGCCGTAGCGAAGGTCGGTATGGCCGCGCACCGGATCGCTCGGCAGCAGGTAGTGATTGATGCCGGCCAGCGAGGCATCCGCATCCCAGAGGCAGACAGCCACGCACGAGCCGAGAATGGTGGAGACCATGACCGGCTGGCTGGCGGTGAAGAGCTGGCCCGGATAGAGATAGACGGTGCGCAGTTTCTCGGATGCGTCCATCGCCGGTACCTTCTCGATTGGATTGAGCGCTGTCATCAGTGCACCGCGAGCGCCGTCGCTTCGTGGAGGTTGGCGCAGTAGAGGGCAGTGGAGGCGTGGATGCCCAGCAGCTCGAACAGCTCGTGATCGACCGGCTGTAGGGCCTGTTTGTGTTCGAGGAGGCGGAACACGAGGATGGCGCCCGTGACGCGGTCGCCGATCCGGAGCGGCACGCAGGCGGTGAGTTTGTCTTCGCCGCCGGCGACGTGATCGTTGACGAAGACTTCGCCGCCGAGCAGCCGGCTGCCGATCGGACCGCTGCCGGCTTTGAAGTTTTTCAGACGCGATTGCTCGACGCCGAATGATGAAGCCAGCCGGAACTCACCCGTCTTCTCGTGAAATTCAAAGATCGCCACTTCCTCGGAGCCGATGAGGTTGACCACGATCTCCTGGATGGTGCTCAGTACCGTATCCCGCTCCACGCTGGCGTGGAGTTGGTAGGAGGCCACGTAGAGATTGGAGAGATTGCTGCTGTGGAGCTCGATCTGGTGATACTGCGCGGCGTACTTCTCGTTTTCCTGTTCGACGTCGTCGAAGCGCGCCCGAAGCCGCTCCAGCTCCATGGTGGCCACGCCACAGTCGTGACGTGCCTTCTCCAGTTGCATGAGCGCTTCCATACGCGCGGCCTCGAAGGTCTCCGCGGCCCGGCGCAGCTCTTCCTTCTGCTGGAGCACCACGCGCGCTTCGATGATCTCCAGCTCCAGCCGGCGTTTGTCGCTCTCGAGCGTGGTGGCCATGGCCCGGAGCTTTTCGTTCTCGCGAAGCAGGCCCTGCGTGTACTGCTGCAGCTCTTCGCGTACGACGGTGATGTACGAGCGGTTCTTCTCGTCGGTGCTCACTGGCACGCTCCGTCGTCGAGGAAGTTGCGGACTTTGGCCAGCAGCTCGATGGAGTTGATCGGCTTGGTGACGTAGTCGGTGCAGCCGTTCGCCCAACCCGCTTCCACGTTGGCCGCTTCACCGCGGGTGGTGACCATGATGATGGGGATCGATTTGGTCTCTTCGGTGTTACGGATCAGGCGGCAGGCTTCGAAGCCGCCCATCTTCGGCATGATTACGTCGAGAAGGATCAGATCGGGAAGGTGCTCCGCTGCCTTCCGTACGCCTTCCTCGCCATTCGTTGCCGTGACGAGATCGTAGGGACCGTTTCTGAGAATGAACTTTTCCATCATGAGGATCGTGGACGAGTCATCGACAAGAAGAATCTTTTTTCGGCTCATACGCCTGGCTCCTGTCTAACTGCTGTGTGAGGTTCGGGGTGGACGGGTGGAGCGCCGATGGAAAGCGGCGCGGAGGGTCGGGCGAAGTAGTAGCCCTGCACGAGATCGATGCCCAGTGACGTGACGGTCTCGAAATCGGCGATGGTCTCGATGCCTTCGGCGATCACGCGCCCGCCGAGGCGTGAGGCCAGCAGGACGATCGACTCGATGGCTGCCCGGGAAGAGGCTTTCCCGCTGCAGTCGGCGATGAAGTAGCGGTCGATCTTGAAGAGCTCAGGCCGGACCTCGACCAGCATGCGGTGGCTGGAGTAGCCGATGCCGATGTCGTCGAGGGCGATGCGCACGCCAATGGCCCGCAGCGCGTAGAGCGCATCGAAGAAAGCCCGTTCGTCCCAGAACTTCTGCTGCTCGACGATCTCGAGGATCACCCGCGAGACCGGCATGTCGTGCGTGGTGCAGGTTTCGACGAGGAAATCGGTGAACTGCGGATCGCGCTCGAGCGTCGAGGCGTGGACGTTCACCGAGATGGCCGGCGATCCCGGAACCGTTGATCCGGACGCGATCGCGCGGGCGATGCAGGCCCGGTCGACCTCGACCTCTTTCCCTTTGCGGCGCACGTACTCGAAGAGGACGTTGGCCGGTTCGACATTCGAGTCTTTCGGTCCGCGGGCGAGCGCCTCGAGGGCGAAGAGAATCGTCTCGTTCCCAGCGATCTCGTAGATCGGCTGGAAGAGGATCGACAGGCCGCCCGGCCCGAGGATGTCGTGAAGCAGCGTGCGACGCTTCATCACGCGTCACCCATCAAGCGGTAAACCGCCTTGGCGATGTCCGGCAGCGGCGTCGGCTTTTGCAGAAAAGCCTCGGCGCCGAGAGCGCGGGCGCTGCGCTGCATCTCCGGCGTGGTGTGCGCGGTCAGGACGATCACGCGCGTGCCGCGTGAGTGGTGCCGCACGAAGCGGAGGATCTCCAGACCCTCGACGGCATAGCTCCATGAGAGGCGAAGATCAGCGATGACGATGGCGTAGTGTGAGGTGGCGATCAGCGCTTCCGCTTCTTCCAGCTCGCGGGCGCAATCGACATGAAACCCTTCGCGGGTGAAGAACTTCTTGAGGGCGGAGAGAACCACCCGCTCGTCTTCGACGAGCAGCATCCGGGATCTTTGGATTGTTCCGTGTGTCATGACCGCCGTCTATCGCAACGGCGGGACCATGCGTCATGCCTGCCTCAGAATGGCGACAAGCTGCTTGATGTAAACGGGTTAGGTGGAAGCAACGGTAATTGGAACCGGATCATATTTCGAATTTTCAAACACGCGTTTCGAATCTTTGTGCAGTGCCATACTAAAGGCATTCGCGGACTACTCGAGCTCGCCCTTCGGATCCTTGCGCAGCGTGATCCGGTGCTTGCGCACCTTGTAGTACAGCGTGTTGCGGGTGATTCCGAGGCGTTTGGCGGCGCGGTCGACGACCCCTTCTTCTTCCTTGAGCACGCGTGCGATGTGGCGGGCCTCCACCTCGGTCAGCGTCAGTCTGGTGTCGTCTGAAGAGCCGTCGCCGGATGGGGACTCGAAACGGAGATCGGTGCGGCGGATCTCGCTCTGGTCGCTCAACAACAGCGACCGCTCCAGTACGTTCTTCAGCTCGCGGATGTTACCCGGCCACGGATACTCCTGCATGGCACGGACGGCGCTGTCGGCGAGCGTTACTCCCGAGCGTCCCAGCTCATGGGCCACGCGAGCGAGGATGTCGCCGGCCAGCGCGGCGATGTCTTCGGGGCGCTCGCGGAGCGCCGGCAGGCGCAGGACGATAGTGCTGATCCGGAAGTAGAGATCTTCGCGGAAGCGCCGGCTGCGAACCAGGACGTTCATGTCGTGATGGGTGGCCGCGATCAGGCGCACGTCGGCGAAGCGGTCTTTCACATCGCCGAGGCGGCGGAATCGTTTTTCCTCGAGGACTTTCAGCAGCTTCGGCTGGACCTGCACGTCGACGTCGCCGATCTCATCGAGAAACAGCGTGCCGCGGTGGGCCAGATCGAAGAGCCCCTGCTTTGCCTGCACGGCGCCGGTGAATGCGCCACGTTCGTGCCCAAACAGCTCGGACTCGAGAAAGTCCTTCGACAGGCCGGCACAATTCAGATCGACGAACGGCTCCTGCCGGCGCCGCCCGTTGCGGTGCAGCCAGTTGGCGAGAATCCCTTTCCCCGTCCCGGTCTCGCCCTGGATCAGGATGGGCCGGTCGGTGGCAACGATCTTGTTCACGTCGCTCTCGAGCTGGCGAATGGCGGTGCTCGTACCGTTGAAGGGATCGAGAACGTCACGCGATTCTTTCTTGCGGTCGGCCTGATCGGCCTGGCGACTGCGCTGTGTATCGAGCGCGCGATTGAGAATGACCAGCAGTGTCGGAAGCTCGACCGGTTTGGTCAGGAACTGTTCGGCCCCTTCCTTGATGGCGCTGACCGCGAGCTCGACGCTGGCGTGCGCGGTCAGGACGATCACGGCCACCGAGGCGTCGATTGCTTTCAATTGCGGCAGCAGATCGAGGGCGGTGCAGTCGCGCAGCTTGTAATCGAGAATGATGGCGTCGGGCCGCTCCTTGCGCGCCTGCGCCAGCGCCGAGACGCGGTTGTCCGCATCCGAGACCTCAAAGCCCGCCGCGGTGAGGAAGCGGCGGACGGCCATCCGGATGGCCGGCTCGTCGTCGACGATCAGCACGCGGTTGCGGGTCATCTCGGTCATGTCGGGGTGGTCTTCGTCGACGGCGTGCCGTCGTTGGCCAGCGGGAAGAGTACCCGGATCCGGCCTCCGCCTTCGGGCTGGTTCGAGGCAGACACTTTGCCGGAGTGCTCTTCAACGATGCGCTGCACGATGGAGAGGCCGAGCCCCGTCCCGCCTTCACGCTGGGTGAAGAACGGCTCGAAGACGCGGTCGAAATTCAGCGGCGAGAATCCCGGTCCCTCGTCTTCGACGGTGCATTCGACCCAGTGCCGGCCGGCGTGGTCGGCGAGAGCACCGGTGATGCGGACAACGCCGCCGGGATCGGAATGCTGAATGGCGTTGTCGATCAGGTTCTCGAATACCTGCCGCAGACGCGACCGGTCCATCAGCAGCGTCGGCATCGCTTCGGTCATCCCATTCCGGATCTCGACCTGCGCGGCGAGCGCCCCGGGGAGACGGCTCGCCACGGCCTGACCCATGACATCCCGGATATCGCCGCGCTCGATCGTGAGCGCCGGCGGTTTTCCGTACTCGAGCAGCTCCTGCATCAAATGGATGAGCCGGTCCACTTCCTGCCGGAGCGTGGCGGCGCATTCTGCATATCCCGGCTGGCTCATCTCCTCCTGAAAAGCATCGAGCGTCGCCGAAATGCCGAAGAGCGGGTTGCGTACCTCGTGGGCGACGCCGGCCACGAGCGTCCCCATGGCCGACATGGTCTCATTCCGCCGCAGCGATTCCTGCAGTTCGACGAAGCCGGTGATCTCCCACAGCACGAGGATGAATCGCTCGGAGCCATTCGGAGCGGAGAAACGGGAGACGATGATGTCCCAGGTTCTGCCGTTGGCGTCTTTCGTCTCCGCGGTCGTGCCCTGCCGCTCGCCGGCGATGTAGGTGATGAGCTGCGCTGCCGTCTGCCACGGCTCGCCGGTATTGATCTCTTCGATGTGCTTCCCCGTGATCTGCTCCTCGGAGAGTGCGCTCAATTCGAGCGCCGCGTGGTTCACGCGGACGATGGCAGAGCTCCGCTCAGTGATCAGAATCGGTGTGGTAACCGTATCGAAAGTCTCTTTCCATTCCGCCGCCGAGCGCTCGACCGCGTCCTGCAGCCTTCGTTGTTCCGCCTCGGCGTGACGTCTTTCGGTGATGTCGACGCCAGTGGCTACAAGGAACGGCAGTCCGCCGACGTCCATGCGTCGGGCGCTGAACGTGTAGTTTTTCACCTCCGTGCCGAGGATCAGGCGCGTTTCGACCTCCGCCTGACCGGCATCGAACACCTCGGCGATTTTCCGATCCACGTTCTCGCGGTCGTCGGGGTGAACGAGGGTACGGTCCGAGCGCTCGAGCTGGAGTTGCTCCCCACTGACCAGCCGCTCCATCGTGTCGTTCCATCGGATGAACCGCCCCTCGCGGTCCTGAACGAAGAAGAGGCCGCCGATGGTGTTGATGGCGGTGTTCGTAAACGCTTCCTGCTCCACCAACTCCGCGTAGCGATGATCGAGCTGGCGGACCATGGTCTCGATGCAGGAGCGAAGGCTCTCCAGCTCAGCGGGGAAGCCTGATGCCGGCTGCGGTGCGCCGGCGTCTCCCGTGCTGACGGCGACGGCATACTTCTCGATCGCCGTCAACGGTCTCACCACGGCGCGCCAGAGAAGGAGATAGGTGCAAAGGACGAGCAGGACATCCACCGCAACGATCGTTGAGACGATATGAATGAGCGTATCGCGGAGATCGTTCTGCAGGTACTTCGGCGTCACCAGCAGGCGGACGGTTCCGATTTCATTGCCAGAAAACCGGATCGGCCGCTCTTCGACGAGCATCCCTCCGGGAGCGGACTTCCCATTCCAGGGGACAACTCGCCTATGAGCATCACGCACCCGGCCATAGGTCTCACCGGCGGCAACGACGCTGATTCCGTAGACCGATTTCGGCCGGGACATCGCGTCAATCACCCTGTTGATCTGGGCACGATCGATGTTCCAGACAGGGAGCTCGAGCGCCACGGAGAGCTCATCGGCCTGAACCACCGCGAGACCTCGGAGCGCCTCCGACTGCCGCTTCGCGTCTGACCGGTAACTGATGATCGAGTACGTCCCGAGCAACGCCGTGGTCACCACGACCAGCGTGGCGGCAACCACTGTAGCGAGTGACAATCTGCGTGTTGGCATCTACTTGTACGTTTTCGGATCGAACCAGAGCCGCTTGTCGTTGAACGGCGTTTCGGGTCCGAGAAACGGATTGTCGATCTTGAAAATCCTGCGCTCTTTCAAATGCAGTTGCTCGATCTTGTGCCTTTGATACTTGTCAAAGATGCGGTCGTACGTTCCGTCCGCGATCATCATGCGCATCCCATCCTCGGCGCGTGCGGCCAGGCGCCGCCCTTCGTCCGTCTTCGGGAACCAGAAGTACATGGGGAGGGGGTAGTAGAAGATGATGTTGTCTTCGATGTGAAGCGCCGGCAACGCTTTCTTGCGCTGCGCGTATTCGTCGAGCACCTCGGTGGCCGCACGTAGAAAGATGTCGAAGCGCTTGTTGACCAGCATCTCGAAGAGGCCGTCGTAGCTCGAGCCCGTGACGACGTTGAACCCGTTCGTTTTCAGGATGTCGACGTCGATCCATCCCAGACCGAGACCATAAGAGAAGCGGCGAAGGTCCTCGATCGATCGGACGGAAGCAAATCGCCGCTGGTCATCGGCCCGAATGAGGAACACACAGTACCCGCCGAGGTTCTTGTCGACGGGAATCCGGATCGGAATCAGGCTCTTCTCGAAGTCGGGAGTGGTGCTGAGGTACATCACCGTCAGCTTCCCGGTGGCGTTCTTCAACTCGAACGCCTGCCGGCGCTCGGTCATGAACCCCGAGGGCACCATCCGATAGGCCCCCCACTTCGGCGTCGTCCGCTCCAGCGCCGTCCGGAGGATTTCCCAGTGATACAGATACCGCACATCGAGCGACGATTCCGGAGCATCGTAGATGTACGTCATCACCTCGCGCGCGTGCGACTCCGCGACGGAGGCAATCAGCAAGAGGATGGCGAGAAACGCCGACCGATGCGTTCCCATGGTGGATATTGGAACATTAATTCACGAAGTATCAAGCTCTTGTCATTCATACGTCAGGGGGGCGTATGTGAAGGCTCTGATAAGTGACATTTTTGACAAAAACGGCTGATATTGAGGCATCCGCGGCGAGCTTGCAGATCAAACCGTGTGATATCCAAGATCCGCATCTGCATTCGTCCGACCGATTTCTCCGTATATAGCCTCAGATGAGCGCGACCGCACCACTCCTGTTCGCCACCCCCGATACGACGCTGCAACGCGCCGCGGCCGGCGATCACGAGTCGTTCGGAGCCCTGATTCGCGAGCATCAGGACATGGTCTTCAGCATTGCCTGGAACTTCCTGCACGACCGCGGCCGTGCCGAGGAGATCGCGCAGGAGGTCTTCCTGCAGCTTTACAGGACGCTCGGCGAGATCGAAACGCCGGCTCATCTCACCTTCTGGCTGCGCCGCGTCACCGCCAATCGATGCATCGACGAATCGCGCCGCGGACGCTGGCGCATCGTCACGCTCGATGAAGCGGGCGACCTTGCCGGAGACGCCGATGAGAGCGACCCATTCCTGGCGAGAAAGATCGCGCAGATGCTGCAGCGTCTGCCGGCGCAGCAACGCCTGGCCATCACCATGCGATACCAGGAGGGGCTCGAGCCCTCCGAGATCGGAGCGGTGCTCGACATGCCGCTCAACACCGTCAAGAGCCACCTCCGCCGCGGCCTGGCCGCGCTCCGGGAATGGCTGGGAGTCACATCATGAACCTCGATACGGAACTGAATGGAGCGCTGGCCAGGACCTCTGCCCCGGACGGCTTCGCCGATCGCGTCCTGGCGCGCCTCGGACAGACACAAGCGCCGCACCGGCACCGTTTCACCGCATCGACCTTGCGGCGCATCGCCGCCGCTGTAGTTCTCACCGCGGCGCTCGGAGGTCTGACCGCGCATCAGATCATCGAGCAACGCCGCACCGAAGGAGAGCGCGCCCGCCGCGAGCTCATGACCGCGCTGCATATCGCCAGCGCCAAGATGCGCGTCGCCCAACGCGCCGTCGCACACGACTGATGAAGGTTGCAGGGTTGCTGAATTGCTGGGTTTAGCAACCAAGCAACCTGGCGACTCTGCAACCGACAACCGACAACCGATAACCCAGCAACCCGCGAAAGGACACTGACCATGACCCGCTTTTTCGTCAACCTGATGCTCACCCTCATCGCCAGCATCGCCATCCCCTTCACCGCATCGGCACAGGGCACCCGGCTCAACCTCGATCTTCCTGACATGGCCTCGAAGGCCAGCGAGACCGTCGACGTCACCCTCGACGGCGCCATGCTCCGCCTGGCCGGCAAGTTCCTCTCCAGCACCGACGCCGACGAGCGCGCGGCGAAGGAGATGATCAACGGCCTCTCCGGCATCTACGTCCGCAGCTACGAGTTCGAACACGAGGGCGAATACGACAAGACGCAGGCCGAGCGCATCCGTACGCAGCTCGGGCCGTCGTGGAAGAAGATCGTCAAGGTCTCCAGCCGCACGAAGGAAGATGTCGATATCTACGTCGACACCCGCGGCGACGCCGTCACCGGCCTTCTGATCATCTCGGCAGAACCAAAGGAGTTCACCGTCGTAAACATCGTCGGCCCTGTGGACATCGAGAAGCTGGCCGGCCTGGAAGGGCAGTTCGGCATCCCGCACCTCAGCCGTGATTACAAGGAGAAGCACGGGAAGGAATCGCATCATGAATAGCCGCCGCCGTCTGGTTCTGCTGGTCGCGCTGGTGAGTGTCTTCGCCATCGGCGCGACGCCGGCACGGGCGAATTTCGATGACATCGTCCGCGCCGTCGAATCTCGATACAACGTTCACCGTACCTGGATCCCGATGTTCGGCCTGGTCCGCTTCGCTCTCTGGGTGGCGCGGCCGGGCGGTGTTTCGGACGTGCAATTGGCGACTTTCGAGCATGCCCATTTCGACGATATGCCGGGACTGGCGGAGATCGTCCGCCGCAACGCCGGCGAGCCGCTGCAGCCTCTCGTGCAGACGCGCTCGAACCGCAACGGCGAGACGACGCTGATCTACGCCCGCCCCCTCGGCGGAGACCGCGTGGCCTTGCTCGTCTTCGCCCACGATCACAGCGATACGACGATCGTCCGGGTAGTTGTGTCGATGGACAAGTTCGAGCAGACGGTGAACCACCCGGACCACGCGATGGCGCATCTCGATATCGATCGGGCGAGGTAACTGCGCTACGCGCGTTGTCTGCGCCTGCGGCGTGTTGTCGGTTGTCTGCGCTTCGCGCGTTGTCGGAGGCCCTCCCGCATCCAGCCGTGCATGGAGAGCCGCAAGCCGAGGACCGATGTGCCACATCGGCTCCCTATTGCCCATTACGTCCACGCGCGGATGCGCCGACAACGCAAGGCGAAGCCGGCAGACAACGCGCCGCCAGGCGCAGACAACGCGCGAAGCGCAATAATGCGCCGTGACCTTTCTCATCTACGGCGCAAACGGCTACTCCGGTGAGCTGATCGCCCGCGAAGCCGTCCGCCGCGGACTCCGGCCGGTTCTTTCCGGCCGGAGAGCCGAAAAGATTGCGCCGCTGGCGAACGAGCTCGGCTTGGAATCGCGCGCTTTTCCGCTCGATCGGCCCAAACTCGACGGTATCGACGCCGTTCTTCACTGCGCCGGGCCGTTCGTCCATACCAGCGCGCCGATGGTCACGGCCTGTCTCGATGCCGGCGCGCACTATCTCGACATCACCGGCGAGATCGCCGTCTTCGAAGCGATCATGGCGATGAACGAGGCCGCCGTGGAGCGCGGCGTCACCCTCATCCCCGGCGTCGGCTTCGACGTCGTCCCGACCGATTGCCTCGCCGCCATGCTGGCCGCGCGGCTTCCGGACGCCACGGAGCTGGAGCTGGCCTTTTACACACCGCACGCGGAGCTCAGCCGCGGCACGTTGAAGACGATGATCGAGGGCATCGACGAAGGAGGCGCCATCCGCCGCGATGGAACGATCATTCGCGTTCCACCGGCCTACGAAGCGAAACAGATCCCGTTCTCGTGCGGCCCGCGCATGGCTATGACCATCCCCTGGGGCGACGTCTCCACCGCGTTTCACACCACCGGAATCCCCAACATCCGCGTCTACACCGGCGCGTCTCCGAAATCGGTGGCCCGGATGCGGCGCATTCGCATCCTCCTTCCTCTCCTTGGCATCACCCCGGTCAAACGCCTCCTGCAGGCCTTCGCCAATCGTCGCTCCGGTCCCGGCGCTGAACAACGCGCCAAAGGACGGACCTACCTCTGGGGCCGTGCCGCCAAAGGCGACGACGAAGTGACGATGACGATGACCACGCCGGAAGGCTACGCGTTCACGGTGCTGAGCGCGCTCGCCGCTGTCGAGCGGCTCCTCTCCTCGCCCAAACGCCCCGGCAGTTTCACCCCGGCGAGATTCTTCGGAGCGGAATTCGTCACCACGATCCCGGGTGTTGAACGGACGTGAGACGAAAACTCCTCCCGTATTACGTCGCCTTCATCGTCCTGATCGCCGCGTCGTTCGCCTGGCAGATGCTGCATGGGATCTGTCCCGTACCTTGAACTGCGGCTATGCCGCGTTGTTCGGTTATCGGTTGCCGGTTCGGTGGGCGTCGCGGCAAGGTGCTAAGCACAATCAAGCGATAACCGACAACCGATAACGCGCAGCTACACCGCCGTCGGAAGGAACCTCGGTTTCTGCCGCGCTTTTGATCCCTGCTCGAATGCATAGGCGAACTTGATCAGCGCCGGCTCGCTCCAGGCGCCGCCGAAGAATGACAGGCCGACGGGAAGCCCAAACGCCAGCCCGGCAGGGACGGTGATGTGCGGGTATCCAGCCACGGCCGACGCCGACGAATAGCCGCCGGTGAAGTGATCGCCGTTGACGAGGTCGGTCGCCCAGACCGGGCCGCCCGTCGGTGCGATGATCGCGTCCACCTTGTGTTTCGCCATTGTGGCGTCGATTCCCTCGGTGCGTGCCAGGCGGTGATTTTTGGCCAGCGCGTCGCGATACTTCTTGTCCGTCAGCGGGCCGCGCTTCTCCGACTGCTCGAAGATCTCCTGCCCGAAGAACGGCATCTCCTGCGCGCGATGCTCCTCGTTGAACTTGATCAGATCCGCCAGCGTCCGGCTCTTCACGGCCGCCGGCGCGCCGGCCAGGTACGTATTGAGGTCGGTCTTGAACTCGTACTGCAGCACATCGTTTTCGGTGGCATCGAACTTACCGTTGGTCTTGATGTTGGCCGGATCGACGATCGTCGCGCCGAGCGACTTGATCAACTCGATGGCGTCCTTCATCAGTTTGTCGGTGGCATCGTTGAACCCGAAGTATTGCCTGGCCACCCCGATGCGAGCCCCTTTGAGGCCGCCGGCATCGAGGAAGCGCGTGTAGTCGGAGTGACCCTTCGTGCGGCTCGACACCGTCACCGGATCGCGCTCGTCGGCGCCGGTCAGTACCCCGAGGAGGATCGCAGCATCGCGAACGGTGCGCGCCATCGGACCGGACGTGTCCTGGCTGTGCGCGATCGGAATGATGCCGGCGCGGCTGATGAGGCCGAGGGTCGGTTTGATGCCGACCAGTCCCGACGCGGATGACGGGCAGACCACCGAGCCGTCGGTCTCCGTTCCGATTCCGATCGCGGCGAGGTTAGCGGCGATCGCTGATCCGGTTCCCGAGCTCGAGCCGCAGGCATTGCGGTCGAGCACGTAGGGATTCTTCGTCAACCCGCCGCGGCCGCTCCAGCCGCTGGTCGAATGCGTGGAGCGGAAGTTCGCCCACTCGCTGAGATTGGTCTTGCCGAGGATCACCGCGCCGGCCTCGCGCAACCGCGCCGCGACGAAAGCATCGCGCGCGGCGTGATTCTCAGCCAGCGCCAGCGAGCCGGCCGACGTCGCCATCCGGTCGGCGGTGTCGATGTTGTCTTTGATGACCACCGGAGTCCCGTGCAGCGGCCCGCGCACATGCCCCGCTTTGCGCTCATGGTCCATGGCGTCCGCGATGGCCAGCGCCTCAGGATTCAGCTCGATGATGGCGTTGATGGCTGGGCCGCGTTTGTCGAGCGCGTCGATCCTGCCAAGGTATCCCTCGGCGATCGATCGTGCCGTCCAGCGGCCGCTGGCCATCCCATCCTGTAACTCGCTGAGTGTGATCTCCTCGAGCTCCGGCGTCACGGACGCGGCCGAGGATGTCTTCGCCACTGCCGTCAGCGGCTTTGCCAGCGCCAGCGCCGAACCGAGCGCCGCCAGCTCCAGGAAGTGTCTCCGATTGACTCCGCCGCTTTCGTTCTCGTTTTGCATGCGCGCATGATACCGGGCTCAGTCCCGCAAGTGCCGCGTTAGCGGCAACGAGACGATAGCCAGGGGTGCGAGCGTTTTTTGCGAGCACCCCTGGTTGTGGATGTTATGGACTTCGTGCCGCGTCAGCGGCACTGGAAGTCGTCGCAATCGTCATTCGCCGCACTTCATCCAGTGCCGCTGACGCGGCACGATTTCAGGTGGCATCGGTTCCAGGGGTGCTCGCAAAAAACGCTCGCACCCCTGGCTACCATCTGTTCGCCGCTAACGCGGCGCTTACCGGCTCAGCCCGGCGGTGGCGGCGGCGGTGGCGTAGCGAGCTTGAAGTTAATGGTAAGGTTGAAGAAGACGTCGACCGGCTTTCCGTCGAGCGTGGCCGGCTTGAACGTCCATTGCTTCACCGCGTCGACCGCAGCCTGATCGAGGCCGAACGGCAGCGGCTTGAGGACCTGGACATCCTTCACGACGCCATCCCGGCTGATGACCGCCTTGACGATCACAATGCCCATGATGCGCGCCTTCCGGGCTTCCTCGGGGTAGATGGGCTCTACCCGGTTGATGACGACGGGCGCTTTGACGTCCCCGCCCACGCCGAGCAACCCATCAGGTGCCGTGGTGATCCTCTTTTGCGGCCCGATTGACCAGTAGGATTCAATCGTGTCGATGATGTCGTCACCCTGCACGAATTCGATCCGGGCCATCAGCCGCGTTCCGCCGGCGACGCGAACGCGGATGTGGAGGTCTCGAACATCGGTCGTCGTCTCCGCCGGTTGCCCGAGCTTCGACGTCAATTGCGGCGTAGCCAGAACCGCACCGGTGACCATGTCGCTGATCTTGAGGTCGTAGCGGGTAAAGCCCTCTCCCAGCGACACCACATCGAGGGCAACCGCGTGTTGCGGCGAGCGCGCCTCGTACGAAGCCGCGCGCAACGTGACAGCCGAAGCAATGAGAAGGACGAGGATGAACAAGCGCCGCATGAGCCGCACCTCCGCGTCAGAGATTGTACGGCCGGCCTACGCGGCCAGGTAGTCTTCGCGGTCGACCACCAGCAGCAGGACGCAGCCTTCATCGCTGATGATGTCCTCGTGACGGGTGCCGGCATCCGCGTGGTGGAAGTCACCCTTGAGCAGATAGCTCTCGCCGATCCGGCAACTGCCGCTGATGACGAACGAATCCTCGGCGCCGGCATGGTCGTGGGCCGGCATGCACGCCCCCGGCTCGAACATCATCAGGATCGTGGCCGTATCGCGCTCAACGTCGATCGAAAGCGGTTTCACCGTGACGCCTGGAACGACCTTGAACCAGCGGCCTTCGCCCGCGCGGACAGTACGGGTGTTCTGCGGCGTCGCCGAGGCGGCGGCAAGGATGCGCGCGCGCAGAGCGGCGGGCGGATCGACCGGGTCGATCGCCGAGGCCACGATGGCGTCCAGGAGGCTCAGATCCTCTCGTGTCAGGGTTTCCGTCATTTCGTTCCTGCCGCAAACTGAGTCCGTAACTGAGCCATTCCCTCGCACAGCATAACCCGAGCCTGCTCCTCAGGGATGCAGTAGCGTGCTGCCAGATCGTTTACGTTCATACCGTTGTACCAGGCGTCCTCGACGATTGCACGTGGATCGGCCTCTTTCGGTACTACGGCTGCCGGGTGCGGTTGGGTTTGTCGGGCCAGCGCGCAGTCCCGCGTGGCATGGATGAGATAGGTGGCCGCATCGCCGGCGTCGTCGTTCTGTGACAGCGCCACGAAGGCTGCCTCGAGAGCATCCGCCGCCGTATCGGGGTCGCCCGTGATCCGCAACGCGATCGCATACAGACGTGCCGCATGACGATCGTAAAGGTCGGCCAGAGACTGCCGGTCACGCATGGATGCGGGAAGTTTAATACTTTCTCGCGCGCTTCGCGTCCTCTGCGTCCCGCGTGAGAAGATAGCGGTACAACCTTACTCAGGGGAGCGTCCAATGCGTACCGTCCGTATCGCTTTCGTCGCGTTCAGCCTCTGTCTCACCTTCGTCGCGCTCGCCCAGGTGCCGACGATCATCAAAGAGATCGACCAGCTCGAGTCGTTGCGGGATCCGAAGTGCTATGCCACCGCCAACCGGCTGGAGGACTTCATCTACGGCACGTCGCTCGACTTCGACGCCCGCGCCGAGAAGATCGCCCTACAGAAGCGGCTCATCCGCGATCTCTGGCTCAAGGCCACCGAGGCAGCGAAGAAAGCCGGTAAGACCCAGATCGGCGTCGATGAGCTTCGTCCCGTGCTGCAGGCGGCCGTACCGTATGTGGCCACGCCGGCCGGCGACTGGATCGTTCTTCCCGGCGACCCGCGCCATACCGAGATCTCCGCCCGCGACAAACGCCAGTACGGAAACGTCGCCTATGCGCTGCGGGCGATCCTCGCCGTCCAGCAGGACGCCTTCGTCGACGGGACCACCCTTCTCCCTCTCGATGCGCCAGCCGTGGAGTTGTTCAAGGAAGCGGTCGATCTCATCACCCTGGCCGCGCTTCAGCACGCCGACCGCGCCACGCGAACCGCCAACCAGCACCACATCGGCGGCGCGGAGATGAAAGCGGCCTGGGCCGGCATCGCCGGATCGAGCAAACCCGCGGCCGAGCCACACGGAGCTCCGGCGAAGTCCGGCGAGAAGTTCGCTACCAGCAAAGCGATCGTCGCTGAAAAGCTCTCCTCCTTCGAGGTCTACAACGATCTTTCGAACGAGGTCTTCCTGCGGAACGTGCAGGTCTACATGGCCAGACACATGTGGCCCACCGATCCGAAAGAGGGAGAGCTCTTCCGTAAGCGTTTCACCGAGATCATGGTGGCCTGGACGGCCGACGTCATGCTGGAAGCGGAGAAGCGGGCCAGGAAACGCGGCCATCCGCTCATCCGCATCGACGATGTCCACGACGCCGTGCAGCTCTACGAGCCGCACGTGCTCAACGAATACGAGGACTGCATCTACTTTCCTCGTCTTCCAAAGGACGCTCAGATCGTCATCGAAGCGTATGACCTCGACGCCTTCCGTGACCCCGGCCTGCACTGGCGCTACCTCAACGAGGTGCTCAACGACCCGAATTACAAAGGGACGATCGAGCTCGATCCCTTCTCCGCCGAGTTGCTCACCGAGGGGGGCGCGCAGATGGGGACGCTCATCCTCCGCGTGGCCGGCCGGATTGCTACCGCCGAGGGAAAGGACAGGCTCGATACAACACACCTTGCCGGCTCCGTGAAGACGATTCAGGCATTGCTCGACAAGAACGCCTCGCTGCCGCCGGCGAAGAAGGCCGTCACCACGACCATCGCCTCGGCGCCGTCGAAAGTCTCCGCGAAGGCCGGCGGCAAGTTCTTCACCGACGTCACCGCCGCCAGCGGCATCAAATTCGAGCACCGCATGTCCGACTGGCTGGCCCGCCTGATCCGCAGCTACACGGTCAAAGCGAGCGAGACCGTGCTGGCTGTCCCTCCGGCATTCGGCGGCTCCGGGATCGCGGCCGAGGACGTGAATGGGGATGGATTCATCGACGTGCTCGTGCTCAGCGGATCGGGCAATGCTCTCTACCTCGGCGACGGTAAGGGTCACTTCACCGACGTCACCGAATCGTCCGGCCTGAACTGGAAACGCTCCGACGGCCGCCCCGGCGAGCCCCGCCAGCCGATCATTGCCGACTTCGACAACGACGGTCTCCCCGACATCTTCATCACCTACGCCGATGACGACCACCGCATGTACAAGAACCTCGGGAACGCCAGGTTCGAGGACGTCACCGCCCGCACGAACCTCGGCGGCAAAGGTCTGGTCGGCGGTCCGGCCACCGCCTTCGACTTCGACAAAGACGGCCTCCTCGACCTCTACATCGGCTACTTCGGCGACTACATCCACGGCGTCCTGCCTACCTTCGCCCGCCGCAACATGAACGGCCTCCCGAACAAGCTCTTTCGCAACAAAGGCAACTTCGTCTTCGAGGATGTCACCGCCGGCAGCGGCGTCGACAACACCGGCTGGGCCCAGGCCGTCAACCACGTCGACTTCGACGGCGACGGCTGGGAGGACCTGATCTGCGGCAACGATTTCGGATCGAACTCCTGGTACCGGAATCTGGGCAACGGCAAGTTCGAAGATGTGTCGTCGAAGATCGGCACCGACAAGCCGAGCTACACGATGAACATCGGCATCGCCGATCTCAATCGCGACGGCTTCCCCGACGTCTACATTTCCAACATCGTCACCATGGACAAGGACGAGAAGTACGTCCTCCCCGACGCCAGGACGCGCCTCAAGTTCAATCCCCAGAAGATGGCCAACATGCGCGTGGTCGAGGCGAACGATCTGTGGACCTCGAACGCCAAGGACGGCAAGCTCGTCTCGTACGCGCAGTCCGACGCCATCGGCCGCGGCTACAAGTCGACCGGCTGGTCGTGGGGGGCGAACTTCTTCGACTTCGACAACGACGGCGACGACGATCTCTATCTCGTCAACGGTATGAACGAATACGCGGTCTACTCGAGCGTCAATCCCTACTTCACCGACTCCTCGGGGCAACAACGGCAGGCGATCGTTCCGGTAGCGGAGAAGGAAGCGCCGGTGTTCTTCGTCAACCGCAATGGCAAGCTCGAAGAGCAGTCTGCCCAGAGCGGCGCCGATCCCCTCGGCAACGCCCGCGCCGTGGTGATGTTCGATATGGACGGTGACGGCGCGCTGGACATGATGGTCAACAACTTCAACGGCCCAGCGATGCTCTATAAAAACAACAGCGCCGGCAATGGCAACCACTGGATCAAGATCCGCCTGACCGGCGATCCGTCGAAGGGCGTCACGCGCGACGCCATCGGCGCAAAGATCCTCGTCGATACCGCGCACCTCAAGAACCTCTGGCGCGAGGTCTTCAGCACGATCGGATACCTGACCTCACCCCCCAAGGAACAGCACCTCGGCCTCGGCAGCGACACCCGCGCCGATGTGACCGTGATCTGGCCCAGCGGCGATCGGCAGACGTTCAAGGGTCTGGCGGCGGATCACACGTATCGCATCAACCAAGTTACAGGCCTGCAGAAGTGATCCTGGGCGCGCTGATCGTTGCAGCTACCGTGCAAGGAACCCCTGTCACGCGAAGACGCGAAGACGCGAAGGAGATGTCTTTCTTCGCGTCCTTCGCGGCTTCGCGTGAAAACCGTCTCTCCCGTGAATCCTCGCCCTATCTAAGACAGCACGCCTCCAACCCCATCGACTGGTACCCCTGGGGCGACGAAGCGCTGAAAGCAGCCCGCGAACAGAACAAGCCGATCTTCCTCTCCATCGGCTACTCCACCTGCCATTGGTGCCACGTCATGGCCGCCGAGTCGTTCTCCGATGCCGAGGTCGGCGCGCTGATGAACGCCGGCTTCATCGCCATCAAAGTCGACCGTGAGGAACGTCCCGACGTCGACAGCACCTACATGGCCGTGGCCCGCAAGCTGATGTCCGACCCCGGCTGGCCGCTGAACGTCATCCTCACCCCCGACGGCAAGCCGTTCTTCGCCGCGGCCTACATCCCGAAAGATCGTCTCCTCTCCCTCCTCACGAACCTCGGCAAGACCTGGAAGGAGCACCCCGAGCAGATCGCCTCGACGGCGTCGATGGTCATGCAGTCACTCGCCCCCGATGCCGCGACCGGCGACATCCCCGGAGCGGAGATGCTTCGTACCACGTATACCCAATTCGCCGACCGCTTCGACGCCGTCAACGGCGGCTTCCTCCCCCCGCCGAAGCTCCCGGCCGCGCATCAGCTCATGTTTCTCCTTCGCTACTGGCGCCGCACCGGCGAACCGCACGCGCTGGAGATGGTGGAGACGACCCTGCGCTCCATGCGCGCCGGCGCGATCTGGGACGACAAGCGCGGCGGCTTCCACCGCTACGCCGTCGACGCGGAGTGGAAAGAGCCGCACTTCGAGAAGATGCTCTGCGATCAGGCGCTCCTGGCGATGGCGTATCTCGAGACCTACCAGGCCACGCACAAGCCGGAGTACGCCGACACCGCCCGCGCCATCTTCGCGTACGTTATGAGAGATCTACGCGCCCCGAACGGTGCCTTCTACTCCGCCAACGATTCCGACGAACGAACGGTGCGCGACGAAAAGATCCTCACCGACTGGAACGGCCTGATGATCGCCGCCCTTGCGCAAGGCGCCGAGGTGCTGGACGACGCTTCGTGCGCGGTCGCTGCGCGCCGCGCCGCGGCGGTTTTCTTAACCCCTCACCTCCACCATTCCGACAAACAGCGCGCCGTCTTCCTCGACGACTACACCTTCCTGACCTGGGGACTGCTGAACCTCTACGAAGCGACGTTCGACGTCCGCTACCTTATTAAAGCGATCTCCCTGGAACGCGACTCGCTCACCCGCTTCCGCGATCCCTCCGGACGTTTCTACATCACTGCCAACGACGCCGGGTCCCTCCTCGTCCGCCCCCGCGAAACAGGGGACGGGGCGGTGCCGTCCGGGAACTCGGTCCAGCTTATGAACCTCGTTCGCCTCTTTCGAATCACAGGAAACTCGCGCTACGAAGCCGCCGCCAACGATCTCCTCCGCAGCAGTGCCGATGACGTCACGCTCATCCCCTCCGCCTCAGCGCACCTCATCAGCGGCCTCGATTTCCTCCTCGGGCCGTCGTTTGAAGTTGTCCTCGCCGGGTCTGATGTTCGCTCTCTGAAACGCGCTGTATTTGCCTCGTTCGTTCCGAACAAGGTCGTGCTGCGGAGCGGGGGGAAGGTCGCGCGTATCGCACCGTTCACGTCGGCGCAGCGGGCGGTTGGGGGGAGGGGGACGGCGTATGTCTGCACCAATCACCTCTGCCGGTTGCCGACGGGCGATCCGGCGAAGGTGCGAGAGCTACTCAGAGTTGAGAAACCCGTCAGATAGCGGAACAGACCATGCTCAACATCGATGTTGCATGCGCTTCTTGCTCGCAAACCATCCGCTTCCCGTGCACTCAATCGCTGCGACGAGAAGTGCGTCCCGCTAACCCAAAGCCGCGGCTGTTAGTGAAAAAGCCAAGGGAAAGCGAGAACCAATGTTCCGAACGGAGTTGTTCGAAATCGGTGGGCGTTGATGGAACATGAAGCATCTGTATGCAATAGAGATAGAATTACTACCACAAGGTTTGGGGCAACACTGGTCAAGTTTCTGGAGAATGAGTCCTGAAGGAGACGCGGGTATGAGCACGGGAACCTCAGCGAAAAATGTCTTCCAGGAACTCGAAACGCATAACCCTTCTGTTGCGGAAGCTTTCCGGAGCTTTCGTAAGCACGGCATCGCCTCTGAACCGTTGACCGCCTACCCCAAAGACATAGGGGCCCGCCTATCCCGCAGGCAAGACCTGGCGAAGTGGACCGATGTAACCTCCTATGGACTCATCCAGTTTGAAAGTGCCCCCGCGTCGCCACAAGCCGCCCACCGGCCTGCCCTTGCGATCGCTTTGCTGCTGATCGGAATTATCGCCGTCGGAGCGGTTGCCGGGCACGCTGTGCTGGTTTTTCTGACCATGCACTGGAAAGCCCTTCTCCTCCCGATAGGTGGTGTATGTACTGGCGCGGGTGCTGTTCTTCTCGCACTCCGCATCGGCAACTCTCCCTTGCGGGCCATTGCTCCGCCTGATGTGGAATCTAAAGATCCATTGCAAGAGCTAAAAAGTCTGGCGGAGAGAACGGCGTCCCGGCTTCGAACGGCATACAGTCTTCAACTTTGGGCAGTTCTAGTTGTAGGCTCGCTCTTCATCATCTTAATCATTTGGTCGGTGGTGATGGTAAGCCAGCAACGCTTGCTGTATGCGTCGGCTTTTGGGTCCGGCAGTGTCGCCATGGTGATTCTTACGCAGTGGAAATGGCAACCTTTCGATCGAATCAATGAGGCGAGGAAGTTAGCAGATAACGCTGACACAATCGCGACGGGCTTGCGTCTACGAATGGCGACGATTTCAGAAATAGTTGATCCATCCGTACGCGCGAAAGCACAATGGGATGCCGTCAGGGAGTATCTCGAGCGCTCATGATTCGAGCGACGACCTTGGAAACGGATGTCAGGGGGTTGGTGCCGCATCAGCGTCACTGGAGTCATCGGGCAGGGCATAACCCCTGGATATGGGATCGGTATCGATCTCTGACGTCCAGGTAGACGTCCAGATTTCGGACGGATCGATGCCAAGCTCGATGGCGTCGTTGCCATTTCCGGACGCATAGTTGACATGATCTATGGCATCGGTGCAATCATTCGTGGCATCATTACAATTATCCATTGCATTGGTGCCATTATCAATGGCATCGATGCAATGATCCGTGGCGTCATTACTATTATTCATTGCATTGATGTCATTACCAATTGCATAAGTGCAATTATAAATTGCTTGACTGCAATTAGTCATAGCATTTATGCTATCATTCGTTGTATCGATGACATGATCAGTGGCATCGATGGCATGCTCTGTGGCACCGATGCCACGATCCGGTGCCATTAACTCCTTGCCCAACAGAGAGATGACGGACCAGGGAGGTTCCAATGCACCAACGGTCCGCGACTGGGCCTCACATCCTGCCGACACCACTACCGGCGTCGAGACGAACGCCGGTCCAGCCGGCGAGACGCCAGCGCTCCGAACCGCCACCGCGAGACCGCGCAACCGCGCAACCG
>DATMNC010000059.1:0-34810 GCA_035569395.1 Thermoanaerobaculia bacterium | reverse complement strand
GAATGAAGAGAGAGCGAATCTCAGCCTGGAGCGTCTCGTCCATGCAGTACCTCCTTCGTACTGCTGAACAAGGTAGGTCTATATAGTATCAATGTCAATATGTCATACAACATACCGACCTTCAAATGTCCAAACTCCAGTCCCCCGTCTGAAGACGGGGGCTACGGTCTTACGCCGGCTTCGCCGTCGGGGGTGGTCATGCGGATCTTGCAACCCGAGGTAAGGCCTTGCATACTCGGGACATGACCGCTGCCGGCAAGCACATTCCAGACGACTTCGAGTCCCTTCCCACGACCGGATGGAACGGGTCGATTGAAGGAGCCGAATGGCGGAGAGGTCTGAATATTGACGGCGCTTGGTGGCTGCTGGCTGTCCTCTTGAGGGGACATCATTGCTTGCCCGGAGGCCGTTAACAGCCTCCCGGAGGCAGTTAACAGCCTTCCAGAGGCAGTTAATAGCCTCCCGGAGGCAGTTAACAGCCTTCCAGAGGCAGTTAATAGCCTCTCAGAGGCAGTTAACAGCCTTCCAGAGGCAGTTAATAGCCTCCCAGAGGCAAGTTAATAGCCTTCCAGAGGCAGTTAACAGCCTCCCGGAGGCAGTTAATAGCCTTCCAGAGGCAGTTAATAGCCTCCCGGAGGCTGTTAACACACTCCACGAGTCAGCTAACTTGTTCCGGAGCTGGACCTCGTTAGAATACCCACCAAAATTGGCGGCGAATGCCGCAACCGACAACGCGGCAAAGCCGCAGAAAACAGGAGGCTTCACCTTGAATCGTCTGCTTCGCAGTCTCGCTGTGCTTCTCATCCTCACCGCTCCCGCCCTCTACGCGGCGGAGCCGAAGGAAACCATCCATGTCGTCATCACCGGGGGAGCGAACGCCGGGACGTATGACGGGACCACCGACCGCGGCGGCTGTTCGGCGGGGATGACTGGGAAGGGTTCGTGGGGGAATCAGTACTCGCTGGTGAAGGAGAACAATCCCAAGGTGTTGAACAGCCTGCAGCTCATCGTGCCGGACGCGAAGGCGGCGGCCGCGGGGACGCCCGACTTCTTCCTCAACGTCGCGTTCGGGAGAATCACGGCGCGGGTGGCCGAGTACAAGGTGGAGACGGAAAAGAAGAGCGGCAGCGGAACGGTCACCATCCACGACAAAGGCGCAACGGCCGTGGTGAACTTCGACGCCACTACGGCGGCGGGCGTTCATCTGGTCGGGACGATCGACTGCAAGAGCGTGATGCGGGCGAACTGAGTGTTTCACGCGGAGGCGCGGAGACGCGGAGGGAAGCAAATCGCCGATTCTGCGTCGACGGGAGAAGGAGTTCGGCTGGCAGCCACAGACGACGGTTGCGCGCGGAGGCGCGCACGAACAATTCAGCCCCGCGCTCGGCGAAGCGCGAGCGCGGGGTCTCGGTGGTGATGTGGAAGTGCGGCCGCGGAGGCGGCCGCCACAGGAGCTTGCGTATCGCGCTTCTGCTGCGAATTGCGCGGCGTTGTCCCGGCCGCCTCCGCGGCCGGCAAATCGGTGACACCCTCGTACCCCGCGCTCGCGCTACGCCGAGCGCGGGGCTGGATTGTGGAGCGCGCCTTCGCGCGCATCCGGGCGAGGGCTGGCGTCAATCGCATTGGGTTGCGAACGAGGTCCGCGCTTTCGTTACCAATACCCCCGCTCCCCTCCGAACATCACCTCGTAAACCTTACGCGCCCAGCTCCGTTTGCCGAATTCGACGCGGCCGGAGGATTCTTGCGAGAGCCACTCCTTGATGGGGAGAGTGAATCCGGTCTTGCGGCGCTGGCGGACTTCGCCCGGTAGGGGCGGGCGCGGCGCGGCGGCGAGGAGTTGTTTGCCGCGCTGGCGGCGGGTGACCAGGGCCGGGGCGATCTTGCGCAAGAGGTGGGCGTCGACGAGAGGGACGCGGACTTCGAGAGAATGGGCCATCGAGGCCCAATCCATGTCGCGCAGGAGTTGATTGCGGAGGTAGAGCGACGACTCCAGGGCGGCCACGCGAGCGAAGGGGTTGCCGGGATCGGGGGTGACGGTGCGCTCGATGATCGTCAGCATGTCCAGCCGGGCCAACCCCTCGGCGGCGATCTCGTCGCCGAGGAGTGAGGGGAGCTCCGAGGAGAGGAAGCGGCCGCGTTTGACCAGATAGGCGCCGGCGTAGCTGCCGCCGTAGCGGACGATCTCCCCCATCTTCGGGCTGATGTGGCGGCTGCGTCTGGCCAGGGCATCGTTGAGGCGATGCACGGCGCCGCCGAGGCCGGGGACGCGCGCCAGCACCGACGTCACCGGCATCCAGCGGGGGATGTCACGGAAGGAGGTATAGCCGCCGAACAGCTCATCGCCGCCGGTGCCGGACATGGCCACTTTCAGGCCGAGGTCGTGCGCGGCCTTGCTGATGAAATAGCTGTTCAGGCCATCGACGCTCGGCTGATCCATCGCAGAAAAGATCCGCGGCAGCTCGGCGCGGAAGGCGGACAACGACAATTCCTGAATTTCATGGCGGACGCCGTATTGCCGGGCCACGAGCGCCGCCAGCGGGGCCTCGTCGTTGACGCGCCCGCGGTACTCCTCGAAGCGGAGCGTCATCGTCTGCAGATCGGTAGCGCCGCTCTCGCGCGCGAGAGCGACAACGGCCGTGGAGTCGATGCCGGCGGAGAGAAAGGCGCCCACCGGAACGTCGGCCACCATGTGATAGCGCACCGATTCGAGGACGGCGTCGTGGACGACGTCTCTCCGCTGCTCTTCGGTGAAGGATCCTGCGTTCTCGACGGCATCGCGCAGCGTGGCGGCGATCGAAAAATATTGGACCGGCTCGGCGACGCCGTTCACATCGACGTAGGCGTAAGAGCCCGCCGGCAGCGACCGGATGGCGCGATACATGGTGAACGGTTCCGGCACGGTACCGCGCAGAAAGAAGCCGGCGGCGCCGGCGGGATCGAACTGCTTCGATACCTTGCCGCCCGCCGCCAGTGCGCGCACCTGCGAGGCCATGCGCAGCGTCGCGCCGTCGTCGGCGTAGTAGAGCGGCTTAATGCCGTAAGGATCGCGGGCCAGCAGCATCCGTCGCCGGGCGGCATCCCAAAGCGAGAAAGCGAACATGCCGCGCAGCTCGCCGAGCATCCGCTCCTGCTTTTCGTCGTAGAGCTGCAGCAGCACCTCGGTGTCGGACTGCGATGTGAAGCGGCGTCCGCGCGCTTCGAGCTGCGCGCGGAGCTCGCGGTAGTTGTAGATCTCGCCGTTGAAGGTGAGGGTGAGCGGTCCGAAGTGTTTCGGCTGCGCACCGCCGGGGGAAAGATCGATGATGGAGAGCCGCCGGTGTCCGAACCCGACGCGGCCATCGTCCGAGAACCAGGAGTCGCCGGCATCGGGACCGCGGCTGTGCATGCACTCCCGCGTGGCGATCACCTCCTCGCGATCGAACGGGGGGGCTGTGTCGCGATAGGCGAAAACGGCGTTGATGCCACACATGGGGCGGGAGTATACGAAACGGAGCGCCGGCGTCTCGTCGCTGAACGAGGCGAGATTCGATGCAGTTGGTCGTAGCCGCGAGCGGGGGCGAGACGCCAGGCGAGACGTCACCATCCGCGTTTTCAGAAGCAGCATCGCCGCGGGGTTGGAGAACCGGCCATTCGCCGACACCAATCCTGCGGTCATCGATGCCGCCCTGTAGTGCAGGCATCTTGCCTGCTCCCGGCGGGCGTCCCGCCCGACGGTGGGGACGAAGGGGAACGTAGATGTCTGGCCAAGAACGGCGGCCTGTCCCCATCCACGTTTCTTGCACCACAGCAGAGTTGAACCTTAAGCTCGCGAATAGACCGCCCGCGTGTTTTCCCAACATTTACGTTCTCGTTCGTCCCCACCGTCGGGCGGGACGCCACGCCGGGAGCAGGCAGGGATGCCCGCTCTCCGCGCCGGCGTACCCCCCATTTGCATTCTTAAGTTCCGAGGTATCCTCGGGGATGATGCGGAAATATGATCTGGGTGTAGTTAATGTCCGAAAAAGAGCCCGGTTGCCGCACTGGGATGCGGAGCATGCGATCTATTTCGTGACCTGGCACCTGTTCGACGCTCTTCCGTCGGAAGTCATGGCGCGGTTTCGCGGTGAGCGCGATGCGGAGCGCGCCAACATCTGCCGGCTGCGCGGGAGCGCGACCTTTGCCGAACAGCGGATGCTCGACGCCGCGCTCATCGATGCCTGCGAACGGTTTCTCGATCAGCATGCCGGTGAATGCCTTCTCCGCGATCGGCGCGCGGCCAGGATCGTTGCCTATAGTCTGAAGTTCTTTGACAGTGTGCGTTATCGGCTGTACGCGTGGTGCGTCATGCCCAATCACGCTCACGTGGTCCTGTCGTGCATGGATGGATACAACCTGAGCAGCGTCCAGCACTCGATCAAGGGATTCACGAGCAAGGAGATCAACAAACTTCTCGGCCGAAGCGGCACGCTCTGGCAGGCGGAAGGCTTCGACCGTTGCATCCGCGATTCGGAGGAGCTGGAACGGACGATCAACTACGTCCTCGGCAACCCCATCGCCGCAGGATTGGAGACCTGGCCTTTCACCGGCACCAACGCCGCGGTAATCGATGCCGCCCTGTAGCGCAGGCATCCTGCCAGGCGAGACGACCCCGCGCCAGCCGGCGAGACGTCAGCGCTCCGGGCGCTTCGCGCCGGTTACCGTGTGCCGCTGATCGCGAGCGGCCTCGCGGCGTCGACGCGGATGGAGACGTTGCTGGCCGGGAAAGCCTCGCCGGACGAGCCGTGGCGGCGGACCCAGACGACGACGGTATAGATGCCGGGACCGTCGGGGAGCGGGATGGCGAAGGCGAAGTGGCCATCGGGGGCGACCTGGAAATCGCCGCGGCGGCCGTCGCTGTATTGCTCGGTCACTTCTTCGAATCCGCCGTCGATGCGGCGGGTGAATTTACCCTTGAGCCGCGGAAGGTATTCCCGCCGCGAATCCGGCAGGCTGTAGCTCTGGATCCTGTTCGCCGTCACCGCCGCCATCGGCTGCGGCAGCGGTTCGTGATGAACGGAGATGGCCTCGGTGTCATAGCCTTTGACGGCGCTGCCGCTGCAGAGGATCGGCTGCGCCGACGATACCCGGCGCGGCAGCGGGCGCGTCCAGTTGATGTAGCGGCGGATGAACTCCTGCGTCATCCGCAGCTCGCCGCGCTCCCACGCCAGGCCGATGCCGACATGCGTCGCGGCCGGATCGAGGATGGTGCGCCGATGGCCGTCGTGGGGGGCCACTTCCGCCATCATGGCCGCCTCGGAGCGACGCATCATGTCGTACAGCGCCCGGTCGCTGAAGCCGTAGTTCGCCGACCATGCCGCCGCGTTCTCGCTGACGCCGTCGTTGCCGCCGCCGAAGGAGTAGCGCATGTACGGCGCCTCGCCGTCAGTAGTGAAATGTCCGGTCGTGCCGTTGCGGATCTGGGCGCGGCAGTAGGCATCAGCGATCGCCGACGCCTGGGCGTCGAGCTGCACCGGACTGAGGCCGAACTTCGCGCGGTCATGGTTGATGAGGCGCACCAGCTCCGCCCGCAGCGTCATCCGCGTCTCATCGGCGGCCCCTTCGCCCTGCGCGAGCGTCGCGCCAAAGGTGAAGGCGACAGTCATAGCGACGAGAAGAAGTTTCTTCATGGGGAGCGTGTCTGTAACTTCGGTGCGGGGTATTTTATTCGGATATGGGTTGCGGGGTCTCGCGGTTACGAGGTTGCAAGGTTGCTGGGTTAGGAACACACGCTGAGTTGCGCTCGAAGGTCTTCCAGCTCTTTCATACTCGGAAGCGCCCTTACATCGAGAGCCCTTCTCCCCCAGCGCTTTTCAGCTGGGGGAGAAGGTGCCGAAGGCGGATGAGGGGGCGCTTCACACGGGCGCCATTCGCGCGCCTTCGAGCGCTCTCGGACCAACGTCGGTAAATCGCGCATATCTCGTAAAGCGCCCCCCTCATCCGGCTTCGCCACCTTCTCCCCCCGCAAGAAACCGCGGGGGGAGAAGGACTCTCGACGAAGGGAGTCGCAATGCACTCGACGGGTAGACGATAGCCCGCGCGAGTGAGCATTGCCGGTTGGTACTCGGTTAGCACCCAGCAACTCTGCAACCCATCCCACCGCGAGACCTCGCCACCGCGAGACCCCGCTACCTCACCGGCAACTCAATCGAAATCCTAAATCCTGGATTCAGATTCTCCGCATGCACCGAGCCGCCGTGCTCTTCGATCGCTTTGCGGGTGATGGCCAGGCCGAGGCCGGTGCCGGAGGTCTTGGTGGAGAAGTAGGGGTCGAAGATCTTCGAGAGGACCTCGGGGGCGACGCCGGGACCATCGTCATCGACGGAGACGACCACTTTCGAGTCGACGCCGTGACTGGCCAGGAGAACGTGGCCGCCGGGGGCGGCCTGGAAGGCGTTCTCGATCAGGTTGGCGATCGCGCCGCGGAGGAGGCGGGCGTCGCCGGAGAATGTCTCCGGAGTCGACGGCTTGATGTCGGCGCGGAAGTCGATGCCGCGCTCGCTGCTCTCGGCGTAGCTCGATGCGATCTCTTCGAGCAGCTTCCGCATCTGCAGCGGCTTGCGCTGCACTTTGCGCAGCGAGGCGTAGTCGCCGAACTCCTTCGACGTTTCGCGCAGCGTGACCACCTGCCGGAGGATGTTTTCGACCCCTGCGGTCACGATTCTGGCCAGGTTAGGGTCGTTGTTCTCCGCCACGGCGCGCAGATGTTCGGCGGTCAACTGGATCGGCGTCAGCGGGTTCTTGATCTCGTGCGCGACCTGGCGGGCCATCTCTCCCCACGCTTCGAGCCGGTTCGAGCGGAGGATCTCGGTGACATCCTCGGCGATGAGCATCTCTTCGTCACTCCCCGGAAGCGGTACGATCGATACGCGGAAGGTGCGGGCGTTTCCGTCCTGTTCGTTGTCATTGACGAACAGCTCGATCTCTTTGGCCTCGGCGCGGCGGGCGCGGTGCGAGGCCAGGAAGTCATGCACCTCGTCGTGAAACTCGATGTTCTCGCCGAACAGCTTGCGTGCCGCGGCATTGGTGGCCGACACCTGCATCGCCCAATCGAGGACGACCACGGCGGCGTTGATGTTCTCGAGCAGCGTCTGCAGCCGGTCGCGCTCGTGGCGGAGGTCGTTCTGCTGGCGGTGGATGGATTGGGCCATGTCGCGGAACGTCGTCACCAGCAGGCCGAGGTCGGGATCGGAGGGGACGGCGAGCGGAGTGTCGAAATCGCCGCGCGCCACGGCCCGGGCGCTGCCTACGAGCGCCTGCACGGGGCGCGTCACGCTACGGGCGGCGACGTAGGCGACGAAGATCGCCGCCAGGACGATGAAGATCAGCAGCATGTAGATCGTCGTGGCCAGGTCGTTCACCTGCGCCTCGATCTGGCGGCCCTGAACGATGAGTGGGAGTCCCATCGTGTAGTTCTGGCCGCGCACGAGGTTGATCGGCGAATAGATCTCGATGAACTGTGCGCCGCCGGCTCTGCGGATCGCCAACTGCTTGCCGCCGCTGACGATGTTTTCGTAGACATCGCCCGGCAACCGCTCGGATTCGACGCGGGCGGCGAAGAGATCGCGGCGGCTCGAAGCGATCAGCTTGTCGTCGCGGTAGAGATGAAGATCGTGGCCGATGACACGCGCCAGCCAGCTCAGCACGTCGTCGTCGAGCATCTGTTCCGGATGCGACGTCGATGCCGTCGAGGCCAGGTAGTCCTCGATCACCCGCTCCGCGGCCGTGAGCGCGGTCTGCCCGCGGTCGAGATACTCCGCCTCCAGCCGGTTGGCCAGATAGGCGCGAACGAAGAGGACGAAGACGATCAAGGGAAGGACGACCACGGCGGTCAGATAGAGGGATGTGCGGGTGCGGAAGTCGAGGTTGCGCGGGGAGCGGCGGATCACCGGCACGATGACCGGCAGCGAGCGGACCACGATCACCGCCAGCACGAAGGCGATGGCCCAGATGGCGACGCCGCCGGCGCGCCGGACCTGCTGTCCGCGTGTGGCCACCTGCAGGGGGAAGGCATAGAGCGCGTCGTTGGTGCGATGCACGTAGACCGCCGATCCCGCCCCTTCGTTCTCTTCGATCCAGATGCCGTGTCCCGGCTTGAGCGTGACGAAGTAAAAGGTCGGACTCCGCGGCAGGCGCACCGTGGTCGTGCCGTGGGGGTTGCCGTCGCTGTCGTAGACGACGATCTCGCGTTGCGGCCGAAGTCCGGTGACGGTGCCGTCGAACGTCGGTTCGAAGAAGTCGCGGTAGACGTCGGCAAAGGTCGTCGCCCCCGGATCGGCCGGGTTCACCACATGCACGCTTCCTTCGGCCACCGGAATCCCGCCGATGGTGAGGTCGAAGTCGTGATGCAGGAGGACGCGCGTCACGCTTCCCATCTTCAGTACTTCGCCTCCGGTCTCCCGCCGCCGTTCGCTGAACTGCGGAAGGCCGACGCCGAAGCGGCTGAGCGGGTGATCGAAGATGTCGTGCACCGAGATGACCGCGGGCACGCGCCACTTGGAGAGGTCGCTGCGCAGCCAGAGCGCGTAGGCGAGGTCATCGAGATTCATCTTCCGGTAGTCGTCGGGAAGAATGGAGGTCAGCTCCATCTCCGCGAACTCGTTGCGCAGCGTGTCTTCGATCATCGTCCGGAGCTGGCCGGCCTCCCCGACCACCAGCGGCGCGTAGGTGTCGGCGATGAAGTGCCGCGCGCTCGACCGCTCGAAGAGCTGCAACGGCATGTAGACGACCAGCACCAGTAGCAGGGCGCTTCCGAGCGCGCGCAGGGTGAAGTTCGCGGTCAGCGCGTGCAGGAGCAGAGAGATCACCACTCCCGCGGCGATCCAGAGGAAGGCCCGTTTGGGCATGTACCCGAGTTTCATCGCCGTGACGGCGACCGGGATGGCGATGATGGCGATGCCGAGCAACGTGGCCGACCGCGACGATTCGTGACGGGTGAGTTGCAGCAGCGCAAAGCCGAAGAGCAGCAGCGCGCCGAGGAGGATGCCCTGCGCGGCCGAGACGGGGAGGATGTGATCGGGCACCGTGGAGATCCGCGAGTTGTCGACCAGGTTCCGGATCAGCGCCATGTACCCGGCGGCGGCGATGGCCGCGACGACCGTACGGGCGATCTGCATCGGCATCGAGGCGCTTCGTTTCCGGGTCAGGGCCAGGACGATGGCCAGGATGGCGGCGGCGCTGACGAGCAGATCGAACGGTGACCGGCTGAACGGCCCGAGCATGCGCGAGGCAAAAAGATCGAACTTGAAGATCTGCCACGGATCCTCATCGACGCGCATCGGCAGCAGTGCAACGCGGGCCGCGAGGAGGAGGAGGATGGTGGTGAGGGGGCGTGAGGGGTGGGTTGTCGGTTGTCGGTTGTCGGTTGCCGGTTGCCCTGCCACCTCCCACGTTCCGCTCCAGACTCCCCACAAGACAACCAGCGTCGCCAGTGCCAGGAGGATCGAGGCGATGTCGTGGCCGATGGCGCGAAGGGCGTCGATGACGTCGGCTTTCGCGCGGGGAGTTACATCGATCCAGAGCGTCGCGGAGGGGCGGCGCTCCACGATGAAGCGCAGCGAGCCGCGCTCCTGCCGCAGCACGCCGGCGTGAAACATCGTTGCGTTGACCCAGTCGTCATCGTCGAGATCGAAGAGCCCCGGCCCTTTCGGCTGATTCGGGACACGCTCGAAGGCCTGCACCGAGACGGCCGGTTTCGGCAGCGGCCGCGAACGGACGATGTAGAGGTTCGTGGCGTCGAACTCATAGCTGGTCGCGCCCGGCGTGCGGAGGTCTTCGCCCCACCAGGCGATGGCGTCGCCATTCGGGGCGATGATGCGGATGCCTTGGCGCACTCCGTAGGATTCGCCGCGAAGCATGGCGAACATCGCCTCACGGCTGGCGGACGGATTGGCGTTGAGCTTGGTGCTGACGCGCTCGACGGTGGCATCGAGCTTCGATTCGGTGCCGGCCACATCGCGCCGGATGCTCTGCACTTCACTGCCAAGATGAAAGGAGGAGCGTCGATCGAAATCGCGTCCGATCCGCAGCACCATCACCTGCATCGTCAGCCAGGCGATGCCGGCCAGCAAGAGAACGACCGCCGCGGCGCGCGCGGCGGGCGTCCGGGCTACCCTTGTGAGGTGAAGCCGCATGGTGTGTGGACCAAGAAGATTGGTGATTCGTGGATCAGCCCGCATTCTCACACGCAGAGTGGAATCGTAGACACCCTACGTCGAGAGCCCTTCTCCCCCGCGGTTTCTTTGCGGGGGAGAAGGTGCCGAAGGCGGATGAGGGGGCGATTCACGAGGACGCAGATTGCGACGATTTCAATCGGTCTCAGACGGGAATCGGTAGATCGCACAGATCGCGTAAACGCCCCCCTCATCCGCCTATCGGCACCTTCTCCCCCCGCAAGAAACCGCGGGGGGAGAAGGACTCTCGACGAAAGGGCGTGGCAAGTAGTTTCGAATTTGCGTGCCCACGAATCCACGAATCCACTATTCACTAACTCACGCCTTACTTTCCCGCCGACCGTATCGATACCACCGACCACTGCCCGTCGGCTTTCTGGCCGAGGGTGATGTAGAGCTCGCGCGTCTCCGGATTGCCGGCATTCTGAATCGTCCAGGTTCCGGTGATGTGGTACTGCGCCTCGGCACTCTTCTTCTTCGCGTTTTCCTCTTCGAAGGCGGTCGGTTTCACTTTGCTGAAAAGGCCGTCGAGTAGATAGGAGGCCTGATCACGGCCGAAGAATCCGCTCTGATCGACGAGCCCCGGGAACTGCAGCATCACTTGGTCTCCCGTGGCCATTCCGGCAACGATGGCCTGGGGATCGCCGCTGCTGAAACCGCGCTTCAGGTTCGACACCGCCACATCGAGATTCTTGAACTGCGCGGAGGCGGCGAGCGGAACAAGAAGGAGCAGAAAGGCCATCCTGGTCGAGAGTCTCATGGTGATCTCCAATGACTGCCGTAACGGGTTTCGAAGGGTCATTATTCTAACAGATTCAATGAGTTAGCCGGACTCGCAAAGGGTCATGATGTCCTCACTCCGGGACGCAATCCCGCGCTCGGCCGCGGTCTCCCGAAAGTCGTCAGGAACGGGGGCGGCGACGCGAAGTGGCTCATTCGTCAGCGGATGCGTCATCGAGAGCTTGCGTGCGTGCAACATCGGCCGCACCTCGTTTCGCTGTCCGTACAGCCAGTCGCCGGCCAGCGGATGACCGATCGCCGCCAGATGGACGCGGATCTGGTGGGTGCGCCCGGTCAGCAGGTCGACGGCGACGAGCGATCCCGCCGGCGTAGCCCGCAGAGGCGTGACGATGGTCAGCGCGCGTTTGCCGCCGTCGCCGACGCCGAAGGAAATCGGTCCGATGCGGATGAGTGGTGCATCGATGGTCTGCTTCTCGGCGAGCTCTCCTTCACAAATCGCCACGTAGCGTTTGCGGATCCGCTTCCCTTCGAACTGCCGCGTCAGATTGGCGTTGATGGAGGCAAGCTTCGAGAAGAACATCACCCCGCTGGTGCCGCGGTCGAGCCGCTGCATGAGGAAGAGCGGTTGCGTGTGCTGCATGGCCACTTCGAGCAGCACCGGCTCCTCGGCATCGTAGCCGCGCTGCACGACGATCCCGGCCGGTTTGTTGACGAAGAGAAGAGCGGAATCCTCGTAGAGGATGTCGAGCGATGCCGGGTCCACTTAGAACGTCACTTCCGCGTCGGGGTGCAGGCGCTTGCGAATCTCCCACCGAATGCGTCGAACCTTCGGCGTGACGAAGTAGCCGAGGAGTGCCAGCCAGCGCATCGGAGCCCGTTTTGGCGCTGCAACGGCAATGGCGTGATATGGCGGCAGACCGTCGGCCAGCGCCTGCTTCTCCGCCGCGATCAGATCACCGGGGAGCGACTCCGGCGCGCGGCTCCAATCGATCATGGGATAGAGCACCGAGAGAATCGTGCCGCCGTAATCGCGGCGCGCCAGCAGCCGGAAACCGCGCGCGAGCTGCGGCATGATCTCGCTCGACCGAACTGCTTCCGATGGATCGTCCGGCTGGATCGGCAATGGGAGAGGATCGTAAAGCCGCGCCTCAGCCGGGATCCGCGCAAACACCGCTCTATGTGGCGCGATCAGGGCATCGTTCCAATCGAAGCGCGACGGCCCGATGTACTCGTCGATGTAAAGCAAGCCATCCTTTCGCAGCGTACGCAGGATTGCCGCCATCAACGTCTCCAGCTTGGCCACGTGATGCAGCGACTGGTGAAAGAAGACGGCGTCGTAGGCGTTGCGGGGCAGCTTCGGTTCGTTGAAGTCGTCGACGTAGTAATGAATGCGGCCGCCGAAGCCTTCCTCGTCCGCCAGCTTCCGGGCGACGTCGATCGATCCCGGCGAGCCGTCAAAGGCATCGACCTGCCGGCAGATCCCGCGCCGGATCAGATCGCGCTCGAGGGGACCGGTGCCGCAGCCGATGCTGAGAGCGCGGTCGAAACGGCGCTCGCCGAGGAATAGGAGAAACCAACTGATCGGCCAGATGTGCGGTGAGCCGCTGATCGACTCATTGATGTAGTCGCGGACAATCTGATCGGCCATCCAGCTTACATGCGTTGGTGCGGCAGACTCCTGGTCCCAGAACTGTGCTGCCGCGTCCTGTGTTTTTCCATCACTCACGGGTGTGCATTCGTGCCGTACAACAGAAACTCTTCGCGCGTGTTGGTGAAGGCGCGCAGCGGCTTCTCCCACTCACGAGCCCATTCGTCGATATCGCCGCCGCTCTCGACCAGCTCGCGATAGCGTGCGCTGCCGGCCAGGAGATCGATGGCCAGACGGTCGGAGACGAACTCGTAGGTCTCGCGGCGCCAGTCGAACTTCCCGGGATTCATGTCGCGGGCGGTTTTCACGATCCAAAGTCCCGTCCGGTACGGCTCGAACTCGCCGCGGTTCGTCACGTGGAGCTCCGCGCCGCCGCAAACCTTGCCGGCGTGTTTCTGGAACGTCGGCAGAAAGTAGTGCGGGCGGAAGCGGATACCGGGCAGCCCCAGTCCGTTCAATCGCTCCGCCAGGCGGAACGGATCGAGCCAGGGAGCGCCGAACAGCTCGAACGGATGCGTCGTGCCTCGCCCCTCGCTCAGGTTCGTTCCCTCGACCAGGCACATGCCGGGATAGACGGCCGCCGTGGAGACCGTGGGCATGTTCGGCGACGGGAGCACCCATGGCAGGCCGGTCTCTTCCCACCACATCGCGCGGTCCCAGCCGCGCATCGGCACGACGAGGAGATCGCAGTTGAGCTCAAACGTCTTGTTGAAGTAGCGGGCCAGCTCGCCGGCGGTCATCCCGTGCCTCGTAGGCAACGGATACAGGCCGACGAAGCTCGAGAACTGTTTCTCCTCGATGTTGCCTTCGAGGTGAACGCCGTCGATCGGATTGGGGCGGTCGAGCACGATCACCTGCACGCCGGCCTTTGCCGCCTCGCGCATGCAGAGCGCCATCGTGTAGATGAAGGTGTAGTAGCGCGAGCCGATGTCCTGCAGATCGATGACCAGGGCGTCGAGATTGCGCAGCAGCTCCTGCCGGGGAGCGAGATCGTTCTCGCTGGCGCCGTAGAGCGAGTAGACGGTCAGGCCTGTCATCGGATCGACGGAGTGATCGACGTGGGCCATGTCCTGCGCCTCGCCCCAGATCCCGTGCTCCGGCCCGAAAAGCGTCGTCAGTTTCCATCCGCTCCCGCGGTGCAGCAGATCGACGGAGTGGCGCAGGTCGCTCGTCACCCCGCTCTGGTTGGTGACGAGGCCGATGTTCTTGCCGGCGATGGGACGCGGATCGTCGATGAGTACTTCGAGTCCTGTTTGGACGGTCATGAATGTTCTGTTTTCCCTTCGAGGAGTTGCAGTGCATGCGGGATGAGGTGCAGAACCGCCTGCAGATTCTCCCGCGCGCCGCTCTCGCTCCCCGGCAGATTCACGATGAGTGCCGTTCCGCGCGTTGCTGCCTGCGCGCGCGACAGCGGCGCCATGGCCGTTTTCTGCAGCGATGCCGCGCGCATGATCTCGCCGAATCCGGGGATGACTTTCTCGCACACCTGCAACGTCGCCTCCGGTGTGACGTCGCGCGCCGCGATTCCCGTTCCTCCTGTGGTCACGATGAGCCGTACCCCGTCGCCGGCGGCTGTTTCGATGGCCTTCGCAATGTCGTCGATGTCATCAGGCACTATCAATACGGCATCGACGCCGTAACCGTTGGTCTCCAGGATCTCCCGCACCGCCGGCCCGGAGCGATCGATTCGCTCCCCACGGGACGAGGCGTCGGAGCAAGTGATGACGCGGGCTGTCGGCATCGCGCGATTCTATGCGCGACCGCGACGGTAGACGTCCTTGCGGTGACGAACCTTTATCACGAAGACAATCTTCTCCGCATCGTCAATCTCGTAAACGACGCGGTAGTCCCCTTGGCGTATGCGGTACATGGCTTCGAAACCCTCGAGCTTCTCAGCTCCGTACGGGCGAGGATTTTCGGCCAGCGCCTGAATGCGTTTCGAGATGCGGTCGCGGTCAACGCGGCGATCGATGTCATCGACGTCCTTTACCGCCGACGGCTTGAGGAGAACCTTATAAACGGCCACGACCCTTCATGTCGGCGAGGAAGTCCTCGAGAGGGATATTCGGCTCGGCTCGCCGACGCTCGAGGTCAGCGAGATCCTCAGCTTCCTCTTCATAGTCCGCGAGAGATTCGCGAAGAACCTCGTTGACAATGTCCGAGATCGAGGTGTTTGCCTCGGTAGCTCTTTCCAACAGCGCATCGTGGAGCGCTGGATCAAAGTAGATTGTCTCGCTCTTGGTCGCAGACATGATGACATTCTAACGTTTTCACCAGCGAGCGACTTCCATGCGCCGTACCGACTTCTCCTACCACCTCCCGCCCGACCTCATCGCCCAGGAGCCGCGCGAGCGCGGCCGGTCGCGGATGATGGTGGTCAGCCAGGGCGCCATCGAGCACGACTCGTTCGCCAATTTTCCGGAGCGGCTGGTGCCGGGAGACGTGCTGGTCATCAACGACACCCGGGTCATTCCGGCGCGGCTCTTTGCACGGCCGAAGTCGGGGATGTCGCGTCCGATCGAGATCCTGCTCACTCGCCGGGCCGCACAGACAGGAGTGTCAGTGCCACATACAGCAGGCTCCGTGGTTAGGTCCTCTGAACGTTCGGGAGTGTCTGAACCACAGGCGAAACACAATGTGGCACAGACACTCTTGTCTGTGCCGGAGGTATGGGAGGCCTGGTGCAAGCCCGCAAAACGCGTGAAGACCGGCGATGAACTGATCTTCAGCGACGAGCTGCGCGCCCGCGTTCTGACGAAAGAGGGCGGCACCGTCGTCCTGGCATTCGAAGGGGACACGGAAGAAATCGAGCGCATCGGAATCCCGCCTCTTCCTCCTTACATCGCCCGTGAGACGCCGCGCGACTCAGACCGCGAGGCGTACCAGACGGTCTATGCCGCCGAGCGTGGTGCGATCGCCGCGCCCACGGCGGGGCTGCACTTCACGCCGGAGATTCTCGATCGGATCGAAGCGCGGGGGATCGAGGTCGTGCGGATCACGCTGCACGTCGGTATCGGCACATTCAAGCCGGTAAAGGTCGACGACATCGCCGATCACGTCATGGATTCGGAGCAATACGAGATCAGCGCTGGCTCTGCGTCGCGCCTCAACCGCGCGCTCGATGAACGCCGTCCCATCGTCGCCGTCGGCACGACCTCGGTGCGCACGCTCGAGAGCGCGATCCGCGCGGGTGAGGGGCGCTTCGTGGCCGGCCGCGCCGAAACGTCGATCTTCATCACCCCCGGTTTCGACTTTCGCGCAGTTGACAGGATGTTGACCAACTTCCACCTGCCGGAGTCGACACTGCTGATGCTAGTCTCCGCGTTCGCGGGAATCGAGACCATCCGGCGCGCGTACGCCGAGGCAATCTCCCACAGGTACTTCTTCTACAGTTACGGCGACTGCATGTTCCTCAATGAAAGGATCCGATGAAACGCATCCTCATCGTTTTGCTTGCCTCACTCTTCGTTGTCTCCTCCGTCACGGCGCAGATGCCGCCTCCTCCCGCCGACAAGAAGGCCGAGACAAAGGAACCGGATAAGAGCGAGAAGAAGGACGAGAAAAAGGAAGAGAAGAAGTGGGATGTCGACAACCCGCCCGGCCCGCACTACGACGTTCCCATCGATGTGACCGAGGGAACCTGGCTGTCGCTCGACGTCAGCCCGGATGGCAACGAGATCGCCTTCGACCTCCTCGGCGACATCTACACGATTCCCTTGACTGGCCCGACGCCCGGCGGTGAGGCGAAATCGCTGACCAGCGGCGTCGCCTGGGACATGCAGCCCCGCTACTCGCCGAACGGGAAGTGGATCGCCTTCACCAGCGACCGCGCCGGCGGCGACAACATCTGGATCATGAACCGCGACGGCTCGAAGCCGCAGCAGGTGACGAAGGAGACTTTCCGCCTGCTCAACGAGCCATACTGGTCGCCGGACTCGGAATACCTCGTCGCCCGCAAGCACTTCACCGCCGAGCGTTCCCTCGGCGCCGGCGAGATCTGGCTCTACCACCGCAGCGGCGGCGAAGGATTGCAGCTCACCAAGAAACGGACCGATCAGAAAGACACCGGCGAGCCGGCGCTCTCGCCCGACGGCCGCTACGTCTACTACAGCGATGACTCCACGCCGGGCGCGATCTTCGCCTACAACAAAGACCCGAACGGACAGATCTACGTCATCCAGCGTCTCGACCGGCAGACGGGAGAGATCGAGCCGTTCGTCACCGGACCGGGTGGATCGGTGCGGCCGACGCCGTCACCCGACGGCAAGTCGCTGGCCTTCATCCGGCGCGTTCGCTTCAAATCGACGCTCTTTATCCTCGATCTCGAGTCGGGCACAGAGACGCCGATCTATGACGGCCTCGACCGCGACATGCAGGAGACCTGGTCGATCCACGGCCTCTATCCGTCGATGGCCTGGACGCCGGACAACAAGTCGATCGTCTTCTGGGCCGGCGGCCACATCAGCCGCATCGACGTCGCCACCAAGGTAGTGACGCCGATCCCCTTCCACGTTCACTCTTCGCGCCGCATCGAAGAGGCACTTCGTTTTCCCGTCGATGTCGTGCCCCCGACCTACCCGGTGAAGATGTTGCGCTGGGCCTCGGTCTCGCCGAACGGCAAACAGGTCGTCTACGGTGCGCTCGGCTACCTCTACATCCGCGATCTTCCCACCGGAGTGCCGCGCCGGCTGACGAAACAGAGCGATCACTTCGAGTGGTATCCGGCCTGGTCGCGCGACGGAAAATCGATCGTCTACACCACCTGGAACGATCAGACCCTCGGCACGATCCGGATCGCGCCGGCCACCGGAGGCGAAGGGCGCGTCATCACCGACAAGCCCGGCCACTACCTCGAGCCGGCGTTTTCTCCCGACGGCACGAAGGTGGTCTACCGCACGGCGAGCGACGGCGAGCTGCGGTCGGCGCTCTGGTCGCGCGAGACCGGCATCTATGTCGTCCCCGCCGCGGGAGGCAAATCAACCCGGATCACGAAGAAAGGGGCCTCGCCGCAGTTCGGCGCGTCGAACGACCGGGTTTTCTTCATGACCTTCGAGGATGAAGGCAAGCGCGGTCTGCACTCGATCGGCATCGATCGAACCGACGAGCGGGAGCATCTCCTTTCGGCCTTCGCAACCGAGTACGCTCTCTCGCCCGACGAGAAGTGGGTGGCTTTCCGCGAAAAGTTCAACGCCTACATCGCGCCGTTCATCCGCACCGGCAAGAGCATCGATATCGGACCGGACACGAAGTCGATTCCGGTGGCGAAGGTGACGAAAGAAGCGGGTGAATATCTGCACTGGGCCGGGGATGGCTCGCGGCTCTACTGGTCGCTCGGTCCGGAGCTTTTCTCGCGCGATCTGAAGGACTCCTTCGCCTTCATCGCCGGCGCGCCGGAGAAACTGCCCGACGCTCCCGCCACCGGAACGAACATCGGATTCACACAGCCTGCCGACGTCCCCAGCGGCCGTCTGGCGCTGACCGGCGCGCGGATCATCACCATGCACGGCGATGAGGTCATCGCCGACGGGACGGTGGTCATCGACCGCAACCGCATCACCGCGGTCGGTCCGCGCGCCAGCACTGCCGTCCCCGCGGATGCCAAGGTCATCGACGTGGCCGGCAAGACCATCATGCCCGGGATCGTCGACGTGCATTGGCACGGCTCGATGGGAGCGGACGAGATCATCCCGCAGCAGAGCTGGATCAACTACGCGGCGCTCGCTTTCGGCGTGACCACGCTGCACGATCCCTCGAACAACTCATCGGAAATTTTCACAGCCGCGGAGATGCAGCGCGCCGGCGAGATCGTCGGGCCGCACATCTTCTCCACCGGCACGATCCTCTACGGCGCCAAGGCGCCGATCAAAGCCGACATCGCCAACCTCGACGACGCGCTCTTCCACCTCCGGCGCATGAAAGCGATCGGCGCGATCAGCGTGAAGAGCTACAACCAGCCGGGCCGCGATCAGCGGCAACAGATCATCGAAGCGGCCCGCCAGACCGGAATGATGGTCGTCCCCGAGGGGGGATCGCTCTTCGAGCACAACATGACCATGGTCGTCGACGGGCATACCGGTGTGGAGCACTCCATCCCGGTGGCCAAGGCGTACGACGATGTGGTGCAGCTCTGGTCGAAATCGCACAGCGGCTACACCCCGACGCTGATCGTCGGCTACGGCGGTCTGTGGGGGGAGAACTACTGGTACGCGAAGACGAACGTCTGGGAAGACAAGCGCCTGCTGAACTTCGTGCCGCGCCGCATCATCGATTCGCGTTCGCGCCGGCGGATCGCGGCACCGGATGATGAGTGGAACCATTTCAGCAATGCCGCCCTGGCCAAGAAGCTCAACGATGCCGGCGTCTCCGTCCAGCTCGGCGCGCACGGCCAGCGCGAAGGTCTCGGCGCGCACTGGGAGCTCTGGATGTTCGTGCAGGGCGGCATGACCCCGCTGCAGGCCATCCGCGCCGCCACGCTCAGCGGTGCGCACTACATCGGTATGGACAGGGACATCGGTTCTCTCGAGCCTGGGAAGATCGCCGATCTGCTCGTGCTGGATGCGAACCCGCTCGACAACATCCGCAACTCCGAATCGATCCGCTACACCATCGCCAACGGCCGCATCTTCGATGCCATGACCATGAACGAGATCGGCAATCACCCCCGCAACCGTCAACCGTTTCACTTCGAGCTGCCGGGAGGCGAGGCGGCGGGAAGGGCGGCCGCGACGACAGACGATGATGAGTAGCTGCGCCTTGTCGGTTTCATCCTGACGCGGAGCGTAGCGACGCTTGTCAGGATCTCCGGTCAGACCGCTCGGTAGGTGCCCATCGGCAAGGTCTGCGCGGTCGCACCGGAGATCCTGACAGTGTCGCTTCGCTCCACGTCAGGATGAACCGACAACTCGCGAACCAGCAGTCACCAATATCCGGTAGTCACCTCTACCGGCCCGTTTACGACGGCCTGACAGGCCAGCCGTTCATCCGAGGCAAACCCGCGTTGACCGGCCACCCGGATCTCGATCAACGTCGCCGGGCTGAGGTTTTCCGCACCCGCGAGCACGAGAACCCGGCACCGCCCGCACACCCCGACGCCGCCACACGAGTTGCCGATCGGGGCACCGTCGCGGCGGGCGGTATCGAGCACGGTTTCGTTCGGTCTGGCCTCGGCGGCGGTGCCGAGGGGGGTGAATTTCACGAGCACGTGCCGATTCTCGCATCTCCCGTTCACAGAAAATTCGCTTCGATCGTAGAAACTTTCGGCGGTCATGGGCGTCTATACAGGCAGACAATCGGAGGATTCAATGAGCAGCGCGATCAAGACGACGGACGAGACGAGACTGGCGGAGGAAATCGTGGGAACCCTCGATGCGGATGCGGTACGGGTCTGCTCGGATGACCGCGACTCGATTCGCTTCGCCATCCGCTCCGCCGGCATGAAGCTGCGCTCGATCGTCCTCCGCCGCCTGGCGTTGCGCCGCCTGCTGAGCGATCCGGCCGGCCCGGTGAAGATCGAGTATCTCCAGCGCGAGCTCCGCCGCGCGGCAGGTCAACGGGTTGAATTCGCCTATCCGCGGAAGAGCATCGTCCGCAAGGATCTGCCGTCCTCAATCGCGCCGTTTGCGCAGGCGCGGTAGGTATCTCCAGACGATCGAATCGTCGGCAACACAGTGGATTCGCCTGCGAAACGGGAGTAACATGGCGGCATGTCCGCCGATCTGGATGCTCTTGACCTCAAGATCCTGACGCATCTTCTCCGCGACGGCCGGGCTCCGGCGCAGCAGGTTGCCGACAGCGTCGGCCTCTCCCGTCCCGCCGTCGCCGACCGTATCGCCCGTCTCGAGCGCGACGGCGTCATCAGGGGGCATACGGTCGTCGTCGAGCCGAAAGCGGTTGGGCGCGCCGTCACCGCCTTCATCGCCGCGCGGGTCCAGAGCCAGTTGGATGCAAAGCAGAAGAAGGCCTTCGATGCGCTGCTGAAGAGCGACGAAGTCGTCGAGGCCCATACCGTCGCCGGCGACGATTGCTTCTTCATCAAAGTTCGCACGGACTCGATTCAATCGCTGAACGATCTCGTCTCGAAGCTGACCGCGCCGCCGCTGTCGCTGGCCACCCGCACCACCATCGTCATGAAGACGCACTGCGAGAAAATCGGCGGCATCACCCTCGGAGACAAATGAAACACGATCGCGCCCTCGCCTACGCCGCCTTCGCCGTCGTCTGCATCGTCTGGGGGACGACGTATCTGGCCATCCGCATCGCTGTGACGACGATGACGCCGTTCCTCTTGACCGGCGCCCGCTTTCTCTTCGGCGGCATCGTGCTCTTCATCGTTGCGAAGCTCCACGGGGATGCCATCCCGCGCGATCGCCGCGTTCTCGGCGACCTCGTCCTCTGCGGCGTGCTGATGGTGGCGATCGGAAACCTAAGTGTGGTCTGGGCCGAGCAGTGGGTGCCGAGCGGGTTTGCCGCGCTCTTCGTCGGAACGACCCCTTTCTGGGCCACGTTGATCGAGCTGTTGCGACGCTCGGGAGAACGCCTGGAGCTACGCCGTGGACTCGGGATGCTGATCGGCTTCGTCGGTATGGCCCTGCTCGTCACACCGCGCGGCGCCGGCGGCGCCTTCGACAGCCGCTTCGTCATCGGTGCAATCGCCATCCAGCTCGGCTGCATCGCCTGGCAGTACGGTACGGCGCGCGGCAAGTACTACCTCGGCAGCGTTCCACCGCTGATGTCCTCCGCGTTGCAGATGTTGACGGGCGGCATCGTCGTCACACTCGTCGGCGCCGGTCTCGGCGAGCTGCCGCATTTCCACTCCACACCGCGTACGTTCGCCGCGCTGGCCTACCTCTCGCTCTTCGGCTCCGTGCTGGCGTACACGTCCTACGTCTATGCCGCGCGCCACCTGCGAACGACGACGTTGTCACTCTACGCCTACGTCAATCCGGTGGTGGCCGTGGTCCTCGGATGGCTCGTGCTGCGCGAGCAACTGACGTGGGTATCGATCACGGCGATGGCCGTGATCCTGGGCGGCGTGGCGATGGTCCAGAGCGGGCGGGGCGCCACGAAGAAAGTAACGGTTTCGCGCGATGTGGCGGCCGAAAAGGCGGCGTAGACTCGTGCCATGCCACGCCCGCGCCTCATCGCTGTCTTCGCCGCTATCGCCGTCGTTGCCGTGCTCGCGCTGACGATGCGCGGCGCGCCGCCGAAGCTCGGGCCGACGCCTGTCGTCGTCGAGCTCTTCACCTCGCAGGGTTGCTCGAGCTGTCCGCCCGCCGACGCGCTGATTCACGACATCGCCGGTGACGCCAAACTGCGCGGCCGGGTTATCCCGTTGGCCTTCCATGTCGATTATTGGGACCGGCTGGGCTGGCGTGATCCATTCTCCTCGGCCGACTGGTCGCAGCGCCAGGTCCGCTACGCCAACACCATGCGCCTCTCCTCCGCCTACACGCCGCAGGCGGTGGTCGGCGGGACTCGCGAATTCGTCGGCTCCAATCACGCTGCACTCGATGTTGCGCTGGAAGGTGCTTCGAACAACAAAGCGCGCGGCGACGTCGCACTCACGGCGCGCCGCGAACGCGATACCGTCGTCGTCACCATCCACGCCACCATCCCCGCCGAGGCGGACCTGATGCTCGCACTGACCCAGGACGGAATCATCACGAAGATCGAGCACGGCGAAAACGCCGGCCGCACGGTGACTAACGACGCCATCGTGCGACGGCTGATCCGCGTCGATCCGGGTCAGACGACGATCGCGTTCAAAATCGACCCAGCCTGGCGCGATCTCAGCGCCGCCGCATTCATGCAGGATCGGAACACCCTGGCCATCGGCGCCGCCGCCGCGGCGCCGGTTCAACCGTAGAAGTCATCCGCGTAAGATGATGTGATGAAACGCATCCTACTTGCGACTCTGCTTGTCGTTCTCTCCTGCAAGGCGGAGAGGGGACCGCTGGAGAAACGCGCGGCCGGAGATCCTCAGGCACAAGTGGCCGAATCCGCCGAGCGGGCGCCTCAGTCGCCCGCCACGAGCGAGCCGGCGAAGACACAGGCGCTGACGCGAATGATCATCCGCGACGCGAAGATGTCGCTCGTGGTTCGCGATGCCGCCGATGTGCTGCAAAAGGTGACCGTGCTCGTCGATGCGAAGGGCGGCTACGTCGCCGAGTCGCGTGAGTGGAAGGAGAGCGAGCAGGTTCGGGCGAGCGCGACGCTTCGCGTTCCTGCCACGCAGCTCATGCCGCTCCTCGCGGCCATCCGCGGTCTGGCCATCCGTGTCGAGAGCGAAAACGTAACGGCGCAGGACGTCTCCCAGGAGTACTCCGATCTTGGCGCCCAGCTCAGGAACCTTCAAGCGACTGAAACGGAGTTACGCGAGTTGCTGAAGACCGTCCGCGAGCGCACGCAGAAGGCCTCCGAGATCATGGAGATCTACACCGAGATCACGAAGGTACGCGGCGATATCGATCGGATCCAGGGCCGCATCCAGTACCTCTCGCAGATGACCAGCCTGTCGACGGTTACCCTCGAGATCACCCCCGACGTTCTCGCTGCGCCGATCATGGAGCCGGGCTGGCAGCCGGTGGCCACGGTGAAGAATGCCAGTAGGTCGCTCGTGAACAGCCTGAAGGGCGTCGTTGATGTCCTGATCTGGGTTGTGCTCTACATTCTGCCGCTCGGTCTTATCTTCGTGGTCCTTGCGCTGATTGTTCGGGCGGTTTGGCGGAGGCTTCGCAAGCTTCATAGCTCTACGGTGTGAGCAAAAGTTCCTCGCGTTGCGGTTGCGGTTGTAGCTGCCTACGGCTGCGGCTCGATGAAACCGAAGTGAATCGCGACGTCAGTTGCAGCCATGACGAGCGAGTGAAACAGTGAGGCACGAAACAACGTGTCAGAGTTGACCTCGCGCTTGAGGCTGGCCGCAATTCGATCCAATGCATTCAACGCACGCCGAACTTCGCCCGGAGACGGTGCGTCTGTTGAAATGAATGCATCGAAGAGGCAAGCCAACAAGCCGTCGCTTGTTCCATGATGAATCAAAGGGTCACGCCCCTTATAGTCGCTGAGCGTCCTGTCCAGTCGATATGCCGTCGTGTCCAGGACGAAAACCTCGTATTCAGGCGGATGCAACAACTTCAGCGCGCAGGCGATACCTAGCTCGAAAGGCATGTTGAAGCGCACGGGAGTGCTTACCCTGCTCAGATCATGGATTGAGATTCTGCACGCCCTGATGAGATCAAGAATCCGAGCGAGACGACCCTCTCCCTTTTCGCGAACCTCAAGTACACAATGCGGCTCTTGACCGAGGAAAACGAGCATGCCGATGAGCGTGATGAAGAGTGGTTCGTACCGCTCGTCAAATGGCGCGTTGATGAAGACGCCCTTCGGATCTGGAGTGCTCACACTAGAGTTTTGCTTCGTGCGACTTGGGCAGGTCTCGCGAGGAGCGATTACTCTTGCTTGTTCCCATAACAGAGTCAACGGCCGCCCTGGCGAGCCGTGCCTCGCGACGAGTGATCCGTAGCGATGAGATGATCTCTGAGGCGGTGGCTTTTTCGAGCTTAACCTTTTTCGGTGATCTGCGAGTTTTTTCGGTCATGGTGTCTATCTTACCAGCCCTCTCGGTAGCGGACTGATCGCTTACCGCAAGTAGTGGCACGTGTACCCGTTCGGTTTCCGTTGCAGATAGTCCTGGTGGTAGTCCTCGGCCTCATAAAAGTTCGTGAACGGGACAACCTCCGTCACGATCGGACGCGGCCATTTCGGCTGGGCACGCTGGATCGCGCGCTCGGCGGCCTCGCGCTGTGCTTCATCGTGGTAGAAGATCGCCGACCGGTATTGGGTGCCGATGTCGTTCCCCTGCCGGTTGGCGGTGGTCGGGTCGTGCAGGCGGAAGAAGAAATCGAGGATCTCGTCGAAGGTGATCTTCGATGGATCGAAGACGATCTGCAGCGACTCGGCATGGCCGGTGCGGCCGGTCTTCACATCTTCGTAGCCCGGTGTGTCGAGCGTGCCGCCGGCGTAGCCGACGGTCGTGTCGGTTACGCCCGGCAGTTTGCGAACGAGCTCTTCGACGCCCCAGAAACAACCCCCGGCAAGCGTGGCCGTCTCCGTCATTTGTGCGCGTCCTTTTTGAACAGATGGAGGTACTCGCCATAGCCCTCGGCTTCGAGCTTGTCGACCGGGATGAAGCGGAGCGACGCCGAGTTCATGCAGTAGCGCTGGCCGGTCGGAGCCGGACCGTCGTCGAAGACGTGCCCGAGGTGGGAGTCGGCGTGCTTCGAACGAACCTCGGTGCGCGCCATGAAGAACTTGCGGTCGGTCTTGGTCACCACGTTCGCCGGCTCCAGCGGGCGGGTGAAGCTCGGCCAGCCGGTGCCGGACTCGAACTTGTCGAGCGAGCTGAAAAGTGCCTCGCCGCTGACGACGTCGACGTAGATGCCGTCCGCGTGATTGTTGAAGTACTCATTGCGGAACGGCGGCTCCGTCCCCTCGTGCTGCGTGACATCGTACTGCTCCGGCGTGAGGCGCTTCTTGAGCTCCGCGTCGGACGGTTTGACGTAGTTCGCCATCTTGTCTCCTTTGCTATGGCCCTGCGGACTGGCCGGTGCGGCGCCGGCCGGGCGCTGCGTGATCACCGTATAGGTGGCCGCGAGAAAGATCGTCCCCGCGGCGATCGGCAACCATTTCTTGAGAATCGTGTTCATGGGTGGCTCCTTGTGCAGATGTACGGAACGGGAGAGATTCGGGATTCGTTCCAGCGGGGTCTCGCGGTCTCGGGGTTGCGGGGTCTCGCGGTGGAGGTTGCAAGGTTACTGAGTTGCAACGTTGCTGGGTTGCATGCGTCACCGAGCAACCCAGCAACCTTGCAACCGACACACCCCGAGACCCCGCAACCGCGAGACCGCGCAACCCCCAAGCACCTCAGTCTCGTCTAAAATGCGCGCCCCTCGACACCGGATTCCTTAGCGCGGCGTTGGCCACGATCATGGCCATCTGCTGGCCGTGGAAGAGCTCGAGGATCGCCTTACTGATCGTCGACTCGTGGTAGTACTTCGTCAAGCGGCTGCCAAGCTCGCGCATGTCGGCGACGGCGCGCTTCAGGCGCTCGTAGGTGCGGACGATGCCGACGTAGTTCCACATCGTGTGCTGGATCGTCGTCCAGTCCTGCAGGATCAGCGCGGGATCTTCCATGTTCTCGTTGCCGGGCGGGCGCCAGTCGGGGATTGAAAGCAGGAGTGAATCGTCGATCGACCCGATGCCCGGGCGCCGCGTCGAATACGACCGGCGGATGGCGGGAGCGTCGCCGAGGCGGGCGCGGCGGGGGAGGGGGCCGGTGGCCGATTCGACGGGAGTGGTCGAGGCCTCGGACTTCTCGCGGATCGACAGCGCCGCGAAGTAGCCCCACGTCAACCCTTCAAGCAACGACGTCGAAGCCAGCCGGTTGCCGCCGTGCAGGCCGGTACACGAGGTCTCGCCGATCGCGTACAGGCGTGTCAGCGTCGTCTCGCCGACGTTGTTTGCCAGGATTCCGCCGCAGAAGTAGTGGGCGGCAGGAACTACCGGGATCGGCTCACGCTCGATGTCGATGCCGATTTCCGAGCAGGCCTTGCGGATGTTCGGGAAGCGCTCGGCGATCGGTCCGTGGCCGTGGTAGAAATTGGCAAGGTCGAGATAGACGAACTCTTCCTTGTTCGTGGTCATCTCCTCAACGATGGCGCGCGCCACCACGTCGCGGGGCGCCAGATCCTTCAGCACCGGTGAATACTTCTCCATGAAGTACTCGCCCTTCTGATTCCGCAGTCTGGCCCCCTCGCCACGCAGCGCCTCGGAGATCAGATAGTGATTGGCCTTCTTGTCCGCCAGCGCCGTCGGGTGGAACTGAACGTATTCGGCGTTCATCACCCGCGCTCCCGCGCGCTGGGCCATGACCACGCCGTCGCCGATGGCGTTGCGCGTGTTCGTGGTATGGAGATAGATCTGGCCGATGCCGCCCGTGGCCAGGATGGTGAAGTCGCTGAAGATCGTGAAGACTTCGTTCGTGCGGTTCTCGAGCAGGTACGCGCCGGCACACTCGTTCGTCAGCCCGTAGCGGGCCTGGATGTCGGTCGGATGATGCTGCGTCGTCAGCAGATCGATCGCCGTCATCTCGGTAACCAGGGTGATGTTCGGCTCGTTCTTTACGCGATTGAGGAGCGACGTCTCGATGGCCCGCCCGGTGGCGTCGCCGGAATGGATGATGCGCGGCAGTGAGTGAGCCCCTTCCTGCGTCAGGTCGAGCTCCCCCTCTTCGCTTTTCGAGAAGGGGACATGCATCTCATCGAGCAGCAACTCTTTGACCACGCGTGGCCCTTCGACCGCCAGGAACCGCACCGCCTCTTCGTTCGACAGCCCCGCGCCCGCGGCGATGATGTCCTCGATCAGCTTCGCCGGCGTGTCGCCCGCCCCCTCGTAGATGATCCCGCCCTGTGCCCAGAAGGTGTTGCAGTCCTTCGGATCGGCGGCTTTGGTGACGAGGAGTACTCTGATCCCGGCACCGGCCAGGCAGAACGACGCGGTGAGACCGGCGATGCCGGTGCCGATGACGAGGACAGGATAATGATCGCGGTTCTTCAGCGCAGGCACGGTGCGGCATTGTAGTAGTCAGCGGCTTCGCCGCGTTGTCGGTTGTCGGTTATCGGTTGTGCGTACCTTCTGACAACTGACAACCGACAACCGACAACCATCTTCAAACGATCTCCCACCGTTTCGTCAATTGCCGCGACGCCATGAAGAAGACGATCGCCCATCCAACCAGCACGGCCGCGGGAAGTGCGAGCGACTGCAGCGGCAGTTCGCGCCAGAAGACATTCGTGAATCCGTCCAGCGCCCATGAGTTGAACAAGACCAGTCCGGCCTTCTGCAGGCCGGCCGGCATGAGGAAACGGGGGAACATCGAGCCACCGACCGCGGAGATCGATAGCACGACCAGCGTCGATATCGCACCGAGTTGCGCGCGGGTGCGGCAGATCGAGGCCAGCAGCAGGCCGAAGGCGGACGTGGCCAGCGACGTGGTCAAGGCCATGATCAGAAACCCGCCGATGTGCTCAACCAGTTGCAGCCGGAAGGCGATGGCGCCCCAGACGAACATGATGCAGATCTGCGTGAAGCCGAGTGTCCAGAGATAGGCCAGCTTGCCGAGGAGAAGCTGTGTCAGGGTCAGGCGGGTGGTCAGGATGCGGTCGAGCGTGCCGCTCTCGCTCTCTTCCAGCAGCGCACCGCCCGCATTCGATGCCGTGAACAGCAGGAACATGACGCCGGTGCCGGCCGCGTAGAGCGCCGCCACGACATTCGACTTGTTCTGGCCGACGACGTCGGTCTTCTCGATCCGGATGAGCGACTCGGAGGACGCCGCGGCCGGCGTCTTCGCACTGAAGGCCCGGTAGCCCTTCATGCTCTGATCGATGGCCGCTTTCTGCTGCGGCGTCAGGCCGCCGCTCCAGCGGTCGACTTCGCTGACCCCGGCGTTCATCATCATCTCCGGCATCGACATCATCATGTTCTTCTGCAGCAGTCCGCCGACGACCTGATCGGCGATCGGATCAGCGGAGTCGGAGAGGATGCGGAAGGCCGGGCCGTTGCTTTTGGCGTCGAAGCGGATCTGCGTGGTGCCGAAGCCTTTGGGAATGACCAGCGCCACCGGGGCGTCGCCGGCGCGCACGGTTTCCTCGGCCGACCTGGCATCGAACGGGGTCGTGCTCTTTGCCGGTGTCAGGGCCACCTCGAGCGCCGACTCGCGTTTGAGCGCTTCGATGAGACGGCGCGAGCTGTCGCTCCGATCGAGGTCGGCGATGACCACGGTCGTCTTCGGCGTCTTCGACTTCTGCGCGCCGAAGATGCCGGCAAAGATCGAGAAGAAGACGATCGGGACGATGAAGCTGAGCATGAGCGCCGCGCGGTCGCGGCGGAGATTGAGCCATCCGGCTCGGACGACAGATGCGATCATTCGCGTAGACCCTTTCCCGTTAGGTGGAGGAAGACTTTCTCGAGCGACGGCGACTTCATAGTCAGGTCTCGCACGCCGCTTCCCTGCGTTTCGGCCTCGTGCATGACCCGCAACATCTCCGCCGCGTCATCGATCAGATGCGTGACGTGCGTGCCGTCGGCAAACTCGACGACGACTTCCCGCTTGGTGCCGATGGTGTTGCGTACGAGCTCGTCTTTCGTGCCGGTGGCGATGAGGCGTCCGGCGTCGATGATGGCGATGCGGTCGCAGAGGCGCTCCGCTTCTTCCATGTAGTGCGTGGTGTAGATGAGCGAGACGCCGTCGGCGCGGAGCGACTCGATCATCTGGTAGATGCGCTCGCGCGATTGCGGATCGACGCCGACGGTCGGTTCGTCGAGCAGCAGCACGCGCGGCCGGTGCAGCACGCCGACGGCCATGTTGAGGCGCCGCTTCATGCCGCCGGAGAACAGTTTGACCGGTTCGTTCGCCCGATCCGACAACGCCGCCCAGTCGAGGGACCGTTTCATCGCCTCGGCGAGCACCGTGCCGCCAAGCCCGAGGTAGCGGCCGAAGACGGTGAGGTTCTCGTGCGAGGAGAGGTTGGGATAGAGCGCGATCTCCTGCGGTACCACGCCGACCTCGGCGCGTGCATCGGTGTCGCCGGCCGCAGCCGGCTTGCCGAAGATGGTTACGGAGCCGCTGTCGGGCCGGACGCGCCCCATGATCGTCCGGACCAGCGTCGACTTGCCGGCGCCGTTCGGGCCGAGCAGGCCCAGGACCTCCGAGGGCCGCAGCTCGAGCGAAACGCCGTCGAGGGCGCGGCGGGATGCGAACGTCTTCACGACGTTCTCGATTTGCAGTGGATTCATGCCTGCAATGTAGGTCGGACATCGACATTCGCCCCGTGTCGAAAGTCATGATCGTGGGATGACAAATGTAAGGATAATCGGCACATGCGCATCGCCATGACGCTCCTCTTTGTCGCATCCACGGCATTGGCGCAACAGCCTCAATCCGCGCCCCCGGTTCCTGATGCCGCGCCCGCGGACAACGCACTTCACAGCTCGCTGCTTCTGCCGAAAGACATGGCTAAGGCCGTGCAGGTCGTTCTGCTGCTCTCGGGCTCGGGACCGACGGACCGCAACGGCAACTCGCCGATGCTGCCTGGCAAGAACAACTCGCTGAAGATGCTGGCGGAGGGGTTGGCCGGGAACGGCATCGCCTCGCTGCGCTACGACAAGCGCGGTGTCGGCGAGAGCGAGAAGGCGATGACGTCCGAGGCCGATCTCCGCTTCGAGACGTATGTCGACGACGCCGTGGCCTGGTGCGAGCAGCTTCGCAACGACAAGCGCTTCTCCGCGGTCATCATCGCCGGCCACAGCGAAGGCTCGCTCATCGGCATGCTGGCGGCGAAACGATGCAACGCCGACGGTTTCATCTCCATCGCCGGCGCCGGCCGCGCCGCCGCCGACATCCTGCGCACGCAACTGGCCGGCAAACTCCCGCCGGAGCTGGCGACGCAAAGCGACGCAATCCTCAAGAACCTCGAAGCCGGCAAGACGACCGACGACCCTCCCGCCGCGCTGGCCGCTCTCTATCGCTCCAGCGTGCAGCCCTACCTGATCTCCTGGTTCCGTTACGACCCGGCCAAATCGGTCGCTGCGCTGACGGTCCCCGTCCTCATCGTGCAGGGAACGACTGACCTGCAGGTCAGCGTCGACGATGCCAAACGCCTCGCCGCGGCAAACCCGAAGGCAAAGCTGCTGCTCATCGAGGGGATGAACCATGTTCTCAAGGAAGTTCCGCCCGACCGCGAAAAGCAGATGGCCTCTTACAGCGACCCGAATCTCCTCCTCGCCCCGGACTTTCTACCCGGGGTGGTCGAGTTTGTGAGGAAGGTGGGGAAGTAGGAGAATTACCAGTCATGGCGGAAACAGAGACAGAAGAGCCCACAAAGCCGGTCGCGGATGAAGAGGATCACTGGGCGCACTACCGATCGATCCAGCTCACGCCAGAACAAGTAGTAGAGGGTCGAGCACGTGTACAAAAGGAGATCGACAGAGCTCGCGCGGCAGGTGTCTACGAAGAACTCCTTAAATGGGAGGGGAAGGTTCACTGGGACATCGACATCGACGAGTTGCGCGAGGATCACGATTATTGTGGTCGAGTCGCGGTTGAAGGGAAGTAGGAGAATCGCGGACATGTCAGAAACAAAGATTGAACAGCCAGCGACGCTAAGCGAGGCGAAGGAAGACCCATGGGCTCGATATGAGCGTATGAAGTTACCTCCCGAGCGCGTAGCGGAGCTCAGAGCTGAACTACAGCGGCGGATCGACAAGGCGCGCGCGGACGGGGTCTACGAAGGCATCATGAAGTGGAAGGGCAAGGTCCACTGGGATATCGATATCGCTGCGCTTCGTGAGGATCGTGATTGATCGCAATCGACACGAGTTCACTTCGACGCTGGTCGCGGAACGAAAACGGCGCCGACGTTGAGCGTATCGACGCTGCAATTCTTAGCGGTTTGGCTGCACTCCCTCCGATCGTTCTTTCCGAGGCGCTAAGTAGTCCTGCCGTCGAGGAGGGATTTGTCTCGTTCGTCTTGAGTTTGCCGCTTCTTCCGGTCGATGACGGTTACTGGAAGCGGGCCGGCGAACTGAGAAGAAGCGTTCTGGAAATTGGCCGGAAGGCAATGCTGGCTGACGCCCTCATCGCGCAGGTGTGCATTGACAACAATGCACCCCTCATCACTCACGACGCCGACTTCCGCCACTTCGTCCGCGCCGGACTCAAGCTCGCGTAGCGGCCGCGCGTTTCTGCATCCACGTCATCAATCCGTAGAGCAGGCCGATTACGACGGCGAAGCCGATCAGCCACATCGACTTCGATGCCAGCGCGTTGCGGAGTGCGTCCGGATCCTTCATCAGCGATGGTTGATCGCCGAGGACGCGCATGCCGAACCAGGCCAGGGCGCCGTTGAAGAGGCCGGCGCCGAGGATCGTCATCAGTGAGAAACGGGCGAACGGCATCCGGAACAGGCCGGCGGGAATCGAGATCACGTGGCGGATGCCTGGCAACAGGCGGGCCACGAAAATGCCCCCCGAACCATACGTGTCGAACCATCGATCGGCGGCCTCGATCTTCGCCGGCGACATCAGCACGAATCTTCCGTAGCGGGTTACCAGCGGCCGTCCCAGCTTGTACGCGATCCAGTAGCTTGCCGCTGAGCCGGCCCACGATCCAGCGGTTGCTGCCACGATCACGAGCGTGAGACTGAAATGTCCTTGCGAGGCCCAGAAAGCCGCGGGGGGGATGACCACTTCGGCCGGAATCGGCAGCGCCGTCGACTCGAACGCCATCATCACGAAGATGCCGAGGTAACCCCAATCGAGGACGAATTGCATCCAGGTCAGGAAGAAGTGATGGAGCCAGTGCATAGGGCGCGCAATCCTACTCGAAAGACGGGTGTTACGATCCCCCAATGCAGCCCGATTTCTACGACGTGATCATCCTCGGCGGCGCCTTCAGCGGCGCGTCGACGGCGATCCTGCTGCGGCGCGACCATCCCCAGCTTCGCGTGCTCATCGTCGAGAAGGCCGAGGCGTTCGACGCGAAGGTCGGCGAAGCGACTACCGAGATGTCCGCCATGTTTCTTACGCGGCGTCTGGCGATGTGGCACCACCTCGAATCCGAGCAGTTGCCGAAAGAGGGGCTGCGCTACTGGTTCAGCAACGACAAGGTCACCGGCCACGCCAACGCTACCGAAGCGGGCGGCTTCATTCGTAGTGCCGTCCCCGCTTTCCAGCTCCGTCGCGACACGCTCGATGAGTACCTCCTCGCCACCGCCGTAGCCGAGGGGGCGGAGCTTCTCCGTCCGGCCAAGGCGCGCGACGTCGAGCTAGGCGACTTCGACAACAGGCTGACGATCGAAGTAGGTGATGACGTCCGCGAGGTTCGTTGCCGTTGGCTGCTCGACGCCACCGGACGCGTCACCTTCCTCGGCCGCCGGCTGGGCCTGATCGAGCGCAACGAGGAGCATCCCGTCGCCGCGATCTGGTGCCGGTGGAACGGCGTGCGCCACATCGACGACATCGCCGCGCGCGCCGGCGACCTGGCCGGACGCAATATCAGCTCGCGCCGGCTGGCCACGAATCACTACACCGGCTTCGGTTACTGGATCTGGGTCATTCCCCTAGGCAATGGCGAGACATCGATCGGCATCGTCTTCGACAAACGGCTCGTCGATCTTCATCACAGCAAAGAGCGGGCGACCGATTTCATCGCATTCCTGAAGGCCATCCCATCGCTGGCCGAGCTGCTCGATGGCGCGACTCCGCGCCTCGACGATCTGCGGTTCTATGCACATCTGCCGTACGCCTCGAAGCAGTACATGGGCAACGGCTGGGCGCTCCTCGGCGACGCCGCTTCCTTCCTCGATCCGTATTACTCGCCTGGTCTGGACCACGCCTCGTTCACTGCTGAAGCCACGGCGGAGATCGTCGGGCTCGACGCGAAGGGGGAGGACGTCGCGGCGCGCATCGTCGAGCACAACGAAGCCTTCGTCCGCTCCTACGACCGATTCTTCCGCTCCATCTTCAAAGACAAGTACTACTACATGGGCGAGGCCGACTTGCTGTCGGCGGCGATGATCCTAGACACGGCCCACTACTACATCTTCGTGGTCATCCCGGCCTATCGCATCGCGAAGAAGTTCGTCTGGATGCCGGTGCTCGGACCGAAGCCGGCATTTTTCAGCTACCACTTCATCAAGTTCTATCATCGCCGTTTCAAATCGATCGCGCTGGCGCGGCGCGCGGCGGGGGAGGTGGGGACGCGCAACAACGGCCGTCGCATCAAGGCGTACTTCAATCTCAACCTCTCGCCGGTGCACATGTTCCTGCGAGGGGTGAAGCTTTGGGCGTTCGCGGAAGCGGACAACGTCCGGCTGCAGTTGCGGCGTCCGTTCAGGCGCCGCGCCGCGGCGACGCCGGCTCCGGCCGAGGGTGCCACCGCACGCGGATGAGCCGCCGGGTTGCCATCGTCTTCGACCGGGAGTTCGGCGACCGCCTCGCCGCGCTGGTCATGCGCACGCCGGTCTGGATCGTCGAGAGTGCGCCCAATCGTACGGCGGCCTCGGAAGCGTGGAGCCGCGCCACCGAATGGCCGCACATCAGCGTCACCGTCTTTCGTCCCCCCGAAGAACTGAGGCACCTCTTGTCGCAGATCGGCCGTCCCCAACGCCTCGACGTCATCGGAATGCCGCTCACCGAGCACGCGCGCGAAGCGCTCAGCGCTGCCGGCTTCACGAAGATCGCCGAGACGAACGAAGGCTTTCGCGCTTCGTAAGGCTTACAGCGCCGCCAGCGCGGCGCGCTTCACTTTCCCGCGCTCATCGACCGGAATCGATTCGATCAGCTTCACGATGCGTGGCACTTTGTGAGGCGAGAGATGCTCGAGGCAAAACGCGCGGATCTGTTCCCGAGTGACGTCGGGGCTGGCCACGATTGCGGCAGCGACGACGTCGCCGCGTGCACCGGCAGGCTCTCCGTAAACCTTCGCCTCGCGCACGCCTTCGATCTGCAAGAGGACCTGCTCGACTTCGCGCGGGTTCACCTTCTTGCCCGCCGTGTTGATCAGCTCACTGGCGCGGCCGGTGATGGCCACCTCGCCGTTCTCGCGAAGCTCGATCAGATCGTCGGTGACGAAGAGCCCGTGCTCGAAGGGATGAAACGTCGTCGCGTCGTGAAGATAGCCGAGGGCAACGTTGTCGCCGCGCACTGAGAGGCGTCCGCGCGCGGATGACAGCGTCACCTTACCGATGGCCTGGCCTACGGTTCCGCGCTCCACGGCCGCCCCTTCGCGGTCGTAGGTGATGCCGCCGCATTCGCTGCAGCCGTAGAACGTGTGAATTGGAAGGCCGAAACGTTCCCGGAACTTGCGCGATACCGCCGCCGGCAGCGGCGCGCCGGCAGAGAGGAAGGTCCGCACGGTCTTGAACTCGCCCGCGCCGGCGGTTACCAAGTGGTCGAACACCATCGGAATCAGCGGGACGACCGTGCTCGAGAATCGATTGCAAAGGTTCACCACTGACTGTGGCAGGTAGTCGTTCGAGATCACGACGGCCGTTCCCTGCACCAGCAGCGGAGTGACGAGATTCGAGAAGCCGTAGGAGTGCGACATCGGAATGGCGCCGAGGTTGATGTCGTCCGAATGGATGGCCATCGCCGCGCAGATGTTCAGGCAGTCGGCGAG
>DATMNC010000058.1:0-6758 GCA_035569395.1 Thermoanaerobaculia bacterium | reverse complement strand
GATGACGCCATGAACCTTACCAAGTACTTTCTGACGACCTCGCCGATGGACGACACGCTCGGACCGACCGACATGCCGTCGATCTGGAATCTCAAGAAGTATTCGAGCGGAGAGATCGTCAAGAACGCCGTCGACAGTTGCGGTCCGAATCTCCCCAAGGCGCGGATGAATCTGGCCGGTGACAGTTGCAACGCGAACTCGGTCATCATCGACTCCGCCCTCGGCCTGCTGGGCAAGGCGCCGCCAAGCAATCACATCTTTCTTCAGCAGATCGACTGGCTGCAGAAGTACCTGAGCAACTACCCGGCGCCGAAGTATCCGTTCCCGATCGACACCGCGAAAGCGGCGGCCGGCAAAGCGGTCTTCGACGCCCAGTGCGCGATGTGCCACTGGAGCGACCGCACCGGAACCGTGCTGCCGGTCGAGCAGGTCGGCACCGACCGCGAGCGCATCGACAGTTGGAACAAGGACGCGGCCATCCGGGCCAACAACGCGGTTAAGTCGTTCGGCATCGAGCGCAGAGGCCTGGTGGAGGCGAAGCCGTACGGCTATGTCATCTCGTTCCTCGACGGCATCTGGCTCCGCGCGCCGTACCTCCACAACGGTTCGGTGCCGTCGTTGCGCGATCTGCTCAAGCCTGCCGCGGACCGGCCGAAGATGTTCTACCGCGGCTACGACGTCTACGATCCGCTCGACGCCGGCTTCGTCTCACAGCCGGAGCAGGCCGCGCGCCTCGGCGTGCCGTGGAATGACGTTCTGCGCGTGGCCACGCCCTACGACGTCGGCATGCGCTCGAACGGAAACATGGGACATGAGTTCGGCGTCACGCTGCCGCAAGCCGACAAGGACGCGCTGATCGAGTATCTGAAGACGCGCTGACGATGGATGCAATCCTGGCACTCGCCGTCCTGATCGTGGCGATCATCGTCGTCAAGCGGACGCTGTGGCGTCACTACGAGTCGGACGCGGCGAACGAGGTCCGCGGATTGCGCCGGCTCGATTGGACGATAACGGGTATCCGCGTTTTCAGCTGGATCGCGGGCGCCGCCCTCGTGCTGGCATCGGTCTCCTTTGTCCGATCGACGCCCCGAGGAGGATGGCTGGAGGTGGCGGTCGGCCTGGGGATCGGAATGGCGCTGCTTCTCGTCAGCGCCGCCGTTGCTTCGCTCTACGGCCTGACCGCGGACGCCATCGACGGCGCGGGCATCGGCATCCTCTACGTGACGTGCTACGCCATGCATGTCCGCTGGAACCTCGTGCCGCTGCCGGTGGCCCTCATGGCCATGCTGCTCGTTACCGCGGCCGCGGCGTTTCTGGCCACGCGGCGCGGATCCTTCTTCATCGCCATCCTCGGGCTTATCGGCGGCTTTCTCATGCCGGCGCTGCTCTCGTTCGACGACAAGCCAGTGGAGCTGTTCGCGTACCTGCTCATCCTGAATATCGCGATGTCGTGGCTGGCGCACCGGATGCGCTGGCCGCTGCTGATCGCCCTGAGCGTCGGCCGGACCACGATCTACGAATGGACGTGGGTGATTCAGTCCCTCACCTCGTCGCAGCTCCGGCTGGCAGCGGTGATCTTCGCGACGTTCGCCATCGTCGCCGCGGCTCCGCTCTGGTACCGGCCATGGAACGACTACCCGCCGCGCTTCCGCCACATCGCCGCGGTGTCGATGCTTCTGCCGCTGCTATTCGCGTTCTACATGGCCGCGAACACGAACTACGGCGAGCAAATCAGCGTCCTTTTCGGACTCCTCCTCGTGATCGCCGTCAGTCTCTTCATCACCGTCTGGCGCGGAGGACCATCGTGGCTGCATATCAGCGGAGGCATTGCCACGCTGCTGACGTTCGCGCTGTGGTTCTGGCAGTGGGGGAGGGAGTGGTACGGACCCGATTCATGGCCGCCCCGGCCGGTTCCGGGTTTGATCCTCACCGTCGCCGTCTGGACGGCGCTCTTCATCGCGCTCTATCTCGTCCGAACCACGCCGTTCGCGTCGCTGCTGTTTTTCGTGTTCATCGGGCTGGCGATTCGGCAACCCGAGGACTATGTGACGCTGGTCGTGGTGATGGTGGCGCTGCTGATCGCCGTGGTCCGAACCTTCATCCGACGCGGCCATCCGATCCTCGGCGCGATCGCGATCGGACTTTCGGCAATTGCGCTGATGGTGCTCAATCCGCTGTCGCTGCTCTATGCGATGCGGGTCTCGCACGCCCTCACGCCGCCGCCGATGCCGGGGATCGTGATCGCCGCCTTTGCGATTCTCTTCGGCGCCCTTTTCGTGCTGGCGTCAATACTCGACGTGCCGGTGCTGGCCATCCTGGCCATTCCGTTTTACGCGGGGATGCTCATCACCGTGAACGCGCCGTCGGCGGGCGGACAACTAGTGCTGGCGATCGTGCCGTACGCGTTCTTCGTCGTCTACGCGTTTTTCCCCGGCACGCGGGCGCGGGCCGCGCTCGCTCCGTACATCGCCGTCGTTGGGGCCGGCATCGTCTTCCTCGTCAGCGCGGTGGTGACGATCCACGCGCTCGGCGGTGTCGCGGGTATCGTGCCGCTCGTCGAGGCTGGCGTGTTGTTGATCCTGCTCTGGTGGGTGGCGCGCGTGGAGCCGGTCGAGCCGCGCAGCTCGATCCTTCTGACGAGTGCGCTGGCGTTCATCAACGTCGCCATTCTGATGCTCTTGCCGGAAGCGTGGATTGTGGTCGCCCTCGCGCTCGAAGCAGTCGCACTGATCTGGCTCTTCGCGCGATTTGCGTACCGCGGATTCCTCGCCTGGAGCGTCGGGCTGGCCGTGGTGCTGTTCATCTGGATCACGCTCGATCCAGGCGTCTACACGTACGTCGATACCTATCGGTTCTACGCGTACATCTTCGGATTCCCGGTGGCGCTTTGCGCCGGCGCGATGTTGCTCGCGGGGCTTTTCGTCGTGCCGGCGGAGATGCCGCGGCTGCGGCTCCTCTTCTCGCTGGCGGGACTGATCGAGTCGTGGTACCTGGTCAACATCATCATCGCCAACGTCTACCACTCGGCGGGGGTGGTGCTGAACGTCGGGTTCATGAACTTCGAGCCACGCGAAGACGTCACCTACACGATGGCCTGGGCGCTGATCGCCACGGGCCTGCTGTTCATCGGGTTTCACTGGGCGTGGCAGGGAGCGCGCGTCGGCGCGAGCGGCCTGCTGATCCTGGCAGTCCTCAAGTGTTTTCTGCACGACCTGCTTTACCGCGGCGACCCGTATCGGGTGGCTTCACTCGCCGTCGTGGCCGTGTCGCTGCTTGCCGCTGGCGTCATCCTGCAGCGATACGCAAGCCGCAACGCCTCGGCCAGTGTGACGCCGCCGGCGGCGACGTACTCGTAATCTCGCCGGCACGGCCGGCGGCGCTGGTTGCCCAAGGCTCGGCCACCATCGCCGCTCGATCGTTCTGCCGCGCAGACTCCTAACCCTGAGCATCTTCCACGATCACGTCCGCGGCCTTCTCGCTGATCATGTAAATCGGCGTGACGATGAAAAAACCGGGGATCCTGGGGAAGACCGAGGCGTCGACGATGCGCAATCCCTTTGTGCCGATGACGCGGAAGCGGCTGTCGACCACGGCGCTGCGATCGTCCGGTCTGCCCATCTTGCAACTGCATGAGGCGTGGTGGCCCCAGGCGTTCGCACGAATCCAGTCGCCGAGCTGCTCGTAACCAACCTGCGGGCCGGGGGTGATTTCGCGCGCAATGGCGTTGTTGTCCTGATTCATACGCCGGACGAAATCGATGGCCCTGACCACCCCTTCGAGATCATAGAGCGTCGGGTCGGTGCCCTCTTCGAAGTAGTGAAATTGGACGTTCGGCGTTTCGCGAGGGTCGCTGCTCTTGAGCTGGACGGTGCCGCCGGTGTTGTTTGTGTGGGCTTTGACGATGGCCCAGGTGAGTGTGTTCCGTTTCGCCACGATGCTCTCGGAATAGCCGGGGTAGTAACCGTGAAAATCGCCGGGGAGGGCAAAGATAAACAGGTCGGGATCGGGCAGCGCCAGGTCCGACTTCAGGATCACCGCCGCCATCGCGCCATTCGAAGTGTAGACACCCCTACCCTGTTGCCATTCCTGAAAGCAGGGATCGGTAGGAACGGGTTTGAATGTGGCGTTCTGGAGCAACGTGAAAGGCCGCTTCATCTCTGAGACGACGCCGACCTCGTAGCGGTCCTGAAGGTTGCGGCCAACGCCGGGAAGATCGACCAGACAGGTGATGCCGATTTTCGGGTCTTCGAGATGCTCCTTCTTCCCGATGCCGGAGAGCATCAAGAGCTGTGGCGTGTTGAACGTGCCGCCGGCGAGGATCACCTCACCCGTGCAGCGATACTCTTTCTTCTCATATACCGGCGCCTCGGTGGCGCTCGGATCGGCCCGATAAAGGTTCTTTCCTTCCCAGCACTCTACGCCGACGGCGCGGTTGTCGCCGTCGAGGATCACGCGCGTGGCGAGGTTGTTCATCCGGATGGTTAGGCGGTCGGGATGCTTCGCCTGCACGCTGCGGATGAACTCGCGCGCGCCGTTGCGCTTCCCGCCGGCCGTAGCCAATGGAATCGTGGTGGTGACGCCTTCCTGAGCAGCCCGATTGCGCTGGTCGTTCGGATCCTCGCCCGCGATTCCACTAAGGGCACGGCGGAACCCGAATTTGTCCGCGGCGGTGCGCAGCAGGCCGATCATCATCTGGGCCACGGTGACGTCGCCGACGGCGACGGACGGATCGACCTTGCTCGTGCTGAGCCACCCGTCGTATCCATGGCCGGTCGGATCGTTGTAGCCAGGCGCCGGCGTTTGTTGGTAGTGACAGCGCTCGACGCGCTGGAAGTACTGCCACATGTTCTTCGCGCGCCACGATTCGTCGCCGGTGATATCGGCGATGTGCTCCCAGTCGTTGTCATGGGGCACCACGGTGATCATAGCGTTGTGCGCTGTGCAGCCGCCGAGCGTGCCGGCGCGCGGGTAGAGGATCCCTTTGCCCTCGACGTACTTCTCTTTGTCGCGATCCTCCTCGGTGTCGTAGTGGTGGACGTAGAAGTTCCACGCCATCTCCTTCTCCTCGGTGGAGAGGGCGTGGAAGCAGGGGACTTGATAGTTGTACGACTCAGGATCGGAACCGGCCTCGATCAGCAGGACGTGGAATCCCCTGACGGCGAGGTTCGCCGCCAGGGGTCCGCCGCCGGCTCCGGAGCCGACGACGATGTAGTCATACGCTTCGCCGGGTGTCTCGATGGCGTTGTCCTCAGAAGGTCTTCAGGAATGCGATGAGCGCTTTCTTGTCGTCGTCCGACAGTCCCGGCTCTCCCTCGCTGGCAGGGAGATAGTCGGTTCCGAAGTAGTGACCCTTGTTGACCACGAAGTCCGCGCATTTGGAGACCTTGAGAAGATCCGGTACAAGCGGCGCGAATTCCTTCCGCGCATCGTCGTCGCTTGCTCCGGACGGCAAGGCGTCCAGTTTGTGTTTGATCTTCAGCATAAGAAGAAGAACGTCATGCTCCTTCTCGAGATCGATATTTGCCAGCAGATTGACCGGCGTCCCCTCTGGAATGGGACCGATGCGGATGCCGTCGGCGTCGACGAGCGGTTTCAGAAGCGGCGGGACATAGCCACGAGCGATACTGATATAGCTGCGCTGTGTGGTCTTGTCGATCCAACCCGGGAGAGGCTTGCCGGATTGCGTAGCGAACATTCCGTTGCCTTTCCGCTTTTCCGGCCAGAGCATCTGGGTGATGCCGTCGTCGAACGCCGACATCCGGTCCTTCACCGAGCCGCTCTCCTCAAAGTGACCGACGCTGTTGTTCTGCAGATAAGGCGCGGTCGACCAGAGACTGATCAGCGAGGCCGGACGGGTGAACCCGCGTCCGCCGCCAGGCATGTCGTACCACGACGGTGCGCCGGTGAACGGATCGTGGATCATCACCTTTCCGACCGACGGGAGGTTCTTATATGACTCGGACGAGAAGTTGTCCCAGATGTTGCCGCGGATGGCGTTGGTTGCCAGCGGGCTGCATGCGTTCGTCTCCAGCAGCGTGACCGGCACCCGCACCTCGTTGGAGAGGTAGTTGTTGTCCAGGAAGTCGGGAGCCATGACGATCTGCTTCATCTGCTCCTTGAACTCGGGAGTCTTGGTCCAGGCCCAATAGTCGTCCCAGCACTTCATGTAATTCGGGCCGATGCAGCCAGGCTTGAAGTAGGTGGCGAAAGCCTTCTCCGGCAGCTTGCTGGAATGGCAGCGCGCGCAGCGTTCCCCGAAGACTTCCTTCCCGCGCGGGATCAGCGCGGAGTCGGTCATGTAGGCTGATCCTCCCGGTGCAACGGAGAGGTAGTCAGGTTTGGCCGTAGCCAGAAAGAAAAGCCCCACGTTCGGCGTCTGCGCTTCGTTCGCTTTCCAGTACGACGAGTTCTTCTCGCAGTCGGCGATCTGGATCCCGCTGACGTGAGGGCCGCCCACCATCGGGATGAAGTGCAGCAGCCACTCTTCGCTGAACAGGCCGATGTTGATGTAGACGCGGTTGAGGGCGCCGAGCGCGCCGACCGAGTCGGAGCCGTCCTTGAGCACGTGCGTGGTGTTCACGGCGTGCGTGGCCGGGTCGTAGAGCTTCGAGAGCGCCGTCCCGGCCGGGACATATTCGTTGAACTGTTTGTTGTCCGCGCTGCCGCCGGCCAGCTCCTCGCGCCCCCACTTCCGCCCGATCTCGAGTCGCGCGCCAAGGTTGTAGATCGCGTTCATCGTGCGCGGATTGTTGATCTGG
>DATMNC010000057.1:0-35271 GCA_035569395.1 Thermoanaerobaculia bacterium | reverse complement strand
CGCTACCAACTCACCCCCTCCGCCCGCAAAGCCGGCCCTGCAATCCTCACAGCTCTTCGCTCCACCATCAGGCAGCTCACCCCTCTCGCCGCATGAAAATCTTTGCAGGAGGAGAAGAATCTATGGGTTAGTAGTACAGAGATCACACAGAAAACTCTGTGCCTCTGTACTACTAACCATGAGTTTCTTCGCGCGGCGCAAAGAATTCTGCCAAAACTGGTGGTTGCCATTCTTGGGTTGCGGGCGAAGCCCGCGCTGTGTCTCTGTGGTGAAGGTTCTCTCTACCTCGACTCACGTCCACTCGCAAACGTACTCGCAGAACTCCGCCCCCTTCGCGCGGCACTTCGTCTCCGTGACGCGGGCGTTCTTCGCGCCGCACATCTCGATCGCTTTGCGATGCCATCCGACCACGGTCAGGCAATCGTGGCGGGAGAACGTCGGGGCATCGTAGGTGCGGAGCACGGCCTTGTTGTCGGCGAGGCGGTCATAGGTGCGGCGGCCGGTGTCGTAATACATCTGATAGATCTGCGGTGTGCGCCGGAGCAGACCGTGAGGATCGCCGGGGGAGAGCATGGCCCGATGCGCGCCGTTGAGATTGTGCTCGGCCGATTTCCCGCCGATGAGCAGAAAAACATCTTCGCCCATCCCCATCTCCGCGGCGATGGCCTCGTCGAGGCGCTGGTTCAGTGCGAATGGATACCAGCCGCCGGTGAGGATCGGCGAGCAGGCGGCGCGGTCGCTTTCCGGAAGCCGCGCCAGAACGTGCTGCACCCCCTCTTCGCCTCGCTGTTCTCTCACGAAGGCAAGGCGCGACAGCAGCGCGCCGCCTTTGACTTTGACCGATCCCGCTTCGTCCATGACCCGAAGAATACGCCTGTCATCTCTCGATTTCCTGTGATGACCTGTAGGATTCTCGCGCATGGGATTTAAGGCCATCACTCGCTCGGTCAGCGCATCGATCGGCCGCTGTGAGCTGACGCACGCGGCGCGGACGCCGATCAACGTCGATCGTGCCCGCGAGCAGCATCGCGCCTACGAGTCCTGTCTCGCTTCGCTGGGATGCGAGGTGCGCCGGATTCCGGAAGACGACCGCTATCCCGACGCGGTCTTCATCGAGGACACCGCCATCGTGCTGGACGAGCTGGCGATTCTGACCCGTCCCGGCGCGGAGTCGCGGCGGGGAGAGGTCGGCGCGGTGGCGGAGATGCTGCGAGACTACCGGACCGTCGCCAGCATCGACGAGCCGGGCACGCTCGACGGCGGCGATGTGCTGCTACTCGAACGGGTGCTTTACGTCGGACGTTCGCAGCGCACGACCAGCCGTGGGATCGACAATCTGCGCGAGCTCGTGGCGCCGCGCGGCTATCGCGTCGAGGCGGTCACGGTCGACGGATGCCTGCACCTGAAGTCGGCAGTCACACGCGTTTCAAACGACGCTCTTCTGATGAACCGCGCCTGGCTGACGGCCGCGCCGTTCGGGGAGTGGCGCATCATCGACGTCGATCCGTCTGAGCCTGCCGCTGCCAATGCATTGCGGATCGGTAACAGCGTCGTCTTCCCCGAGGAGCTGACGCACACGCGGCGCAGGCTCGAAGCCGAGGGGATCGATGTGCGGGCCGTTCCCGCCTCGGAGCTTGCCAAGGCGGAGGGTGGGGTCACGTGTTGTAGTCTGATCCTGCACAAGTGAATGCGGCAGACCGTTACGCCTCGAGCCGAAGCGCACAGTGACTGATAACAGCGCACTGCCACGCTCCATCAGCCTGCTTCGCGCTACCGCCATGGTGGTGGGGATCATCATCGGAGCGTCGATCTTCGTTCAGCCGTCGGAGATCACGCGCCGTGTCCCCACCATCCCGGGGATGTTGCTGGTCTGGTTGCTGGCGGGAATCCTCACGCTGTTCGGGGCGCTCATCTGCGCGGAGCTCGCCTCTGCCTTTCCACGGACCGGCGGCGTGTACGTATTTCTGAAGGAGACCTTCCATCCTGCTGCCGGCTTCCTGTGGGGTTGGGCGATGTTCTGGTGCATGCACTCGGGAATCGTGGCCGCCATCGCCGTCGTCACGGCGCGCTATATCGGCTACTTCGTTCCGTTGACCGGCAACGGCACACGCATCGTCGCCATCGCCGCGATCTTCACGCTATCCGCCGTCAACTATGTCGGCGTACGGCAAGGAAGTGCGATCCAGACCTTCTTTACCATCGTCAAGGTTCTGGCGATCGGCGTGATGCTCATCATCGTCGTTGCCCTCGCGCCTGTTCGCGCCGGAGCTCCGGCGGCCGCCTCGTACTCGACGCGCGAATTTCTCCTGGCGCTGGTGGCCGGATTGTTCGCATACGGCGGCTGGCACATGGTCACCTATGTTGCCGAAGAGACGCGCGAGCCGCAGAAGACGATTCCCCGGTCGCTGATGATCGGAACGCTCATCGTCACCCTCTCCTACCTCGGCCTGAACGCGGCCTACGTCTATGTTCTGCCACTCGATCAGGTCATCCATTCCGAGCGCATCGCCGCGGACGTCGCCACCGTGCTTGTCGGGCCGCGAGGCGCGGCCGCGGTCTCGCTGCTGGTGATCATCTCCGCGCTCGGCGCGCTGGGCGGGGTGATCCTGGCCGGCCCGCGCGTCTACTTCGCAATGGCGCGCGACGGGCTGTTCTTCCGATCGGCCGGCGTGCCGCATCCCCGCTATCGCACTCCCTACATCGCCATCGTGTTGCAGGCGGTTTGGTCGTCGGTTCTCGTCGCAACCGGGACGTATCGCGATCTCTTCACACGCGTCGTCTATACGGAATGGATGTTCTTCGCGGCACTGGCCGTGGCCACGTTCGTTCTGCGGCGGCGGCCCGGCTATGCGCCTCCCTATCGAACGTTCGGCTATCCCTACGTACCGCTTCTGTTCATCGCGGCGACGGTGTTGATCGTCGTCAATCAGATCGTTGCCGAGCCGGCCGGCAGCGCGGTCGGACTGCTCATCGTCGCCGCCGGCCTTCCGGTATACGCTCTCTGGACTCGAACGACTTCGCGAAAAGGAACATCCATCGATGCCGGTCATTGATTTCCACAATCACTTCTATCCTGCCGCTTACCTCGACGCCCTGCGCGCCGGCCCCAGCCATGTGAAGCTCACGTTCGACGCCGAGGGGAACACGCTGCTGCACTATCCGGGCGACTACAACGTGGCCGTGCGCGGTCATCGCGACATCGCCTATCGCTCCGAGGTCATGCGCGAATACGGTGTCGACACGCAGATCCTCAGCTTGACCACGCCGGGGACGCACGTTGAGGAGCCGGGGACGGCCGTGACTCTGGCACGTATCGTCAACGACAGTTTCGCCTCGATTGCGGCCGACTATCGCGGACAGTTCCTCGGCATCGCCACGCTGCCGTTGTGCGACCCGGCCGCCTCGGCACGCGAGCTCGAGCGCGCGTATACGCAACACGGTTTCTGCGGCGCAATGATCTTCAGCAACATCAACGGCGTGGCCTTGCACGACGACCGCTTCCTGCCGGTGTGGGAAGCGGCGAACGATCTCGGCGCGGTCATTCACATTCATCCCACCGCCCCCGTCGGCGTGGAAGCGATGACCGACTACTGGCTGACCGCGCTGGTCGGATTCCCGCTTGATACGACGCTGGCCGCGGCCGGCCTCGTGTTCAGCGGTGTCGTGGAGCGTTTCCCGAAAATCCGCTGGGTGCTCGGTCACCTTGGCGGCGCCATTCCGTATCTCGTCGAGCGTCTCGACCGCGGTTTCTACGCCTACAAGGAAAACCGCGTTCACATCAACCGCCCGCCCAGCGAATACCTGAAGAACTTCTACTACGACTCCGTCAATTTCGACGTCCGCGCCCTCCATCTGGCCATCGAATTCGCCGGCGCCGACCACATCCTCGCCGGCAGCGACTATCCACACCTGATCGGCAGTGTCCCTCGTATGCTCGAAAGCATCGCGGATCTGGACATCGGCGAGGCTGACCGCGCGGGGATCCTCGGCGGCAATACGGAGCGGTTGTTGAGAAGGGACTGAGTTTTATCCGCAGATGACGCAGATGCAACGCAGATAAGATCGTCTTCTATCTGCGTTCTATCTGTGCAATCTGCGGATGAAGCCTTCGTCTCGTTTGCCTTGCCGTCGCCCACGGGCTATCGTTTACCAGTTCCGTGTTCATCTGAAGTTTCAGGAGAGTGATCGATGCCCGCTTTCGCCTCCCGCGCCGGTCTTGTTGCGCTTTTTCTCTCTTCCTCTCTCGCGGCACAGTCGCTCGACGTCGTCAGCCCGACGTCTCGCGCGCATGTCCGAGCCACCGAGGCGCGGACGCCCCGGGGGGAGGCGGCGCCACTGCCTGTCTCGAGCTTCACGGTCTCGCGCGGGATTGGCATTCTCGCGGATGACGGCAATTCGTATTGGCCGGGCTATCCGTCGGACCTCCAGGCGCCGGCGACCTTCCGCGTCATTCCGACGGCGAACAACACCTTCACCGTGCGGAGAGTGGCCTTCCAGTTCGATGATCCGTCGACCGGCGTCATCGCCTACGACGGGGCGAAGAGGCCGATCGTCGGCTTTCTCGACGCAAACTATCTGCCGCCGGCCTACACGCTCCCGGCTCCATTCACGTTCGCCGGGAAGCAGTACACGAAGCTGAGCATCTCCACCTGGGGCGCGGTGGCCTTCGGGGAGGCGGATACGACGACGGTGAACTACGACCCAACGGTGGTCAGCTCGATGTTTCACATCCAGCCGATCGTTGCCGTCTGGTATGATCTCTTCAACTACCCCAATACAGCGCGCATCATCACGAAGAACAAACCCGGTTCGGTGGTCATCACATGGCAGAACCTCAAGAGCCGTCACTCGGCGACCCCGTGCACGTTCCAGATCGAGCTGTTCACTGACAGCGGCGAGATGCAGCTCTCGTATCAGTCGCTGCCGGTCGATGACGGTCTGATCGGCTTCAACACCGGCACCGAGACGTCGACGAGCCAGACATCCAGTCCGGTGAACGCGCCCGGCCTCCCGGCGCCTCTGCAGGCCGCAAGCGCATCGTTCGACAACTACGGCGGCATCATCGCCGGCGTCACGCTCAAGCTCGCGGCCGTTCCGGCGCCCGCCGCGGGGGAGGACTTCCGCTACACGTTGCTCCTGAACGGTGTCGAGGCGGCCGGAGTGCAGGTGAGCCTGGGCTTCGCGCCGTTCCTCGTCGTTTCGACGCCGAAGATTCCCGACTTCCCCTCGGCGCAGATCGGTTCGTGGGAGATCAAGCTGGTCGGCGACACGCTCTCGTTCCGCGTGCCGGCCTCGAGTCTCGAGCCGTATCTGAATCAGTCTGGCAACAACACCTGGGCCATCAAGAGCGCGCGATTCGGCGGTGCCGGTTTCGTGGAGGGGACGATCACGCAGACGCTGCCGCTGACCTTCGCGGTGCGGCACTCGCTTCTGCCGTCCACGGTGGGGGCGTCCGTCGACGTCCCCGCCGAGGTGTTTCACTACATGCCGGGCGTGTGGGATACCGATCGGATCCGGGAGTCGATCGCCGCATACCTAAGCAGCCGCGGTCAGAATGTCGACACCTTCCGCTTCTTCCCCACGATTTACGACGACGGACTGCGCCATTCGAATTACGCCGGCACGTATCCGCGGCAGAAGAGTGTGACCGGCGCGGGAACGATTCCGGCGCGCACCGAGTGCGACTGCCACTACGGTGCTGAGTTTTCCGCCGTCGGCGAGTCTCTGGCCGACGAGACCACGACACAGGTCGCGCTCACCCACGAGCTGGGTCACGAGTGCGTCTTCTACGCCGACTACAAGGATGTCGACGGCGTCGTGAAGGGGCCATGGCGCGATGCCGGTGTGCCGTGCTTTGGCGGCGCGCATCCGAACAACGGCCTGGCCAATCCGAGCATGTTCCCCGACACGGAGTCGGGTCTTTCCACGATTTCGGTGATGGGCGGCAGTATTGCGGGGACGTATTCATTAACGGCGCCCCGTTTCGGCTACAGCCGCGCGGAAATGTACTTCCTCGGCCTGGCCTCGCCGTCCGAGGTCACGCCGATCACGTTCGTGCAGAACGGCACGACGTCGCAGATCACGATCGACCAGATCGTCGCCGCGAACGGCCCGCGCACGCCGGCGTACGCCGCCGGACAGACGCGCGTCTTCCGCGTCCCGACATTCGTGGTCAAGCGGAACGGGGAGAGCGTGAGCGACGCCCAACTGCAGCAACTCCAGAACGTGCTCTTCCGCTGGCAGAGCCGTTTCTATCGCGAGACTGGCGGCCGCGCCCGCGCCAACCTGACTCTCGACGGATCGTGCAGCTACACGCTCTCGGCGAGCAGCATCCGTCCGCTGGCTGCCGCGGCCACCGGTAACGTCAGCGTAATCGCCGACGGCGGCTGTCCATGGACCGCTACCACTAGCGACTCCTTCATCACCATCACCTCCGGCGGCAGCGGTACCGCCAACGGAACCGTGAGCTACTCGATCGCCGCGAACGCCAGCGCCAACCCCCGCACCGGCACGATCACCATCGCCGGCCAGCCGTTCACCGTAACCCAGTTGGGAGCGGCGAAGCGGCGGGCGGTGCTGCGGTAGGGTTCGGTTTTCGAAGTCTCATCCTGACGGCGAGCGCAGCGAGCCTGTCAGGATCTCCGGTTAGACCCCGCGGCAGTCGGTTTCAGCAGGGATCTCGCGATTCCACCGGAGATCCTGACAGGGCTCGCTGCGCTCGCCGTCAGGATGAGACCGCGAGACCCCGCAATCTACTAACCCAGTTTTCTTTTCCCCAACATCGGTGTCTCATTCCCCGGAGGATGCAATGAGACACCGAATGATCCTGGCCCTGCTGTTCTTCGCACTATTTTCCAGTCAATCCTTTGCGGCGGGCACATCCGGATTCGCCGTCAACGTTCTCGTCGACGATACCCCGCGAGCGGAGTACTCCCACCGAGGAACGGTCTACATCGAAGCAGTTCGCGGAGCGAGCTACAGCCTGCGGATCACCAACCCCACCCCGTACCGCGTCGCCGTCGCCCTTTCGGTCGATGGGCTGAACACGATCGACGCCAAACACACCGACGCCCGCAACGCTTCGAAGTGGGTGCTGGAACCGTATGAATCGACCGTGATCTCCGGCTGGCAGGTCAGCAATCGCGCCGCGCGCAGCTTCTTCTTCACCGGCGAGCGTCATTCCTACGGGGCCTCGCTCGGACAGACGGAAAACCTCGGCGTGATCGAGGCCGTCTACTTCCGCGAGCGGCGTCACGACGTTGAGATGTACAGGCAGCCGACGTTTAGCGAGGGGAGATCCGGGGCCATGAACAGCGCACCGGCTGAACCGCCGGCACCGTCCGCAAAAGCCCAAAGGCGCGAGGCCGAGGACGATTACGCCGCGACCGGGATGGGATCAAAAGAGCGGCACGAGATCGAGATGATCGACATCGATCTCGACCCGACCCCGGTGGCCTCCGTCCGCATCCGCTACGAGTACCACCCGCAACTGGTGAAGCTGGGCGTTCTTCCGGAGCACATCTCGACGCTCGAGCGACGCGAGCGCGCCAGCGGGTTCGGTTCGTACTGCCCGGAGCGGTAGTGATCGACCTGGATTGGACGCCCCGGTTGGGTTGAGCGCCGGGTGTCCACTCCAGGAGACGCCTGTAGATCCCGAATAGTCTCTGGGACTACCCCATGAGTCGCTGGAGCTACCCCATGAGTCGCTGGAGCTACCCCATGTGTCGCTGGAGCTACCCCATGTGTCCCAGGAGCTACCCCATGTGTCCCAGGGACTACCCTATGTGTCCCAGGGACTACCCTATGTGTCCCTGGGACTACCCCATGTGTCGCTGGAGCTACCTCATGTGTCGCTGCGACTACCCTATGAGGCTTCAGCGACAATTCTTAGGGTTCTTAGCTCCCCTTAATGGTGCTTGATCACCGTGTGGTTGTCCACCACCTCCACCAGTTGCATCATGCCGCGGTCTTCGTGGCCGAGGATGTGGCAGTGCAGGACGAACTTGCCGGGGAAATCGACGAAACGGCTGCGGATCTTGACGTGTCCTGGCACGGCTGTCGTCGACCCGGCCGGCGTGGCCGAGGCGGGGATCGAGATCACGTCGCCCCATACCCACGGCTTCTCCATCACCTTCGGCTCGGTCATCGTGGCCGGATCGAAGATCTCCGTGATCTGGAAGGGGTTGATGTGGATGTGGAACGGATGCGACGTTCCGCCCGGTGAGGTATTCACCAGGTTCCACTCCTCGGCAGTTCCGAGGAGCATGGCCTGATCGATCGTCCCTTCCTTGAACTGCTTGCCGTCGATGAAGAACTCCGGAGGGTCGACCCTCGTTCCTCCGCCGGGTCCGGGGGCCTTGCTCATGCTGAACGTCAGCCTGCGGCGCCGTTCGTTGATCTCGTCGTCGGTGATGTCAGCCAGGTCGTCCGGTAGATTCGGGTATTGGGCCTCGGTGGGCAGGCTGGTGTTCTCCGTGGTCGGATCGCCGGCGACGATGACCTTCACCACGACGTTCTTGTTCACGTCGGTGAAGCCGCCGGAGTTTTTCTCGGGCCAGAAAACGAGATAGGCCGTGCCGTCGGCCGCCGGCGCTTTGACCAGGAAGTCGGCACGGTTGCCGGGGGCGAGATGGAAGGTCTTCGGATTTGGTGTGGTGCTCGGCGCCGTCGCCGAGGGCGGCCACTGGGCGCGGCGAACGTAATTCTTCCAGTCGAACTGCACGCCGTCCTGCGCGGTCTGATTCAGCGACGGCACGCTCCCGTCGGCCGATGGTGGCGGGACGCCTTTGACGAGCGGGATGGTCTTGTTCTGCAGTCCGTCGAGGACCGCCTGGCTGATGAATAGATACTGGTCGATGCCGTGCGCCTTCATGGCCGCGTTGGCGATGCGCCACCACTGCACTTCGCCGCGCTTCATGCGGACGGTGGGAACGACCTGGCCGTTGACCTGAACGAGGGCGGCGGGCGTGGCGTTCACGAGGTTCGGCTGCTCGGAGAAGAGCTGGAAGATCATCACCTGCTCTTTGATCTTCGGCTTGGCCACCGTGCCGCCGCCGAGGACGAGGAGCTTGTCGTCGTAGTCGCCGGTGATGATGAACAGCCCGGCCATGCCGTTGAGAATCTGCATGGTGGTCGAGCCGTGCTGGTGGCAGTGATACCAGTGCGTTCCGGGCGACTGTCCCATCACCGGGAACTTGCCGGGCACGCCGCTGGGGATGGGAAGTTGGAAGTGGTGGACGTAGAAGCCCGGCCAATACTGAGGCCATTCGCCGCCGTCGATATCCTGCCGGTTTGCGTCGATCGCCGCCTGGATCTGTTCGGCGAGCTGGGTGTTACCCGACTTCTTCGCCCCCTCGAGCAGCGAGTGCATCGCCAGCGCTGCCACGTGCTGCAGGATCTTGCCCGAGCCGTGCTCCCCATACCCCGGTGAGTCGAACACCTTCTTGCACGCCGCCACCGCCGTGGCCACGTCCATCTTCGGATTGGGAAGGACGCCGATCAGGACGTTGTCGCCGAAGGTGCCCGGCGTTACGTGCGTTCCATGAAAGTGAAGGTTGGTTGTGTTCGAAGCGTGGAAGCAGTTCGGGAACGTTTCGTTCGCCCCCGGATAGCGCTTGCCGCCGGTGACGACGAATGCGGTGTCGCACTGGTCTTTGGTGCTCGTCACCGAGGTCTGGGCGAACTTCTGCGGATCGATGCGGTTGAGGAAGATGAGCTGCACGGTCTCGCCGACCCGCGCGCGAAGAGTCGGGCCGGGGTAGGCCTCGCCGATCTTCGTCACCGGTTTCTTCATCTCGCCGAAGCCCTGGTAGCCGTGATAGGTGCGCAGCGGATGCTCGCGGCATTTGTAGGCGGGAGCGGCCAGGGTGCCGTTGTATTCGATGACCTTCCGCAGCTCGTACTGCGTGTCGATGATGCCGCGGAGGAAGCCGTTGACACTCTTGATCTCGCCGACCGGGAGTAGATCTTCGTTGAACGGCGCCGGGCAGGACGCCCCGTTCTGCGCCCAGGCCATGCGCGGGAAGAGGGGGGAGAGCACGATGCCGCCGGCCGCGGTGAGAGCCAGTCCGAGGAACTCGCGCCGGTCGGGGCGCTCGATCAGATTCAATTCATCGCCGGCCAGGTCGTCGGAGAAGTCATCGATGGCTGTCATGGTGATCCTCTTTCTTCGCTAAGTGACGGTGAGGGTGCCGGTCTCGTCGTCGTGGAGGGCGCATCGATAGGGATAGACGCCGGCGGCCGGGACGTTCACCTGCATCGATGAGGCTTGCGGCCCCACCGGATCCCCCCAGTCGCCGGCCACACCATCCTTCGGACAGATCTGATGGGTGGTGTGATGGTCGGCGTTGAGCCAGAAGACGGCATCGCCCGCCTTCGCGTCGGTGAGATCGCTCGGATCGAAGCCGATGGGCGGCGTTTCGCGCTGAACCGTGACCTGAAAAGGCATGGGAACCTCCTCGCTGATCGTCGTGATGTGGGGGCTGTGGAAGCGAAGCAATCATGGCGCAGGCGGCGTCGAAGCGCAAGAATGTAGAGTGGGAGGGATGGAATGTCGGGGGCTTGCGAGGTTTGTGATGAGCGAGCAGGAGGCTGACGAAATGGGCAACCAAGTGAACGGTAAAGGGTCGTGGCCAATCGACGAAGTGGACCGCTTCAAACTGATCAGCGGATATGTCCTGGGAGGCATGGCCTATGCCGCGTGTTTTTTCATAGCGGCACGAATTCCGGCGTGGTGGCTCAACATCCCGATATGTCTGTTCGGCGGCATTCTGGGATGGTGCATAGGGATGCTGGTCTCACCGCTCAATCCTGAGGAGAGGCGCGAGTTCACGGACTATGGCAAAGCCGTTTCTGCGTTTGTCGGCGGATTCGTCATCGCCAAGTTCGATTTTGCGTATGCCGGAGCGACGACGAAGGTGTTGCTGGCAGATCCGACAAACGTGGGCCGCCTTCTGCTGTTCGGAACATCGTTGTGTCTCGGATTCCAGTTCACATTCGTCGGTCGCCGATACTTCAGGAAGAGCGAGCAGCCGCCGGGAGCGGAGGAGACCACCGTTATCTAGCTGCGAGAGAAACGTTTCACGCGGAGAACGCGGAGACGCGGAGGCGACCTTACTCCTTATCCCCACCCCGCCTCCGCGTGCCCGGCCCCGCAACCTAGTAACTCAGCAACCCGGCAACTACTTCGCAGCTGCCCCCTTCGCGAAGTCACCCGCCTTCACGATCGAGATCTTCGACGGATCGATCCATTTACGGACGGCGGCGTTTACCTGCTCCGTCGTCAGTTCGGAAAGCTTCTTGTCCATTGCCGCATCCCAGGCCAGTGTTCGATTCGAGAAGAGCTCCGTCACCAGCGTTCGGGAGAGCCCGGCATCCTGCGCCCGCTGCAGCTTGCGGTTTTCCAGCAGACCTTTCTTTGCTTCAGCGACCTCGGCCGCCGTGAAACCTTCCTTCACCGCTTTGTCCACCTCTTCCTTGAATGCGGTCTCGAGCTTCGCGACGTTCTGCGGCGCGTAGATGGCGAAGGTGGTGAAACCGCCGGCCTTGTCGAAGGGGCCGGCCTGGATGTTCGATCCGACGCCGTAGCTCAGACCTTCCTTCTGGCGGATGCGATTGCCGAGCCGCGAATAGAGCGTGCCGCCGCCGAGAATGTAATTGCCGAGGACGAGGGCGGGATAGTCGGGATCGTCATCGCGGAGAGTGAGGTTCACTCCGGCCACGAAGACGGCGTTGGCCTTGTCCGGCGTTTCCAGCGACTGATTGGTGGCCGGGGTGTCCTGATAGAGGCGCGGTACACGCACGAACGGTGTGCCGCTCTTCCACGAACCGACCAGCTCCGTCAGTTGCGCCGTCACCTGTTTCGAATCGAAGTCGCCCACCAGCGCGACTTCGGCGTTGGATGCACCATAGAACGTCGCGTAGAAGTTCTTCACGTCATCGAGAGTGAGGGCGTTGACGTCGGCAATGTCCTCATCGGCGGTGGTCACGTAGCGAATGTCCCCCTTGGGATAGGGATTCATGTGCCTCTGGAAGGCGGTGAAGCCGATCGATTGCGGATCGCTGCGCTGCTGTTCGGCCTGGGCGAGCTCCTCCTGTTTCCACTGTGCGAACTCCGAGGCGGGGAAGATCGGGTCGCGGAGAACCTCGCCGATCAGGGCCAGCACGGCCGGAAGGTTTTCGCGTGTCGTCTCGACCGTGACGTTGATCTGCGCCGCTCCCCCGGAAACGTTCACCCGTGCTTTCAGGCGGTCGATCTCGTCTTTGATTTGTTGCCGCGTGTGTTTGCTCGTGCCGCGCATGAGCATGTCGGCCGCGGCCACGCCGGCCGCGGAGCGATTCATGAGGCTCTTCTCGTCGCCGAAGTGCATCACGGCAACGACGTTCACCGTCGAGTTTCGGGTCTTCTTCGGCAGCAGGGCCACTTTCAGCCCGCCCGGCAAGGTCGTTCTGGTCGTGCGCGACTCGATGTTCGACGGTGATGGATCGAATGCTTCTCCAGCGGCGATGGCCGCGTCTCCCTTGTAGGTCTTGACCATCTCCGCCACATCCGGCGACGGCGGAACCTCCGCGCGGACAGGCTTCTTGTCCGGGATGAACTCGCCGACGGTCCGGTTCGACGGCAGGAAGTAGGCGTTGGCGACACGCTGGACGTCGTCCGGAGTGACTTTGCGGATGCGGTCGCGGTTGAGGAAGAAAAGGCGCCAGTCGCCCGCGGCGATCGACTCGCTGAGCGCGATCCCGACACGGTCGGCGGCGTTGAGGGTGAGGTCGATGTTCTTCAGAAGACCGGTACGGGCGCGATCGACTTCCTCCTTGGTCGGAGGCGTCGCTTTCAGCTCGTCAATGGTCTTCAGGAAGATCTGTTTGGCGTCATCCAGCGACTGCTCCTGCCGCACTTCCGCCTGGAGGAGGACGAAGCCGGGATCGTGCAGACCGGGAAGGAAGCTGGAGACCGAGGTGGCCTTTTTCGTCTCGACCAACGCCTTGTAGAGACGTCCGGAGGGTGTATCGGTAAGAAGCCTGCTCAAGACCTGCACCGCGGCCGAATCGGGATGGGACTCCGACGGAATGTGATAGGCGACAGCGAGTGCCTGAACGTCGCCGACGCGCCGCAGCGTGGCCGAGCGTTCGCCGTCCTGCGCCGGCTCGGCGGTGTACGGTTCCTCGAGCTTCCGTGCCGGACGCGGAATGACCCCGTAGATCTTCTCCACCTCGGCCAGCGTTTTTGCTTCGTCGAACTTCCCGGCCACGAGCAGAACGGCGTTATCGGGCTGGTAGTACTTGCGCCAGAAGGCCTGCAGGCGGTCGATGGGAACGCGCTCGATGTCGGCGCGCGAGCCGATCGTGGAGTGCCCGTAGTTGTGCCAGAGATAGGCTGTGGAGAGAACGCGCTCGTCGAGGACGTTCTCCGGATCGTTCTCGCCCATCTCGAACTCGTTCCGCACCACGGTCATCTCGGAGTCGAGATCCTTGCGGGCGATGTAGGAGTGGATCATCCGATCCGCTTCCAGCTCCAGTGCGAATCGAACGTTCTCGTCGGTGGCCGGAAGGATCTCGAAGTAGTTCGTCCGGTCGAACCAGGTCGAAGCGTTGTAGTTGGCGCCATGCTCCTTGAGGGCCTGAGGGATGTTCCCGTGAGACGGCGTCCCCTTGAACATCATGTGCTCGAGGAGGTGGGCCATGCCGGTCTCGCCGTAGCTTTCGTGGCGCGATCCGACGAGGTAGGTGAGGTTGATCACCACCGTCGGTTTGGTCTGATCGGGAAAGAGAAGGACGCGTAGTCCATTGCTCAGGTCGTACTCGGTGATCCCCTCGACGGACGTGACCTTCTCCGCCGCCGCCTTCGCCGGAGTTGTCGTCGCTTTCTTCGGCGTCGCCGGCGCGGCGAAGGTAACCGTCGCGAATGCGACGAGGAACAGGCACGCGATCCATTGCTTTCTCATGGTTTCCCCCTGATGCCGTTGTTTTTGGGAGGCATTCTGCAACGGCGGGCGCGTGGGGCGCTACGAGGAAGTTGTGACGAAATGGGGAGGGCGGCGTGGCAGCTGGACCGCGAGACGCGCAGTGCCCCGATGGAATGAACCCCTACCGGTGCGAGTCCCATTCATTACCTGCCGGACTCCGTGCGGCGGCGATTTGACCTCCTAATCGCAAGTGGGGGTGTGGAACCACGCGCTTTTCGACACTCCTAGCCAGGAGGGAAACATGGACACAGCCGACAACCGAGATCTTCTGATGACCTACACCGTCTTCCATATCGGCACGTATATCTCGTTAGCCGCAGCCATTCTCGCCGCGCAGGCATTCGGCAATGCGGTGCTGACTGGAGGTGTTTTGCGCTTCAGTTTGGCTATGTTCGTTCTCGCAGGTGCATGTGGTGCCATAGTGGGCAGTCATATCTCTGACTCGAAGGACTGGTCGGACTATAAGTCAATGAAGATGGGTCCTCTCGGTTTCCCGATTGCTACATACTGGTGGTGGGCCAAGGCGGAGCACATCTTTTTCTGGGCCGGAGTCCTGGTCCCGGTCGTCCTTGCCGTATTCAATCCGTCTGCGTTGGGCATCGTCGGCTCGAAGGGCGGCGGTCGGTGACGTGGCAACGACGAAGATGGATTACGGATGGTTTGAATGAGCGATGAGGTGATCGGATCAAACTTCCGGGAAGAACTGCTTCTCGAAGAGTATCGCTCGCTTCGCGGCCAGCTCGACTACCAGATTCGCGACAATCGTGAACTTGAGCGCAACGCTGTGATTGGAGTGGCTGCCGTCTTCGCTTGGTTGGCGTCAATAGCTCCGACACCCATCGTATTGCCGGCGTGGCTGCTTCCGCCGGTCATCGCTTATCTCGCGCGTCTTAGGTCGCGTGGCATAACTGGACGGATCGACCAGATCGCCGAGTATCTGCGAGCGTTAGAACAGGGATGCAATGCTGACGGGGGTCTTTCGCCGAAATGGGAAACGATTGTTGCCGAGTGTAGGCAACGTCGGACGGGCCCGGGTTTGGCGTCGAGTCATCGGCTGTTCTGGCGCGTTCTTCTGACCTTTAGTGCCAGTGGCGCTCTGTATGGATTTGTCGTGCAGTTTCTCCCTATCCTGCAAAAGATCATTCGCTCGTGAGGGAACTTGACCTGATTCGAGTTAGCCGCGGACGGGGCCGGACCTTCGATTTCTCCTGCCAAGAGTCCATGGTGATCAAATCAAATGCGCCACGCTGGATGTACCCGTCGGAGTGTTGAACATCACGCCTGAAACAGGCGTTAGCTACGTTGTCGATGCAGCGTCGAACCTTTCCGGGCCATGCCGCAGGCGAGGGCCGCTGCTATACTTCCATGTGTGAACCAGCTTGCTGATCGAATAACCGTGGACCCCGAGCAGTGTGGGGGGAGACCCTGCGTTCGGGGGATGCGTATTCGCGTTAGCGATGTTCTTGACCTGTTCGCAGCGGGCCTGTCTGCCTCCGAGATCCTTGACGAGATGCCGGATCTCGAAGCGGACGACCTGCAAGCCTGCCTGCGGTTTGCGTCGCGCTACCTCGACCATCCGGTGCTGGTGGCGTGATCATCTGGGTCGACGCTCAGTTGTCGCCCGCTCTCGCGCCGTGGATTTTGGAGCAATTCAAGATCGAGGCGCTGAGTGTCAGAAGACTAGGGCTGCTCAACGCCAAGGATCCGGTGATCTTCCAGGCAGCGCGGGAGGCGAACGCGGTTGTCCTGACGAAGGATGTCGACTTTGCTCTCCTGTTGGAACGGCTCGGTCCGCCACCGCAAGTTCTCTGGGTCAGATGTGGCAACACCTCGAATGTGCACCTCCGGCGAGTCCTCATGGCAACGCTGCCAGACGCGTTGCAGTTGCTGATCGCGGGCGAGCCGCTTGTCGAAATCACCGACATCCCGGGTTAGCGGTCAGGCGCTTTCACGCGGAGACGCGGAGGGAGAGGTTTTTCTCCGCAACTCTGCGTGAGGCGCGTTCTATTGCTATTATCGGTCCGTCCATCAATTCATCCGGAGACGATCGAAATGAAGAAAGCCATTGTGGCTTTGGCAGGTGCTGTTTCGTTCTTCGCTGTGCCCCTTCTCGCGCAGACCAGCGCATCGTTGACAGGTGTCGTATCGGTCGAGGGGCGTCCGCTGCCCGGAGTCGCGGTCACGATCTCGTCACCCGAACTGCAGGGGACGCGCAGCACGTTCACCGGAGATAGCGGGGCGTACAGTTTCTCGGCGCTGCCGCCGGGGGAGTATTCGATCGCGATGACGTTTGCGGGGATGGAGACGCTGCGTCTCGCCGCCGCGCTGCGCCTCTCCCAGACATCGCGGGTCGATGCGGTCATGAAGCCGGTGGGAACCAGCGAGGCGATCACCGTCACCGCCAACACCCCCTCCGTCCTCGAGACCCCCGAGGTCTCGACGAGCATGACCTTGCCCTTCATCGAGCGGCTGCCGGTTCTGCGCAATCAGCTTGCGACGGCGCAGTTTGCGCCGGGAGTCAGCGGGAACACGCTGGGGAATGGCGAATTGGCCATCGCCGGGGGGCCGGGGTACGACAACCTCGTGCTGGTCAACGGGGTCGTCGTCACCGAGAACACGCGGGGGCAGATGCGGCCGATGTATGTCGAGGATGCCATTCAGGAGACGACCGTCCTGACCGGCGCCATCTCCGCGCAGTACGGGCGATTCAGTGGCGGTGTCGTCAACACCATCACCAAGTCGGGGGGCAACGAGCTGGCCGGATCGTTACGCGATTCATTGAGCAATCCGGCGTGGTCAGCGCAGTCGCCGGCGCTGGAAGCGCGCGAGAACAATCTCAATCACGTCGGCGAGGGGACCCTCGGCGGTTACGTCGTGCGCGACCGGCTCTGGTTCTTCGGCGCGGGACGGTGGGCCAAGAACGACACGGCACGGCAGACGCTTTCCATCCCGGCGTTGACGACGAACCCTGCATCGCCCGCATCGCCGGCGATCAGTTATGCCGAGGGAAATGACCAGAAGAGATACGAAGCGAAACTGACCGGGCAGATCGGCGCGCGGCAGACTCTGGCCGCCTCGTGGTTCGGCGTCAATACCGACGGCAGCAACGCCCGATTCGCCAACAACATCTACGACCTGGCCAGCCTCACCACCCGCATCGATCCGGAATCGCTGCTGGCCGTCCACTACAACGGCATGCTCGCGGCCAACACGCTGCTGGAAGGCCACTACTCGGAACGCAAGTTCTCGGACCGTACCGGCGCGCAGACGACGGATCTGATCGCGGGGACGGTCCTCCTCGACCGAGCCAACAACAACACCCGATTTCATTCGCCCACCCTCTGCGCCGTCTGCGACGCCGAGCGCCGCAACAATGACGACGTGCTGCTCGAGGTCCACGACTTCCTCGACGCGAAATCGTTCGGGAGCCACGACCTCATCGCCGGCGTCGACCGATTTTCTGAGAGTCGCTATGCCAACAATCACCAGTCGGGGAGCGACTTCTCCATCTTCGTCTCGCGGGCGCAGTGGATCAACGGCGTGATCTATCCCGTGATCACGCCGACGAACGCCACCGGCGGCGGGACGTTCATCCGCTGGAATCCGATCCTGGTGGCGGCGAATCAGAACGATCTCCGCACCGACTCGGCGTTCATCAACGACACCTGGAGCGTGGCCTCGCGTCTCACGCTCTCCTTCGGAGCGCGTTTCGACCGCAACCATGCCGTCGATGCCGATGGCGTGGTCAGCTCGCGCGACCAGAAGCTCTCGCCGCGCCTGAGCGCGCAATACGACCTCCGCGGCGACGGACGGCAACGAATCAGCGTCTCCTTCGCCGACTACGCCTCGCGCATCGCCGACAGCATCGCCTCATCGAACCAGGCCGCCGGCAATACAGCGGCGATCGATTTCGCCTACCGCGGGCCAGCCATCAACAACACAGGATTGACGGTGCCGATGGATGACGCGATCCGCCGCATCTTCGATTACTTCAACAGCCAGCAGGGAGGGACCGGCAACGTCACCGCGGTCAATCTGCGCGCGCAGGGATCGCGCAGCATCCCCGGCTACTCGACCTATTTCGACGGTTCCCTGGCATCGCCCTCGGTACGCGAGATCACGGCCGGCTACGGCACCGAGATCGGCAAGACGGGGTTTGTCCGCGCCGACTACATCCATCGCGATTGGCGCGATTTCTACGCCGCCAGCGTCACCACCGCCACGAGGAAGGCCAACACGCCCCTCGGCATCCCGGTCGATCTGAGCCTCATCCAGAACAGCAACAATCTGGAGCGCCGTTATCGCGGCGTGCTGCTGCAGGCGCGCTGGAGCCCCGGGCGTTTCGACTTCGGCACGCACTACACCTGGTCGACGCTCCGCGGCAACGATGACGGCGAGAGCGGCACGACCGGTGCGGTTGCGAATACCGATCCGTCGCTGTTCTATCCCGAGTATTTCAACTACAGCCGCGTGGCGCCGATCGGCTATCTGCAGGGCGATCAACGTCACCGCCTTCGGGCATGGGCCGGCTACCGTCTGCCACTCGGCAAAGGCTCGCTCGAAGGGACGCTGATGCAGAGCTACGACTCCGGTTTGCCGTACTCGATCGCCGGCGCGATCAACCTGACGCGTTATGCGGGCGCCCCGGCAAACCCTGGCTACGCGTCAGTCCCCAACGGCCTCTATTACTTCAGCGGACGCGGCGAGCTTCGAACGGAGAGCATCCGCTCGACGGACCTGGCGTTGCGCTACAGCGTCTACGTTTCGGCGGTCGAGCTCTTCGCACAGGGCGACTTTCTCAACGCCTTCAACAACGCGGCGATCTTCGATCCAAAGGTTCTCAGCACGACCGTGAGCACCGCGGCGACGTCGACGGCGCTGTTGCCGTTCGATCCGGCGAAACAGACGCCGATTCAGTGTCCGCAAGGTGCGTCGGCGGCAACATGCACGGCCATGGGAGCGAATTACCAACTGGCCTCGAACTTTGGTCAGCCGCTGAATAACCTGGCGTATCAGACGCCGAGGACGGTGCGGGTTTCGCTGGGGGTGAGGTTCTAAGCGGGTTCAAGTTCCATCCTGCGGCGAAGCGCGCAGGATCTCCGGTCATATCGCGCTGATGATGGGCTCTGCCGGGAAGTTGCATTCGCGCGGTGCCACCGGAGATCCCGCGCGCTTCGCCGCAGGATGATCTCTATTCGTCGAGCGCCCCATCGGGAAGAGCTACGCGCTTTCCCTGAATCGCCGCGACGATGCGCGGGATATGGACGTGGCACGTCTCGACGATCACCGTCACCTTGCGTGGAGGCGTTCCGGCGACGGCAGTGCCGGCGACGAAGACGCCGGGGACGTTGGTCTCCATCGTCTCGGGATCGTAGACAGGCTGGCGATCATCGCCGCGCAGCTCGACGCCGAGTTGATCGAACAGCATCGAATCCTGCCGGTAGCCGGTGAGGAGGAGGACGAAATCGGCGTCGATCTCGAGAGGCGGAGCGTCGTCGCCTACGGGCGCCAGCAACACCGTGCCATTCCCGATCTCGATCGGCGTGGTGCGCGGCAGATAGCGGATGCGGCTGTCGCGAATGAGGGCGCGCACTTCCGGCAGGAGCCAGAACTTGACCACCTTCGGATCGAAGTCGTCGCGGCGGTAGCTCAGCGTCACGTCGGCGCCGGCCCGCTGGCAGCGGACCGCCGCTTCGACCGACGAGTTGCGCCCGCCGACGATCAGCAGCTTCTTCGCGAAGTACGTGTGCGGATCGTGGAAGTAGTGGCTGACGTGCGGCAGCTCCTCGCCGGGGATGTCGAGCATGCGCGGCGCGTGAAAGGCGCCGATGGCCAGGACGACGTGCTCCACGCGATAGCGATGCTCGCCATCCAGCGCGCGCGTCACCAGCTCGAAGCCGCCGCCGCGCCGCCGCAATGCCTGTGTGACGCGCTCGTACGAGCGCACCTGAAGCCCGAACTGCATCACCAGCGCGCGAAGATAGGCGAGGTACTCCTCCCGCGTGATCTTCTGCTGCGTTGCCGTCTGGATCGGCACCCCAGCCAGGCCGAGTCGGTCCGAGCTCGAGTGAAACAACATCTCGCCCGGATACCAGGCGATGGTCGAGCCGATCTGGCCGGCATCGATCTGGATGTAGTCGATGCCGAATTGCTTGAACGCCACCGCCAGCTCCAGGCCGATGGGACCCGCGCCGATGATGGCGACGTCGTGTGTTTCGGTCATGAAGCGAGTGTATATCGGGGTCGCGCGGTCTCGGGGTTGCGCGGTCTCGCGGTTGGTGGTTGCAAGGTTGGCAGGTTGCTGGGTTGCAGGGTTGCAAAGTGCGGGGCTCAGGAACCAGAGACTCAGGAACCCAGAAACTCAGCAACCTAGCAACTCAGTAACCGCGAGACCCCGCAACCGCGAGACCGCGCAACCCCGCCTCAATTCGTCGCCAGCCCCAACTCCTGCAGCACGGTCACCTTCGCGTCGATCATCACGTGATGTTCGAGTCCCAGCAGGTCGGCCAGCTTGCGGACGAGATAGTTCTCATACTCGCTCAGCCGTCCGTCGGCGTAGGCCATCCGCCACATCGTCTTCACGATCTCAATGCGGTCGTTGAGTGGGGAGTTGCGGCGAATGAAATGCGTCAGGGCGAAATGGTCGATGGTCTGGGCGCGGATCTCAGCCGCGGCCTTGACCAGCTCCTGCGCCATCGTGTCGTCGAGGGCGAAGGCGCGCTTGAGGTAGGAGAGGAGGTCGTCGTCCTCCTCCCGCGTCAGCGTGCCGTCGGCGTAGCCGATATCGAGCAGCACCGCGGCCGTGGCCAGCCGCAGCGGGTCCTGCTGCTGCGCTGGCCGGTCGCCGTTGAGGACGCCGCCTTTGAATCGCTGCATCAGTTTTGCGAAGCTCATGAGATAAAGGATGAATGACGAAGGATGAAGGATGAATTCCCAGCCCAATCATCCTTCATCCTTCGTGATTCATCCTTTGATTCGGAGCATCTCATGCCAAGAGTAGACATCGCCTCTCTCCCCAGCACCTCCCGCACCTGGTTGTTCGGCATCTCACCGTCTCTCGATGAAAGCAAGAGTCAGCGCCTGCTGGCCACGGTCGATCAGTTTCTCGACGAGTGGGCAGCGCACGGGACGCCGGTGACCTCGGCGCGCGATCTGCTGCTCGGCAGTTTCCTGGCCATCGCCGTCGATGAACGGAGCGAAACGTCGGGCTGCTCGATCGACCGGATGTTCGGACTCCTTCGCCAGTTCGAGCGCGACCTCGGCGTCTCCATTCTCGACGCCAACCGCGTCTTCGTCCGCCACGCCGACGGCCGCGTCGAAGCACTCAGCCGTACCGATTTCCGCGATCGTGGCGATCGCCACACGACTGTCTTCGATACCACCGCCGAACGCCTGGCCGAGATCCGCAGCGGCCATTGGATCCGCAAGGCGCAGGATGCATGGCCGGGGAAGTTGCTCGGGTGATGCGCTGCGCGCGTTCTCGGTTGTCGGTTATCGGTTGGTTTGTTGTCGGTCCTGACAACTGACCACTGATAACCGACAACGCGCGCAGCGCTACGCAAGCACGACTGCCGCGTGCGCCGGAACCAGCCACGTCCCGCCCGTTTCCACCGGCTCAATTCCCGGACCGCCGTAGTCGGGCGAGTTACTCGACCACCTCAGCTCCCAAGCGTGTTCCCTCCGTGGCGCCAGCAACGGTTCATCGATGACGTCGAGACGAAACCCGTCGCCGAGGTTGACGATGAGCAGGCGCTGCTCGTAGCGAAGGACGAAGGAACGATCGCCGATCACCGCGCCGCGAACGGTGCCGGTCATCTCCCTTCGAAGGCGAAGCAGATCGCGATGCAGAGCCACGATGTCGGCGTTTTTCTGACGCTCGCGATGATCGAGCTTGCAGCGCTCGAATGTCTCGGCCGCGTCAGGACGCGCGAAACGTCCACCGGCGAGCGAGGGGAACTGTTCGAGGAATTCGCGACGCCCTTTCGCCACCGCCTCGGCGAGCTCCGGTTTGTGATCGGCGAAGTAGAGGAAGGGCGACGACGATCCGAACTCCTGTCCCTGAAACAGCATCGGCGTATTCGGCCCGAGGAGCAGCAGCGCGGTCAGCGCGTGGTAGCGGCCGGGAGAGGTCAGGAATTGCAGCCGCTCGCCGTGCGCGGAGTTCGCGATCTGATCGTGATTCTGGAGAAAGCAGACCAGGCTCTCCGGCGGAAGGTGGATCGACGGCGTGCCGCGGGGAGTCTTCTGCCATGTGTAGTACTGGCCCTGATAGAGAAAGCCGAACTGCGCCATCGAAACGAGCTCCTGGGGCGTGCCGCGATAGTCAGTGTAGTAGGCCTCGCGGAATCCCGTGGCCGCGACCATGGCCGCGTGATGCCAGTCGTCGTTCCAGAGGGCGTCGAGGCCGTAGCGGTCGATCAGCTTCACATCCTGCGGCTCATTCTCAGCGACGATGAAGATCGGCCTTCCGTTCGCTGCCTCCCGCGCGCGCCGCGCGATGAGGGTCAGGACGTGCTCCTCCGAATCGTCGTCGATCGATTGTGTGGCATCGAGGCGCAGACCGTCGAGGTGGAACTCGTCGATCCAGTAAGCAGCGTTCTCGGCGAAGAACTCGCGCACGCCATCCGAGCCGTCGTCATCGAAGTTGATTGAATCGCCCCAATCGTTCTCGTACTTCTTCGTGAAGTACGCCGCCGTGAACTGGCGCTGGTAGCAGCCGTCGGGACCGAGGTGGTTGTAGACGACGTCGAGGATCACGCCGAGGCCGTGGGCGTGCGCGGCATCGACGAAGGCGCGGAAATCGTCGGGCGTGCCGTAGATGTGCGCCGGCGCCCAGAGATCGACGCCGTCGTAGCCCCAGCCGAAACGGCCGGGAAACTCATGGACCGGCATGACCTCGAGAAGGTTGATGCCGATCTCGCGCAACCCTTCGAGATGCTCGATTGCCGAACGCCAGGTGCCTTCGCGTGTGAACGTCCCGATATGCATCTCATAGATGACCAGGCCGCGAGGATCGACGCCGCGCCATGCGCCATCGCGCCATCCATACGACTCCGGATCGACGACCACGGAATGGCCATGCGGTCCGTCGGGCTGAAATCGTGAGGCAGGATCGGGATAGGTTGCCTGGGCATCGTCGAGCCGGAAGCGATAGCGGGTGCCGGCTCCTGCCGTTGTGATCAGGCCACGGAAGTGGCCGTCAGGCTCGCGTTCGAGCGGATGATTGGAATCACCGATGACGACACTGACCGCGCGATGGCCGGGAGCCCAGACGCGAAAGTCGGTACCGCTCGGAGTCAGTTCGGCGCCGACGGCGCGCTTCCTTGTGAACATCGCGAAGAGCACGACTGCAAGCGGCGTGCGACGTACGTATGATCACGCCGTGAACCTCCTCCACCTCTTCGACCTTTCTCTCGTTACGCGCCGCGACCAGGTTGCGCTCGAATGGCAAGGCGCCGCGTTCACATTCGGTGAGATTGAGCGCCGCAGCAACCGCGTCGCCCATGCACTCCGCGCGCGCGGGCTGGCGAAAGGCGACCGTCTCTGCGTCTACCTCGCCAACCGAATCGAGCTGATCGACCTCTACCTCGCCTGCGTGAAGCTCGGCGTGATCTTCGTTCCGATCAACATCCTCTACCGGGAGCGGGAGATCGCCCACATCACCGGCGATGCCGAGCCGCGGTGGATGATCACCGAGGCAGAGCTGCCGCAACTCGGTTCCGATCGCGACGATCGTCCGATCGAAGATATCGATGGCGATACGCCGGCGGCGATCATCTACACCTCGGGCACTACCGGAGCCTCGAAGGGGGCGGTGCTGACGCACAACAACTTCGCCGCAAACGCCGTCAACCTGTCGACGATGTGGCAAATCAGCGACCGCGATCGCTTCCTCCTGGCGCTCCCTCTCTTCCACATCCACGCACTCGGCAACGGCCTCCATTGCTGGCTGGCCAGCGGCTGCCGGATGCGGCTTCTGGAGCGTTTCGATCACCGCACGGCACTCGACGATCTCCGCGACTTTCGCCCGACGCTCTTCTTCGGAGTGCCGACGGTCTACGTCCGCCTGCTCGACACGCCCCCCGAGGCCGCGCGGGAGATCGGCGCGGCGATGCGTCTCTTCGTCTCCGGTTCCGCGCCGTTGCCGGTGCAGGTCTTCGAGCGTTTCCGCGAGCTGTTCAACCACACCATTCTCGAGCGCTACGGGATGACGGAGACGTTCATGAACATGAGCAATCCCTACGCCGGCGAGCGCCGCGCCGGAACGGTGGGCTTTCCGCTGCCCGGAATCTCGGTTCGCATTGAGGACGGGGAGCTTTTCGTGCGCGGCCCGAACGTCTTCGCCGGCTACTGGCGCCGTCCCGACGCCACCGCCGCCGCCTTCACCGACGGCTGGTTCCGCACCGGCGATCTGGCCACGCGCTCCGACGACGGTTACTACACGCTCCTCGGCCGCAAGTCCGATCTCATCATCTCCGGCGGCTTCAACATCTACCCCCGCGAGATCGAAGAGCTCCTGCTCGAGCAACCCGGCGTCGCCGAGGCCGCCGTGGTCGGGGAGCCGGACGGCGTTCGCGGCGAAGTGCCGGTAGCGTTCATCGTGGCCACGGATTTCGACCCCGACGCGCTCGAGCGTTGCTGCCGCGAGCAACTGGCATCGTTCAAGGTTCCGCGGAGGTTCGTGCACGTGGAATCGATCCCGAGGACGGCATTGGGGAAGGTGCAGAAGCACCTCCTGCCGCGATAGCCGAACTTCTCGCTATGACAACCTCGACCGCCAGTACCGAGGGCGTCTGCGATGATGAGCAAGCGCGACAAGCTCCAGGTAATCGTCGAACTCGCGGTAGATCACAAAGAAAGGGAAGCGTCGAAGAGGAAACCGGCGAACACCCTTGACGGCACGTATCCGTGGAATGACGCTCCCTGCCGCGGGATGGTCTGAAATGAGTTGAACGACGTCTTGAATCTCACTCCACAGACGGTCGCCAAGACCCGGGCGTTCCGCTTCGTACCAGCGAAGGTAATAATCAATCTCGGATTCCGCGGCCTCAGTCAGTCGAACCGGCTTGCTCACCGCCCGAAGATATCGCGCTCGATCCGCTGACGCACGTCATTCCAGTCGGATGACACATTGGTTCCGGCGTCGGAGGCCGCGCAACGGCGTTCAATCTCTTCCGCCCAGTCATCATCGATGACCGGATCGCTGCCAGGGTCAAGGCTCTCGAGCAAACGTGCGGCAAGCTCTGCGCGATCCTTTTCAGGCAGTTCAAGAACCTGGGACAGTAACGCAAATGTGTCTGTCACGGTTTGGACATTCTAGCGTGATAGGTGACCAAAATAGACAACTATGAGGGTCGTAATGGCGGCTGGCGGTTAGTATCCGATGTTTCATGTGCCTCATCGCCATCGCCGTCCACCCATCCCCGCGTTACCCCATCGTCATCGCCGCGAACCGCGACGAGTTTTACGACCGTCCCACCCGCTCCCTGCACATCTGGGACGATGACCCCAACGTCGCCGGAGGTCGCGACCTGCGCGCAGGCGGAAGCTGGCTGGCGGTGACGCGCGAAGGCCGCTTCGCCGCGGTGACGAACATCCGCGGTGTCGACGAGGCCGCGAATCCTCGGTCGCGCGGCGCCCTGGTCGGCGACTTCGTTCGAGCGCAAATGCCTCCGCTTGCATATGCGCAGAGCATCCGCACCGAGGAGTACGCCGGATTCCATCTCATCGCCGGCGACCGGAGAACTGTCGCCCACGTCGCCACCGACATCCCCGCTCGCCTGTTCGATGTCGGCATCTTCGCCATCAGCAACGCTCCGACTACCGTCGACTGGCCCAAGATCGTCATTGCCCGCGAGGCTATGGCGCAGGCATTAGGAGGTGACCCCATCGACGATCTGATGCGCTTCCTGACCACGCCACGCGGCGGCGTGATCGAGGAAGAGGTGTTCGTCGCGCTTCCCGAACGCGGCTATGGGACAAGGTCGTCGACCGTGGTGGTGATGACGGATGAGGAGATCGTGATGAGGGAGATGAGCCATCCGTCGGGGGAGGTTGTGGCATGGTTCGCGCGACGGGCAGTGGAGTGCGGCAGTCCCATGACGCGTTGACTTTCCGCCATGTGGCGACGATGATCACGCCAGATGGAGTATTGTGAATGACCACCCACTCAGGCGCAACGACTGAAACTGCTTCCGGGCCGACACGCGATGTCGAACGCTTTCGCCAATTGCTCGCTCGAGGTGGAACCGGCCAGCACTCCTATGCGCTCCTGCTCGGATTGAAGACCTCTGATTGGGCGCGTCTGCTTCGAAGTGTCGAGCGCGGATTCTCATTTGACGCACTCGAACACTTTCAGCGAAACGTCGGCCTCGGCCCCTGGCAAGTCCTTGAGTGGCTACAGATCGCACCGCGCACGCTCACCCGGCGAAAAAGGGATGGACACTTGCTGCCCAATGAATCCGACCGGCTCCTGCGTGCAGCTCGCATTCTTGGACGGTCGCTGGAACTATTCGAGGGAGATCGCGATGGAGCGGTCGAATGGTTGCTCAGTTCTCAACCCGCGCTTGGGGGAGCATCTCCCATGAACGTTGCGAAAACCGAGATCGGCGCTCGCGAGGTAGAAGACCTGATCGGCCGTCTCGAACACGGTGTCTACTCCTGACGTGGTCAAGGCCTGGCGTTTGGTCAAGGCGAGGCTCGCCAATCAGGCCTTCACCGGCGAGGGAGCGAGATTGTATGGGGGCAGGTGGAACTCTCCTGGAACACCGATCATTTACACGTCGGCAACCGCATCGCTCGCAGTTCTCGAGGTCTTCGCGAACGTTCAGCGATCCGGCCTTCTCGCTGCGTACATGCTCGCGGAATGTGAGTTTGACGAACGCCTCGTTACGCGCGTATCGATTGCCGATCTTCCCGCGAACTGGTGGCGCTCGCCGGCATCGCCTGAGCTACAGGTGATCGGTGACCGCTGGTCCATTGAAAGAACGTCTGCGGTTCTGCAGGTACCCAGCTCCATCATCGAGAGGGAGAACAATTTCCTGCTCAATCCGCTCCACGACGATTTCCGGCGGGTGCGACTTTCGCGACCGGAGCCATTCCGGATTGACCTGCGCCTGCTGTCGTAGTTTGCGCGAAGAGATCACAACCGTCAGAGCAATTGATCGAAGGTGTCTTGCCCCGGCTCAGCCAACAAGTACGCAGGTATCTGTTTACCGCTACGAGAGGATCGAGTGCAGTGAGGCGGGGTTGCGTAGGGCGGCAGTAGCGAGGGCGATGCCGTCGACTCCGCGCTTTCGGGCGGTGTGAAGGACGGTCATCAAGACTTCTTGTGTTATGCGCGCCGCGAAGCGTGTTGTTGCCTCCGCTCATTTTGCGATTAACGACGGCGGGTCGGATGGCCTGTTCAGCGAGGAAGTTGGTTGCAGGAATGGCATCGCGGTGGAGGAAGGTGAACAGTGCCTGACGTTCGCGCCGCAGGTGAGCTGTGAGGCGTCGGCAACCCGCGTGATTGGGGCATGAGTCGAGCAGCCGGTCGATCTGGGATTCCACTTGTCCGATGGAGACCATCAGTCCGTGCGGCCCAATCTCGGCCGAGTCCCGTCGCTCGCGGATCCGGATGGCTCGCTTGAGCATCTTCTTGAGCGCAACAAGCCAACGAACCGCCGCTTTCCCGGGTGCAAGATCGATCAGGTGTCCGATTCGGCGCAGGATATGGGCGAGACATGTTTGACTTGCCGCATTCGGGAAAGCGTTCGCACCCCGGTAGCCGATCCAGCCATCGCGAACGATCGTCCCGGCGTACTCACGGCCAATGAGCGCTTCCGCGTCAACCCGTCCGCGGCCGCGCGAAAACATGAAGAAGCTCTCCTCTCGCGTGGCCGCAACGTCCAGCCACGCTTTATGCCCTCCGATTTTCCATCCGGTTTCGTCCGGTGAGAGCATGGGCCGATTTCGAACCCGCTCCCGAACTCGCTCGTACACCGCTTCGAGGTGTAAGCCCAGACGCCCCACCGCCCGGTTCATCGTCGAGGCACTTGTGACCAGTCCGAACCCCTTCTCGAACAGATCGACGATCCGTGCGTACGAGACTCCGCACTCCTTGTTCAGTTTCGCCGCGAAGGCCACGGCTCGTGGCCCGATCTGCACCGCCGCCGACCCTACCGCCTCGGACGTTTGATCGGCGTGCCGAGCCCGCAACTGACGCCCGCACCTGGTACACCGGGCCACCTCGATCTGGAACTCCGTCGTCGTGGCCTGCTGGACCGGAAAGTCGGTCTGCCACTGCTTCTGTTGCCCGACCAACACTGCCGGCTTCTCACACCTCGGGCAATACAGCGGTGCCGGTACATGCACCACCCGATCGATCTTCACCGGCACTGCCCGACTTGCTCGCTTCCCGTATCGCTTGCCACGCCTGCGGCCACGCTTGGCTGGATTGGCCTTCGGTTCTCCTCGACTGAACGGTGCGGCTTGACGCTTCGCTGCCCGGCGAAGCTCTTCGTTGCTTCGCTCCAGCCGTTCGATTCTACGAAGAAGTTGCTCGATCACTCGATCGCGATCAGCGAGCTCTCGCTCAAGCTCCGCGATACGTCGGTCCTTCTCGTTTTCCGACTCCACCCAACACTCCCAACATCAGATTACTCCTGTTCGAGGCCCACGGCGGTAAACAGATACGTACGCAGTTAGACGAGAGTCGAAACCGAAAAGCCGCGAGAGTGTTCAGTACGTTACTGCGGGTCATGAACCGACGTCGGGCTCTGTATCCACTCGCGCGGGTGACGCCTGGGCGGGTGCAATTTGCATCGCCTCTTTCGTCCAGATAACACGCATCGTCTTTAGCAACACGGCGCCCAGTATATAAGCCGCTACCGCGCCACTGATTTGGAATGTGATGTCGAGACCTGCGAGTTGCAGCAGGATTGCTCGTATAACGGCGAATGTCAAAACCGCCGCCGGCAGCAGCACTGCCGAGACCACAAACACACCACGGGCAATAATGCTTTTGAAGAGCGCAACCCACGCCACGAGCGGCAGAGAATCTCCCTTTGCAGAGAGTTCGCTCAGGACTTGGACGTGGAGCAATAAGTACAACTGAAGCGACAGAATGATTAAAGGGGCGAACCATGTGAGCGCCTCCGAGGGTACACGAAGACCGGCAATGTCGACGTCACCTTTCGTCAGTCGAATCGATGCCCGAACATGATCGGATAGTTCACCGAGAGGAAGATTGCCAGTATCGGCCGGTGCAACGCTCAATAACGCGGCGAACGCTCTATCAAATTGCTGAGGCGTCCAGTCAGGGTAGTAGCGTTCGCATAGCCATGCAACCGGCGTCAGGCTTGGATATTCATCCATGACGGCAGACGCGGAGATGCGCATGTTTCGCGTTTGAAGCGGGAAATCAGGCGGCATGCCTCGCGGTACTTCAAGTACGTAGTCCGCGCGCCGCGAGTTGTCGGCCGAGTCAACCAATTTGAGCAAGTATGTAGTTACCGCGACTGGTTCATTCGCGATGGGAATGCCCTGTTCCGCTGCTGATCGGGCAGATAGGTTGGGAATTACAATTTCGCGTGACAGCGTTAGGTTGACTTTAAATGGCTTTTCGTCGTCTTCAATGGCTTCGGCGAAGATCGTAACTGCCTCGGGTTGGCGGGGCTTCGCCACCACGTGCGGTTGTCTGCCTCGATCCCAGAATTTCCGAAACTCGGTCAGTGTGCGTGGTGCAGGCTCTACCGCGATCGTCGTGCCATCCCAGGTTATGCTGGGCTCCGCGCCTGCTCCTCGTCCCGCGCGATGCACGGTCCACACGATGGATGGGAATTGGATCTTCCAATAACGTTTATATGTCGGGAAATCGAACGACGCATAGCGGGCTGAATTGGAGAACGGCGATGATTCGTTAGTCCACTGAGCTGTGGCATAGGCGGTCCACCAGTTTTCCCATTCAAGTTGCTCTGACAGATTTTGAATTCGGTTGCAATCCTCCAATGCCTTGCGAGTCGTGCGAGGTTCGAAGGACGCCAGCAAGGCAATCCAAAGCGCAGCAGAAGCAATGACGAGAGCAAAGTGGATCGTTCGAATATGCTCGATGAACGACTTGGCCCCCGCGTGATCATCGGACATGACTGCCAATATAAGCTATGAAGCATGTCACGTGGCTACCGGGATCGTCTATCGGGCGGCGGGGTGCCGCCTTTCCGTGAAGATCGGGTGGCGGGAATGACGGATCGTCGGTGGTTCAGGCATGGAGAATATCCGCTGATTGGGCCGATGAAGAGGATTTGAGCGGCTGTCGGCATCGCTCGCTACTCCCTTCGCCTAAACTACACCCCCACCCTCCTCAACCTTAACGCATTCCCAATCACCGTCACCGAGCTAAACGTCATCGCCGCGCTGGCGATCATGGGGCTGAGGAGCAGTCCGAAGAACGGGTAGAGCAACCCCGCGGCGATGGGGACCCCGAGAATGTTGTAGATGAAGGCGAAGAAGAGGTTCTGGCGGATGTTGCGCATCATCGCTTCGGAGAGGTTGCGGGCGCGGACGATGCCGCGGAGGTCGCCTTTGATGAGTGTCAGATGCGCGCTTTCGATGGCCACGTCGGTGCCGGTGCCCATGGCGATGCCGACGTCGGCGCGGGAGAGGGCGGGGGCGTCGTTGACGCCGTCGCCGGCCATGGCCACGCGTTTGCCCTGCTTCTGCAGTTTGCGTACGACGCTTTCCTTTGCGGCCGGAAGCACCTCGGCGGCGACGTCGTCGATGCCGAGCTGACGGGCTACGGCTTCGGCGGTGGCGCGGGCGTCGCCGGTGAGCATGGTGATGGCGATGCCTTTCTCCCGGAGCGCGCGCAGCGCCTCGGCGGTGGTCGCTTTGATCGGATCGGCGACGGCGATCAGACCGGTAGGCTTTCCGTCGATCGAGACGAAGACCACCGTCGCCCCCGTGGCGCGATGGACGTTCGCCTTTTCCTCGAGTGCGCCGACATCGCCGATGAAGGCCGCGTTTCCGATGGTGACTACATGACCATCGACTTTTCCGCGGACGCCTTGACCGGCGATGGTCTCGACTTCCGTTGCCGTTCCGATGTCCGAGGCGGCTGCGACGATGGCGTTGGCAAGAGGGTGCTCGCTTGCGCGTTCGACGGCGGCGACCATGCTTAGGTGGCTTTGGTCGATTTCAACTGCCACAACCTTCGGTTTCCCCTCCGTCAGCGTTCCCGTCTTGTCGATCACGAGGGTGTCGACCTTTGCGAGGAGCTCCAACGCTTCGGCGTTCTTGACGAGGATGCCGGCGGTGGCGCCGCGGCCGGTGGCGACCATCACTGACATCGGAGTGGCCAGGCCGAGGGCGCAGGGGCAGGCGATGATCAGGACGGCCACGGCGTTCACGAGCGCGTGCGCGAAGCGCGGCTGCGGTCCGGCGATCGACCAGACCACGAACGTGATGGCGGCGACGGCGATGACGATCGGGACAAACCACGAGGCCACGACGTCGGCGAGGCGTTGAATCGGCGCGCGGCTCCGCTGCGCTTCGCCGACCATGCGGACGATCTGCGCCAGCAGCGTGTCGGCGCCGACGCGCTCGGCCTTCATCAGGAATGCTCCGCTGGTGTTGACGGTGCCGGCAGTGACGCTGTCTCCAACGGCCTTCGCTACCGGTATGGGCTCGCCGCTGATCATCGATTCGTCGACCGAGCCGCTTCCCTCGATCACGCTGCCGTCGACGGCGATCCGTTCGCCGGGACGGACGCGGATGCGCATGCCGGTGGTGATCCCGTCGACGTCGACGTCGGATTCATCGCCGTCGTCCATCACGACGCGGGCCGTCTTCGGCGCCAGGCCGAGAAGCGAGCGGATGGCACCCGAGGTCTTCTCGCGAGCGCGCAACTCCAGCACCTGGCCGAGGAGGACGAGCGTCGTGATCACCGCGGCCGGCTCGTAGTAGAGCGGAAGCACCCCCATGCTGCGGAACGACGGCGGGAAGGCGCCGGGAACGAGCGTGGCCGTGACGCTGTACGCATAAGCGGCGCCGGTGCCCATGCCGATGAGGGTGAACATGTTGAGATTGCGCGACACGATCGAGGCCGCGGCGCGCTCGAAGAACGGCCAGCCGCACCAAAGCACGACGGGTGTAGCCAGAGCCAGCTCGACCCACGGGAGCCACGGCTTCATCGTCAGGTCGCGAAGCGCGCCGCCGAACAGATCTGCCATGCCCAGGAGCAGGAGAGGGATGGAGAAGATGAGGCTGATCACAAATCGGCGCTGCATATCGAACAACTCCGCGTTCGGCGCATCGTCGAGCGACGCCGTGGCCGGCTCGAGGGCCATCCCGCAGATCGGGCAGACCCCCGGCTTGTCGCGGACGATCTCGGGATGCATCGGACAGGTGTAGGTCATCGCGGGTGAATTCATATCACCGGCCTAGGTGTGGCAACCGTGACACTCATACGCTCCGTATTTGCTGCTAGACTCCCGCAATCCCGTGAAGCCAATCGATGCTGAGGATATCTTCCTCACGAACCTGACCCTTATCGATAGGGCGATCAGCTACGTCTGTCACCGCAATCGTATCGATCGCGATGAGGGGGAGGAATTCGGCTCGTACGTCAAGTTCAAGCTGATCGAGAGCAACTACGCCATCATTCGCAAGTTCGAGGGACGCAGCGCCTTCTCGACGTACATGACCACGGTCATCCAGCGGATGTTCTTCCAGTACCGCGTGCAGATGTGGGGGAAGTGGCGTCCGTCCGCGGCGGCCAAGCGGCTCGGGAACAAAGGCATCACCGTGGAGCGGCTGCTCACGCGTGAAGGGTTCACGTTCGCCGAGACGATGTCCATCCTGACCTGTGGCGATGATCCGGCCTTCAGCGTGGCCGAGGTCAACGCCATCTATCTTCGGCTGCCGGTGCGGCAGCCGAGGCCGGTGCTGGTCGCGGCGGCCGAGAACACGGACAATGGTCCGTTCGTCGAGACGGAGAACGAGCTCTTCAGCGGCGAGCGGGGGGAAGCGGCGCGGCACACCGTGGCCATGGTTGACGCGGTGATGGCGTCGATGGAGCCGGAGGATCAGATGATCCTGAGGATGCGCTTCTGGGCCGGGCGGAAAGTTCCGGAGATCGGACGGGCGCTGGGTCTCGACGGGAAGAAGTTGTATAAACGCATCGACAAATTGCTGTCTCAGTTGAGGTTTACGTTGGAGCGGGAGGGTATTGCCTCCGCGGATGTGTGCGAATTGATGAACCATTCCGACCACGAGCTCTCGTTTGCGTTTTCGGTCTCCGAGGGAAAAGCTGATCTCCGGCACTCTAAGCCGGTGAAAGGCCTCGGCAGGGCGAAAGGGCAACTGAGAAAGTGACGGCGATGGAGCACACAGGTTTTCCTTCCGACGAGACGCTCGCGGCATTCATCGACGGCCGTCTCGATCCCGAGACGCGAGGCCAGGTGATCGCTCACATGGCCACCTGCCCGGAATGCTATTCGGTCTTCATGAGCGCGACGGAGATGGCCGAGGTGACCTCGGCGCCGAATGGCTCGCATCGGTCATCACGGCAAGCCTGGCTGGCGGTGGCTGTCACGGCGGTGGCGGCGGCGTTTTCAATCGTGTTTCTGGTCACGCCGGTCCGCGATCTCGTGTTCCCGCATCATGACGGCGGGCTGGATGCTCTGGCGAAAGCAGCTCCGGAACAGCGGACGATCGCCGGTCGAATCTCCGGATTCCCGTACCAGCCGATGGTGCACCAAACGCGCGGCGAAAGGGTCGATCCGATGAGGGACCCCGCGAATGCCAGTCTCCTGACCGCCGCCGCGTCCGTACAACGTTCGCTCAATGAGCGGCGTTCGCCCGCGAATCTGCATGCAGCCGGAGTGGCCAACCTGCTTCTCGGCCATACCGACGTGGCCGTCGATACGTTGCACGAGGCGTTGCTGGCCGAAACCGGCCGGCACCGTGTGGCGGAGGCGATCGATGATTCCAATGACGTGCGGCTGCTGAACGATCTCTCCGTCGCGCTGTCGAATCGGACGGCTGTCCATCCGAAGATGGACGACGAAGCTCTTCGCTGTGCCGACAAGGCGTGGCTCATCGGCAGGACGCCGGAAGCTGCCTGGAACCGCGCTATCGCCACTGAAACGCTCAACGGCGCCGGCTCCGACGCCGCCCGGGCCGCGTGGCACGTCTACCTTGCCAAAGATCCGGCCTCGAAGTGGGCGGAGGAAGCGCGGAAGAGGATGGAGCCCGAGTAGGCAGAGGGACCGGCTGACACGAATTCAGAGTTCAGCCAGGTCCGATGCGCCGCGTTAGCGGCGACCAGAAGATAGCCAGGGGTGCGAGCGCTTTTTGCGAGCACCCCTGGAACCCGATGCGTCTGAAAGCGTGCCGCGTCAGCGGCACTGGATGGAGTCCGGGATTACTCCAGTGCCGCTGACGCGGCACCCAATCAGGACATCTCTTTACCAGGGGTGCTCGCAAAAAACGCTCGAACCCCTGGCTACCTTCTGCATGCCGCTGACGCGGCGATTGGCCTTGTCCGGCGTGCGTCGACACGCGTCCGGATCTATGATGATGTCTATCGGAGGAACCTTGCCGTGATCGGAGAATTTCGGGGATTTCTCACGAAGACGAATGCGCTGGCGCTGGCTATTGGGGTCATCATCGGAGCGGCGGTCAGCAGCGTCGTGTCGGGGCTCGCCTCGGACATCCTGATGCCGGTGATCGGGCTTCTGCTGCCCAAGGGCGACTGGCGGCAGGCGAGGATCCCTATCTCGTCCGTTAAGGATGCCGCGGGGAAAACGATCAGTGAAAGCGCCATTCTCTATGGCCATTTCCTCGGCACGGTCCTCGACTTTCTGATCATTTCTTTCGTCGTGTTCCTGATCGTCAAGGCGCTCGTGAAGCCCGCGCCGGTGGAACCGACGAAGACCTGTCCCGAGTGTCTGGAGAAAGTGCCCGTGGCCGCCCGGCGATGCCGCGCCTGTACCTCGGTGCTGAGTTAGTTCCCGGAGTCCGTGAATACACTCCCGGAGTCCGTGAATACACTCCCGGAGTCCGTGAATACACTCCCGGAGTTCGTGAATACACTCCCGGGGTCCGTCAATACACTCCCGGAGTCCGTGAATACACTCCCGGAGTCCGTGAATACACTCCCGGAGTCCATGAATACACTCCCGGAGTGTCAACGGCCATCCAACTTTCCCCCCGGTTGGCCAGCTAATAATCCCCCCTCTGGGCGTTAGTTTGTTGATCGATGGAGACGAAGGTTTTGATTCTTCGTCTCTGCCTCAAGGCTTTTTGTTTCCAGTGGTAGGGGCTG
>DATMNC010000056.1:0-45402 GCA_035569395.1 Thermoanaerobaculia bacterium | reverse complement strand
GATCGACGTGGCGCTACACCTCATCGCCGAGGAGTGTGGTGAAGCGCTGGCGGCCAGCGTTGCCGAGGACATGGTGGTGTACCTGCGGCGCTCCCCGCGCGACACGGAGCTGTCGCCATTCCACATGCACCGCCGCCACCTCCACCCGACCGTGCACCGGGTGCAGGACGCGATCGTGTCCGAGCCGCAGCGCGACTGGGACATGGCCTCCCTGGCCCACGTTGGCCACGCGGCCGAGCGTCACCTGTTGCGGCTGTTCATCGACAACGCCGGCATCTCGCCGCTGAACTACCTGCGGTTGATCCGCCTTGAGCGCGCCCGGCAGTCGCTGGAATACGGCGCGACCGTCACGCGCGCCGCCGCGGTCGCCGGCTTCGGTTCGGACGTGCAACTGCGCCGCGCCTGGAGCAGGCAATGGGGCGGGTCACCCCGCGATGCGGCAAGGGCGGCGGGGGCGCAACGCACGACGCGATCTCGGGCCGGGCGATGATTAGTCGTCCGCGATAGTGACGCGGCCTGAGCGAAGGACTAACCTCGTACACTTGGCAAAGGGTGTGGCCCCCAGCAACATTCGCAGCGACGCAGGCGTTCTTACGCGGCCATAAAATGCGGTTCTCGTCACGCCGTTAGCCTTAGCAAGATCTTCGCATGTAGCGCGAGCCGGTCGAGCCGGCGACTCCACCACTAACGCGCCGTTTCCTTCGGCGACACCGCCCCGTAGAAACACGAACAAGCTCTGCGCCCCTGTTTGGCTATTTGTAGTAACTCTCTTTTTTGCCCTCGTAGAGATACTTTTCCACCGAGGCGGCCCCCCCGGGGTGAACTTTCCCTGCCGAAACGGTCCACCACGAACCCCTCTCCCCAATGTGTTCCGTTTCTTGCGGGCCACTCCACCCGGGAGGCATCGGATAGTACACCAGCCATTTATCATGGCAGTTCTTAGCGATCGCAGGCTTTGGTTCACCAAAGAAAGTCCAGCCGTCATTCTTAGCCATGCATTCGCTATACGCAATTTGACACTCAAGTTGAACCAAAATGAAATAGTCCCAGGAATGCTCAATGAAGGCGTTAACATTGTCAATGACATCTTGAGTGCATTTACCCGCTGGATCACCAAAGACAGCCAATCTCACCCGTTCTTGAATAAAACTCGCCGCACTCTTAGCATACGCTTCTTTGGCGGTATCGGCAACAGGCAGTCTCCTCAATTTCGGATCAGCTTTCGCCGCGGCTATAATCGTATCCTTTAAGTTATGGCTAAACGCACCGTCACTGTCAACTAGGTTATCGATGCTGTCAAGCATAATGGGGGTTTCCGCCTCTATGAAGGAGGCGAACGCTTTCGTAGCGGAGTTTGACTTGACCTTTGTGGCCTCTTTCGTTACGGTTACAAGCGCTTTGCCCACCAAGGGCATGAGACTTAGGACATAGCTAGCTAGATCTATCTCCAAGCCTTTCAGAAATTCGTTGCCGTCATTACCCCATTCAGACGGCTGTTTTTTGAAAATGAGAGCGGCTAAGATATCCTGCCCGTACCGTAGGCCTTGCAGCTTTAATTCGCTGTCGATTTTTAACGACCAAGCTACTACGTCCAGACCATCGGACTGTTGGTCTGAAGTTCCCGACGGCTGCTCGGATGGAAAGTCGGGTGCGGTCGGCGAGATTGTCTCGGTACTCAGAGGTTTCTTTTGCAGCACCGCCTGGGACCTCCCCATTCCGCCTTGCTGGATCACATGTGCCAGCTCATGCGCTAGGAGGAGTCGTCCGCGGGTAGTGGCAGCACCGTCCTGGTTCGCACCGAGGACCACATGATTACCCACTGTATATGCCATGGCGCTCATCGCGCGCGCCGACTCTGTCGCGTCCACTCCGGTGTGGAACCGCACGTGTCTGAAGTCCTGGCCGAACCGTGGTTCCATAAACTCTCTGGCGGCTTTATTAAGTTCTTGGCCGGGTGACTGTATTACGCGCTCAACAATCGATGGCACGCCGGTTCCTCCCGAAAGAGGCGCCGAAACATGTTTGGCCTGTAGGTGCTTGTGCACTGCTGGCGCACTCTTGCACTCTGCGCATCCGCCTCCACAAGCGCACGTAGGCATTTTCTGTGGATCAGGCATTCGCATAACGTGTTCAGCGACACGATCGGCCTCTTGCTCGTAGATGTCCGCGGGCGGGTTCACCAGCAACTTAGGCTGGATTCTGGTCGTTGCGGACGGCAAGGTTGGTGACAATGCCGGGTCATTGAGGTCGAGAGCCGGTTTCTGCGATGACGCTCGAGCAACGGCGCGGTTGCCGACTGCGCTTTGCATGTGTTGGGCCTGGCGGGTCTTTGTTCCCGACGGGTTCAGCTTTGGAGACCTTGCTTGGCTCGGAGAAACGATGACCGGTACTTTTGCCTGGGCGTGCTCGCTCATCTCTAGAGCTCCTGTGTTTCTTGACGCGTCCAGTGAGGTGATGACGTTTGCATTTACGCCGTTACTGTTTCAGCAACGATGTCTGCTCGGCCTCTCACCACGACACCGTATTCAGGAACAGCCAGGTATTGAATGGATCGAGAATCCCGGCGGCGGATGGGGTCGGGCCAGGCATGAACCGGGGCGGAAGGACGGGATAGCCCTTGAAGACGTTGCCGGTGACGGCGACGAGCGGCGGGATCCAGGATGCGTCGACGCTCTGCGGGCCGATGATTGGGAGGATTCCGATTGGGGCGACTCCTACTTGGTCGGTTCCAACCGCGATCTTTGCCGCTTGGGAACCGGCGGCAGGCGGTCCTGTCGGAGTCGGACTTGTGGCCAACGGCAGAGCTGTGGCCGGGGTAGGAGTAATGGCCAGAGTGGGATCGGGCACCGGGATAAAGACGGGGAGGTTGTCATGCGGGCGTGGGCCGGGGACGAGGATGAGGCTCCAGAACTCCCGTAGCGGATCCGAAAAACGGGAAGGCGGCCAAGCGAACGACTGCTCGTTCTGCACGAGGTTCCCGGTCAGCGTACAGTTGCTCACCAGCGCCACGGCGGCGGTGGGGAGGGGGAGCGAGGCATTCGAAAAGCGGTTCGCGGAGACGACGGCCGATCCATTCGCTGAGAGGCCGCTGTCGAGGACGAGCAGCGCCGTCCCGGAGATGGCTCCGCTGGTACGTACATCGACGACGTTTTCCGAGCATTGCAGTGCCAGGATGAGCGATGACGACCGCTCCTGAAGGGCTCCGAAAGCGATCTCGGACAGGACCTGATTCGGGAGGAACGGGAAGGGGCTGGCGTCGGTCCCCCATAGAGCGCGAATCCGATCGCCGACCAGCTTCGTCAGGTTCGCCTGTGCCGCCGTCGAAGGCGGATTGAGAATGCTTGTTCCGGCGACGAAGAACTTCTGGACCTGGTCGATCAGATGCTGGAGAAAGGCGGAGTGGTCGGTGATGGGCGCATTGAGCACGACGAGGTTCGGGTGGGCGGCGATGGTCGAAGGAAGCGAGAGGCTCATCAGCGCGGTGGCCATCCAGACGTTTGCGGGATGCATCATCGCCGCGACCGGCTCCGCCACCGCCTGTACCGCGTTCCACTGCGCGGATTTCTCCAGTGCGCCGTCGACGTTGTCCGACAGATTCTGAAAGATCTCGCTGACGGTGGTGGCGTCGAGGAATGCGATCTCCGGCACCCATCGCGTAGCGATCAACTGGAACCCGTTGCTGGCGTCGGTGACGTCGTTGCCGATGATGCGAATGAATCCTGTGTCGCCGCAAAGGAAGGCGGCCGAGGCGCAGCCGGTGAAGTGATTGTTGCTGATGTCGCCGGCGAGGAGAGCCGCCGGCAGCATCGTTCCCTCCGCCGCGGGCGGGCGGACTTCCTGTACTGCGCCAATCGAGACCCGGGCGTTCGCCGGAGGCACGGCCGCGGCTGGGACGGCCGGCGCAGGAGTCGCGGCCACCTGCGTGCTCGCCGCCGGATCCGGCGTGGCCGTATCGGGCACAGTGGGGGTGATGGCTGCCTGCGGAAGGAACCCGGCATTCGAGAATTGGCTGAAGAAGGTGCCGTCGAAGGTCGTGGGAGGGAACGGGACCGGCGTTCCCGGACCGCCCGCGGTGGCGCTGGGGGCGAAAAACGCGGGGATCATGGCGATGGCGGCGATCGTGGCGCGCACCGCGTTCGCCGGTGGCGGCGGTGACTGCGTGCGGCCGACGATTGAGTTGCGCCGGAGGATCAACTCGTTCGTCTGCCCGTAGAGAAGCACCGCCGCGCCGATCGCGCCAACCAGACGGAGCGGACGAACGTCAGCGGCGTCCGGAAAAAGGAACTGGCAATCTTCGATGGTGAGAGCACGGACGTCGATGGCGCGGATGCCGATCGCGGCGCCGAGTCCCACTGTCGTGGGGACGATGAACCCTTGCTGTACGCCTTGCCGGGCAACGGCGAGGTTCGCATTCTGCTGTAGGGAGGTGTTCGTGGTGTTCGTGGGGTTTGTCGGCTGCGTCTGCGGTTGCGCCGATGGAATGACGCCGCCCCGCGCCGGCAGGACGCGAACGCTGAACTGGATTCCGCGGAAGGTGACGCCGGTAGCCCCTTCGATCTGGACGATGCCGTCCGCGAACTCGGGCTGGTTGCCGCCGCTGATCGTCACTCCGTCGCGGCAGGCCTCGAACTCGATGCCCGACTGAGCCGGCGTAAGGACGATCGGCTGGCTGAGGTTGTAAATCCCCGGGAGCAGACAGAACTTGATGCCGCCAACGTTGCTGTTGGCGTCGAGGATGGTCTGGAAACTGCCGTCGACGAGATCCGACGGATCGATGGTCAGGCAGCAGCTCTTCGGTGTCGTGCGGCTGGTAAGCGCGACGAGGTTGTCGAAGTGATCGCGGCAATCGCTGACGACGGCCCCTTGCGTGGCCGAGCTCCAGTGGATGACGCCGAGACTGCAAGCCCAGCGGCGTGGCCCTTCCGGCGGCTGGAAGGAGCTATAGCGCTGGGGGTAGATGGCCGAGGGCGTTCCGGGACGAACGGCGAACGTCCAGAAGTCTCCTTCCGAAACCCTCGCGCCGCGCTGTGCATCGACGATGATCGTAACCTGCAGGCCGGTGCCTGGCAGATCGACCGGTCTACCAAGATTGAACGTCACCGGCGCTTCCCAGATGCGCACGAAGAGCGGTGGGCTCGGGGCGGCTTCGTCACTCAGAGTTCCGCCGCCGACGGTGAGAGCCATGTTGATGGGATCGAAGGGAGCCGACAGGTTCATGATCGGGCCGAATGCCTCGGTCACGGTCCCACCGTTCGGTAGAGTCATCGTGCCGCGGAGAAGCTCGACAACCTGGTCCTGCCGTGGCTGATGTTGCACATCGACCGGCATCGAAGTGAGAAAAAGCTGATTGCTCGTGACATGGTCAACGCGATACAGGCTCGACGCGTTGTCGTACGACCAGACGAATTGTGTTCCGCTCACGATCCGGACTCGGATGAGCCGATTCTCGGCGCCGCTGTAGCCGCCGGAAGCGGCGGGATCACACGGGCTCGCAGAAGTTCCCGCGGAGGAGAATCCGACCTTGAGCATCGACCGCGGCAACAGGCGTTTCGTTGCATCGTCGTAGATCCGCCCTTCGGTGATCCATTCGTTAAACTCCTGGAAAGTGAGGACGTCAGCGCACGTCGTGCCGGTAGTGGGGGCGCGGTGGATGCGCTGCACGATGCGGGTTCGTTGCGCCGTGTCGGGACCGCCGAGTGCCACTTCGAGGAGGGCTGGATCCTCGAGCGCGCTCACCTCGTGCTCGATCAGCTCGAGCCACACCAGCTCGTCAGCCGGAAACGCGGACAGCGTCGCAGACGGAGGCTTGATCCATTCAGGCTGCGTGTCGTAGGTGAAGGGGCCGGACATCGACACTCGAACGCCACCGACATACATGGTGCCGCCGCCGATGGCAAAGGCGAACGGCGTTGTCTTTACCACGCTTCTGGCGAAGGTGCTCAGTGCTGTGCCATCCGGAAACGAGATCTTGTAGCCGTCGTCAGGAGTGCCGCTCGGGCCGACGAAGTCGAGGGCCTCGCGGCGCGTTTCCTCGGCCAGGATCTCCTGCGCCTCGGTGAGATCGCTGTCCGTGAGGACCCTCCCTTGCTGCATGACGACGGAACGGTACTGCTGCCCTTCGTCGTATGAGATTCGTGATCTGTCGCTGGCCATGGCTGGGGTCCTTTCGTTACGTGACGTGCACGATCACGGGCACCAGCCCGAGCGGCATGAACTCCTGGAGTTTCAGAAGAAGGCGGCGTTCTTTGATGGCTGCCATCTCGCTGTAGAAGGCTCCCATCTCGGAGCCGTTCTGGGCGCCTTCGAGAATGGAGCCGGGTTTCGTGCTCGTGGGGTCGCTTTCGACGGCGTTGTCGGCATCGGAGCGAAGTTGCGCGTAGCCGGGCTGCCCGAAGGCACGGGAGGTGAAAAGCTCGGCGCCCGGCGCGATGCGGACCGATTCGTATTTGCGGGGCAGGTTGCTGCCGGTTGCCCAAGCGCTGAATCGCACGCAGCCGTGCTGTGGATCGGCGGCCCAGGCGAAATCGCCGAGGATCGATTCGCTGACGTCGATGTGATGTACCGCTATCGACCCGAGGATCGTGGAGCGCGCGATCGAGACGTCGCCAGCGTCGAGAAAGATCGCGTAGTCGCGCGGTACGCCAGAAGCGACGGCGCGCACGCGTCCCGGCGGAGGAGCGGGAGCAGCTACGACCGGGGGTGTTCGCGCCGGCGCCGCGGGGAACTGCACGATACTGTCGCGGATCAGCAGTTCTTCGATTGATCCCCCGAGGCGCGTGCGAATGGGGCCGGTGATGCTGCGGTCAATCGTCAGCGCCCGCACGGTTCCTTCGATCGAGAGCGTGGCCGGTGAAAGCTGGCGGCCGTCGATCGCTTGCGCCCAATTCCCGCCGGTAGACTGCCCCGGATCGAGTGTCGAGAACGCGATCGAGACCTCGTCGAACTGGCCGGTCAGGATGATCTCGACGCCGCTCACGAAGATCCCTTCCATGCGGAGTTTGCTGCCCGTATTGCCATTGAAGGTCCACGGGCCGCGCGCTGTGGTCGGGCGAACCAGAGGACGGGTGAGGTTGACCGAGCGCAGAGTGAGGTCGTCGACGACAGCGTTGGCGACCGTCAGGTACGTCAGCGAATCCGAGAAGGTGATGGTCCCGGTCGGGCCGATCGCGGTAACCGCGTCGCCGTTGACGACCGTCAGATCGGTTCCAGGTGCAGGGAACGGCGCGGCGAGAGGCCGGCGGTCGTACGCCCCCGCACCGATCGGCGCGGAGAAGCCGTAGTGGTACCAGACCTTGAGTGGCCCCGCAGGCGGCCCGGCGACGGAGAAGCGGCCACGCTCCGGCCGGACGCTGACGTTTGCGAACGGCTCGAGCAGAGTAGCGAGGAGATCGTTCGGATTGGCCGGCGAACGGAACACACCGAGGGAGCGCATGTCGAACGCCGGCGAGCCGGGGCCCGCGTAGAGGTCGGTATGAGCCTTGCCGATGCGGCGATCGTCGTCCATCAGCGCGCGGGCAATCGGAGTGGGAAGTTGCCACTCCGCTGGAGATGTCCACTTCGCGCCGAAGCCGCCGGCGCTCGCGCGATCGCCCGCCGCGAAAAGCGGGATCTCGCGGCCCGTGGGATCGAAGGCGAAGCAGCCGGCATTGGACAAGGCTCCAGCCACAGGAGTGACGAGCAGGCTCTTCGGATCGCCCGCGGCCTCCGGAAAACTGCGGAGCCTCCAGAGAAAGACTCCAAGCTTGGGGATGTTGTACCAGCCGGTGCGACCTTGGCCTAGCCGAACGTCCGGCGTGTGGAAGAGCTCGTCGAAGGCACTGTCGCACTTCGACGCACCGTGGACGTTACGCAGCGACGCCGTCCCGCCGATGGGCGTCTTCGTGATCGGGCCAACCAGTCCCGCGGCGAACTGCAACGGCGCGTTGGCGTCGGTGAGCAGTCCGATCTCGGGATCGAGACCATGCCGCGTCCGGCCCAGCCGGCGGAAGAACTCCACCACCCGCGCTTCCCATCCCGTGATGTCGTGAGCCAACTCCTCGATCAGTGCGACCGTGCCCTTACGGCGGCGATAGTCAATTGTGTTCGCCACTTCGCGTCTCTGTCCCGGCAAGTCGGAACCGGAGATCAGGTTCGTGCCCAGCAGATCGGCGATGTACGGAACGACCCAGTCGTCGCAACTTTCGATCGACTGGTCTTCCCACGTGCGATCGATGCTGCGGCGAACGATGGCGATCTGTGCGCCGATGCGGTCGCAGAGCTCGCGCAGAGGTCCCTTTTGATCGACCACGTCCGAATCCGCGGCGCGATAGGCCTCGGGCATCAGCTTCCAGAGCTTGTCGGCGTAGTAGATTTCGTAGCGATCGAGATCGGCCTGCATGGCTATGGCTCCGGCGTCACGTCGAGTTGCTTGAGGCGGAAAAAGTGACCGTCGTCCGGAACGTGCCGCGGATCGGTCTGCGCGGCCAGCCGCGGAAAGAATCCCGGCAGCCAATTGAATGATGTGGCCAGGTTGAAGCGGAGCGAGTGAACGGCAACGACTCCCGGCACCGAGAGGCAGGCGCGATGGATCTGGCTGTCGAAGAAGACTTGGCCGATGCGGACGATGTTCGCGCCGAAGAGTCCCGCGTCGTCATCCTGCAACGCGGAGCGGACCAGGGCTACGACCGGTGCCTGCTCGTAGTCGTCGCGGATCCGCAGCGACAGAGAGAGCGTGAAATCCATAGGCGGCGCCAGCGCCAGGTTGACATGCCGGTTGGGATCCTGCGAGGCGAGGATGGCAGTCCTCGCCGAGGTCACGGCGTCCGGGGTGTCGCCGACGTAGACCGTAACCATAGCCCGCTGATGCACTGGGTCGAAGGTCCAGTACGCGCGGGCGCGGCGGACGCCGGGTGCCTGTGCGGCGATGACCTCGTAGTCGTCGCCGGATACGGCGCGGCCGAAGGTGAGCACGGAGCTCGGCGCATACCGGCGCACCTTGTCGGCCGGATCGGGATCGGAGCCGCCGAACATCGGTACGGGATTGCGGATTCCGCGCAGGCCAGGCTGTGGATTGAGGACGACGTTGAGCGTTCCCGCCTCGGGAGCCTCCGCCCCTCCGCCGAAGCGATACGACGCCACGACGTTGTCCTTGCCCGAGGGAAGCCGCGCGCCGTTGACGCCATCACCGAAGAGGACGTGCGTCTTCTGCCCGACGTCCTCCTTCGTAACGAAGACGCGCGCGCCCGGTGGCCGCCCATGGAAGCTCGGCACCTCAGTCCAGAACACACCATCGACGACGATGCGAAGCGTGCTGGCGTAGCTCTCGCCGGCCTGGAGGTACGTCAGCGGCGACTTCGCCAGGACGAATTGCTGCGCGGCGACCGTGGCGTCGCCGCTGCCGAGGACTTCTCCTGTGACGCTCTTGCCGCGGGAGATGGAGACGAGGCCTGTCAGAAGGTGGAGCGGAGCGATCAGCGGGAGCGGTAATGGCGAGACATTTCCAAGAGCTGCTCCGGCGGATGACAACTTCGTCAAGGAGGCGCTGGCACCGGCCCCGTTCACGTCCTCGAGAAATGCGGCTGCCGGCGTTGTCACGGATGGAATCGGCGATAACGGGATGAGCCCTATAGACCCGTCGAAGGTCGTCCGCGGCGTACCGATCAGGGTTCCCACCTGGCTCCAGCCGAACGTGAGTTTCACCGCCTGGCGGGCGGCATTCCAGTCCGCTACATCCTTGTCGACCTTCAGCACCGCCGAGGTTTGGATCACGGAGTGGAGAACGGGAATGGCAACTTCTTTGTCCGCAAGCGTCGGGACGGCTCCGGGGCCGGCCGGGTCACCGTTCGCGTACCAGACAAGTCGAGTCTGCCCAAGGACGCGCGCGATCCGATAGTCTCCGCCCTGTTCGATCATTAACGCGTCGTCGGGATCGATCGACGAGGTCCCTTCGAGATGGAATGCGTTGCCAGTGATGCTTTGCGCCGTGCGAAAGCGCGCATCGGCGTACGAAGGTGTTGCTCGGATCGCCGAGGCAATCCGGGAGTACTGCGCATTGGTCATCGAAATCGCGCCGCCTAGCGTGATCTGGTTACGATCATCGACTGGGACGTTGCCGAATTCCGCTTCGATCGGTGCATTCGCGGTGGCGAAAAGCCTGGCGGTCTGCGTCCCACGGAGCAGAAGCCAATCGGCGGCATTCTCGGTTCCGAATCCAAGATTGGAGTCGAAGACAACCCGGGTGTTCTTCGTCCCGCGCGGTGACGTTTCCGTCCTCACTTCGCTTACGACGGCAACGACCGCATCGCTGAGAGTCCCGCTCTTGCTCCAGACCCGCTTCCGCAGGAGGAGCCGGTCGCCTTTCCCGATCGAGGTGACCGTTCCCGCGAGAAGCACGGAGCTCGATTGCCCGTCGAGTGTGAAGAGTCTCGGATCAGGCGAAGGATCGACCTCGATGATGCCGCCGGGATCGAGCGTGGCGTCGCTGTCGGTTTCGAAGATCTGCGGCTGCTTGCCCGGTCCGGGTTTGCTCTGAATGGCAAAGCCCTTGCGAAGGGTGACCGGCTTCGTGCCGGAGATGATCGCGGCGAGTTGTCCGTGTGCGGCGATGGCGGGACGCGGCCGATATCCGAGGAGGCGGACCAGATTGTTCACCGCCTCGGGAAGATCGGCGGTGCGGATGAAGGCCTGCGTGATCGCGCGCTCGTTGTAGAACGTCAGGATGTCGGCGAGCACCGCCCACCATTCGACTAGTTGCACAGCGAGATCACCTCGACCGCCCGGACGCCAATGTGCGAGCTGCGTCTCGAGGGGGCGCGACAGCAGCAGGGCGTGGCGGAAGGAGAGGAAGTCCCCGACGCGATAGCGGATCACCGATAGTCCGGGCTGGTTGTCGATGACCGCCGGATGAACGAAGCCTTCGCAGGGGCAGTTGGGGACGTCGCTCATTTGCCCCCCTCCACCTGGATGCGGATCGATCCGCGCTCCGGCCTGCTGGGGTCGTTGTCAACGCGGAGGATCTCGTTCTTCGCGATCGGCACCGAGTTGAGGACGTCTGCGAAACTGCTGGACTGGCCACGGCGTCGGAAGCGGAGCGAGAGGATCCCGCCCACGCCGTTGGCCGACTGCACGGCGGCCTCCAGCCGGCTCCGTTCGAGCGGCGTCCCGAAGGTGAACGCGTCAGGATTGAAGAACTGCTTCGTGCTCAGCGCCTCCCGCACCGCCTGCTCGACGTCGCCGCGGAATGCGTCGCTGCGCGCGCAAACGACCACGAGGAGATCGAGCGAGGTGAATCGCGGCGGCAGTGCATAGGATTCGTAGCCCGCGAGGCGATAGCGGTTCAACAGGTCGATCAGCTCGATTTCCTGATCGACGCTGACCTCCTCGGTCACCCGCGGGTCGACCGTGGTGAAGACCGTGAGCCAGCTTCCGGTCCAGCGGAACGCCGATCCGGCATTCGACACCCACCGCAGGGTCTCGGCCGCACGGACATAGTCCTCCGATCGTACGGCCCGAAGCTGTGTGGTGCGGAATGCCTGCGGCGCGAGCCGGCGGACGGTTTCGTCCGGCTCGGCGTCGGCCCCTCCCTCGGCGGCGAAGGGGTTCGTGACGCTGGTGATGAATGGGGGAGCGTTCGGCGCGATCCAGGTGATGGCGTCGGCCGCGACATTGCCCCCCACGCCGTCGCCGACGCGATAGCTGACCTCGAACACGGCGCCTTCCGGCGGTGCCTCGCCAAACGTGCCGTCGCCGAAACGAATCGTTTCGCCATTGCCGTCATAATCGTGCGAAATGGTGTCGTCGGAGTTCCGCGCCACGGCCCGCATCCGGAACGGCTCGATCGAAAAAGCGGCATCGGATGGGAAGGCATCGACGATTCGCGGCACCCATTCCCACGTGCGCTGCGCCCCGGGACCCTGCGTGAGCGTGATCTGGGGTACGAGTGAAGTTCCATCCGCCGAAGGCAGCCATACCAATGGCGACTCGGCAAGGGTGTAGAGATACTGCAGCGACTCGATGCCGGCGACGCGCGGTCCGTCTCGGACGATGGCAAGGTTGCCGGCCGCACCGCTTCCCGGGATTGCGAACGTCTCCACCACCTGCCTGCCTTGCGTGGCGGGTACGAGGTTCCCGGCGAAAATCGTGCGCGCGACGTCCCGGTCCTGCAGCAATTGATCCTCCGGGCGCCAGGCGATGTGGGTGACGTTACTGACGAACAGCGGGTCGGTTGATTCTTCCGGTAGACCGATCAGCGTCACGATCTGGCGTATCGGCGGATCGGCGTCCACAGCCGCGCGCGTCTCGATGAGAAGCTGCTGTCCGGCCGAGAAGTTGTGGCCAGTCCCTGCAATCCAGGCGTCCGTCGAGCCGGCAGGAAGACACTGTTCGCTGGCGTCCCAGACATAGGGGACGATATTCGGGAGGCGGTTCCATAGAGGCGATACGGTTGTCTCAACCGAGGTTTCGAAGTCGACGCGCGTCGCGTCTACGCCCAGCGTGCTCACGCGGACGCCTGTTCCGATCGTGCCGCCGCTGGATACGTCGAACTGCAGCATCACATGCGAAGACACCGCGGGCCGCGGCTCATAGTCGACGAGACGGGCGTGCCTCACGATCGACTTTCGTTGCGTCGCGGTCTCCAGCGTCGCCTCGGCGGCGATGCGGTCCTGCAGATAGCTGAGATCGTCGGCTACCGAACAGAGCGCTTCCATGAACATCGTGCCGAAGTCGGCCTCGTTCCGCTCCTGCCACTCCGGATAGCGCAACGCGGAGAAGTCGCTGAGCGCGGCCCGGAAACTGAGGAAGTCCTTGGCCAGGTAATCGATCGGCGGAAGGTCGCCGACGGGCGGCGGGCAGACGTGCGGCGGTGCCTCGCAATCGACGTTCGAGTCGCAGAGCGCCTTGAAGGAGAACGTCTTGTGGTCGTAGAAAGGGTCGATGACGATAGCGGAGCTGCTGGTGGCGTGCAGCGAGAGCGTGTACGTCGAGAAATCGCCCGGCGCCGCGACGGACAAGTCGAGTAGAACGTGGCCCTGGGGATCAAGCTTCCACGACACCAGCGTTAGCGGCAGCACCTTTACTACTGGAATCGTTTCTCCGCCGGTGATCGTCACCGGCTCTTTGGAGTCGAGTGAACTCTTGACGTCCACTCCGTTGAGAAAGTGAACGCGCAACTGTTTCTGATCGGCGGAGCCGATCTCGATGAAGTCGATGCCGTTGACCTTCGCTCCGGAGGTGAGCAGGCTCGCGAGGCGGTCGTGCGGTGCGTCAGTCATGCGCCGATCCTCACGGTGGTCTGATTCAGCGCTCCCGTCTGCAACAGCACATACGTCAGCTCGACGAGAATCTGCGCACGGTCGGGCGCCTCGTCGGGCGTGGCGATGTGGACGGTTCGCACCTCGACCTGATCGCCGAGCCAGCGGTTCATCGCTCCGGTGACCAGCATCTGCGTCGTGGCGTCGAGCGCCTCGGCGTGCGGGGCGAAGAGGAGCTGGCGAAGGCCGCAGCCGAACTCCGGCAGGTCGGCGCGCTCGCCGGGTGATGTGAGCAGCAACTGCATGACCATCTGCCTCACGTGATCGGCGTAGCCGGCCTCGGCGGCCTGCCGCGAGCCGCGGTCGATACGGAATGGAAAGGCGTAGTCGCGGCGGCGCATCAGAGCCCCTTCACCTTCATCTGCGTGTTGGAGATCTGCACGGGGCCTTGCGGCGCGGAGTCGGCGGCAAGGCACATGCCCACGCTGTCGGCCGCCAGCGCGAGCTCCCCTGCCGCCTTGAGCATCGTCGCCGTCACGCTCCACTGGACGCGGACACAGGGGTGCGGCGCGTTGGCTAAGACGAAGGGACAACCGGCGATGGTGAAGGTGTCGCTGCCGCGGACGATCGGCGAGCCGTCGGCTTTGGCCTTGGTGTTGGTCGAACTGATCGTGACGCTGCCACCGTGCGGGCACATCAACGTGCTGGAGGTGTTGAGGAGGTTGCCCATCACGACACCTCCAGGTTGCCGTCGTTGACCTTCACCGAGGAGCTGGTGATCTCGATCTTCTTCGAGTCGCCGTGGGCGACCTTCACGCCATCCGAGTCGAGGGTGATGGTGTTGTCGTTCTTGTCGGTGATGGCGATCTTGCCGCCGTCGTCATCGAGCAGGATCTTCAGTCCCTCTTTCGTGACGATGGCCTTCACCTTTGGCTTTGCATCTTCGGGCAGCTCGCCGCTCCTCCAGTAACAGCCGGCCCAGATCGGGTAGGAGACGTCGCCGCCCTCGAATTCGATCCAGACGCCGGCGCCCACCTCGGGGATGAAGGCGATGCCGGCTCCTGCGCCGGCGTACGGCACGCAGGGCATGCACCATCCGCTCTTCTGCTGGCCGAGGACGGCAGGCACCTTGGCCTTGATGCGGAGCGTGGCGTCGTCGACGTCCGTGACGGAGCCGCGGTACTTGCCGTAGAAGCGGTTCCGCAGACGGTCTAGGATCTCGGGCAGAGCCTGATCGCTCATGACGCTCCTCCCATCGACGCCGGGCCGACGGCGTTGCGCACGAGCACGAATTTCATTCGATGCGAGTCGGCGGTGATGGAGTGGCGCACGCTCCAGACGAGGTAGTTGCCGGAGTTGAGCGTCCCGGCGGCAGCGATCGCGACGATCGATCCGGCGCGGAGGATGGCCTTGAGCCGGTCGGCATCGGTCTCGCCTTCGCAGCGGACGAACCAGCCGGCCTCGCGCAACACCGACGTTGCGCGATGCGCGAGCTCGCCGGCGTCGTCGACCGGCGCGGTGAGCAGCACGCTCATCGTTTTTCCCGCGAAATCGGCCAGTCCACGTTCGGCGAGCGGGGTCAGGCCGGAGTCGTCGGGCTCGGCGCTCACGCCGTCCTCCGCGGCATCGTCGAACAAAGCCTGCCGCGCCTGTACGGAGCTGGGACGAGTCACGTCCCATTCGAAATCAAGCGAGGCGACGGTTGGCGCATCGAGGTCGATGGCCACGATGGTCAGCTCTGGAGCACTGCCGAGGGCCGGTTTCGCAAAGAAACCGGTGCGCAGGCCGGGCTTATCGTCGCAGGCGACGCGACAAAGCTTGCCGTTGCGCCGCGCCAGCATCCGCAGGAACTGGATGTCTGAGCCGCGCTGCATGAGAGTGTGCTTGTCTTCGGTGTGAGAAGGGGAGTTGTCGGCGCGGTTGTCCCCTGACGGTGTGATTCCGTAGTCGGCGAAGATCGACGCGGCAACATCGGCGTCGGTGACGTCGGCCCACTCCTTCACCTTCTCCTCGAGGTTCATCATCCAGGTGGCGTCCTGCGACCACACCTGCAGCGTCGATGAGGTGACGCCGGCTTCGAGATGCAGCTTGTGCGAGAGGACATAGCCGTCGAAGACGCACTGCGAAGTCTCCCCGTCGGCGCTGACCACGAGGGCCACGTTGGTGAACGGCTGGAGACGGGCATCGCCGACCAGCGTCAAGTCGCCGCGGTCACTGCGATTCACCGAGGTGGTGAGCTGCATGGCCGACGGCATGTCGATGTTCTCCTCGACCTCGATCAACGAGACGCTGTCGTACAGCGCCGCATCGGCCGCCGTCCCGTCGAAAATCAACTCGTAGGTGCTCATCGAATCAGCGCCTCGTCTCCGGAATTTCGATGCGATCGTGCGCCGCGAGCGCGTCGGGTGCGGGCGCGTCGTTCGCGTCGCACAGCCGCCAGAACTCGGTGGCGTCAGAAAGGTAATGGGACGCGATGTGGTCGAGCCGGTGGCCATCGAGCCGCCCGTGCGATCCGATGACGTTCGGTACGCCGGGCAGCGGTAGCCGCGTGGCCGTAATCAGCGTGCCGTCAGGCTTCGTGACGGTGTAGGTGCCCGCGTTAAGGTATCGGCTATTGGACGAGAACATGGCTCCTCCTTACGAGACCAGTCCAATGACCGAATCAGTGGTGTTGGCGAGGTTGGCGGCTGCAAACAACTGCCGCAGAGACTGGGTATAGAGATAGGCTCCCTGGGCGATCCGCTTGAGCGGCCCGTTCACGTAGGGCAGCTCGTCGGGTGTCAGCACGTCGAGCTCGAGCTCGGCATCGGCATCGGTCGGATTCAGTAGCGCGTCGTAGATGGTCTCGGTGATCGTCAGACTCTTGACACGCACAGGGACGATCCGCGCCGGGCCCCAGACGAAGAGGACTGTGGGTACCTGCAGCGCTGGCACGTCGCTCACGACGCGCGGCGTGCCGTCGGCAGGCGGCGTGTCGAATACTCCACCGGTGAAGTCGGAGGTAGAGAACTTGAAATTCTTGCTGAAAACACCGAAGCCTTTCGTCGTCGTCGACACCGGGTAGAGAAGCATCTCCAGCGCTGCCAGACGTGTGTAAAGGCCCGATGCACTGGCGAGCGCCGCGGTGGCGTCGTTCCCGTCCGCGATGGGATCGCTTGCACTGATGGCAATCTTGAAAGAGAACGATTCGCCTGGATAGCCCGATACTGCCAGGGGGTTCTGATTGGTCTTTTTTTTGCCTATGACATCTTTGCCATTGCCATCGGTCTTGGTGATCTCGCTCTGAAATGCTTCGCTGCCGCTCCACTTGTGCGTGATCGTTTCCGGATTGAACTGGAAGGTGATGACGTTCGGCACCGGAGTGAGAAATGCCTCCATGAATTGCACGAGTGCCCCTTTGATGAACTTGCCGGCCATGGTTTCTCCTCACTCCATCCGATCGAACCGACGCAGCAGCTCTTGCACGATCTGCCCGGCCAGCGCCTCCGGCTCGCTTGCCGAGCCGGCGTTCAGGGTGATGCTCACCGAGTCAACAGACCCCCCTGCCGGGAGAGTCGCCCCCGCCAGTCCGTCGAGAACCAGGCGGGCCAGACGCTCGCCGCCGCCACGCCCGAGGTGCGGCGCGTTGAGCGTCATCCGATCGATCGCAACGTTCGTCATGAAGGCGCTCCGAAACTGCCCGCGCGCAGCTCGACACCGCGCTTGGTCATCTCACGGCGCGCGGCGACGACGATGTGCCGCATGCCGATCCGCGTTCCCTCGGCCATTGCCCGGAAGGCCGCGCCCAGCGCCGCCGACTTGATGTCGGCGCCGGTGATGGCCAGTTCAGCGGCCAGCCGCTCGAAGTCGATGGCATCGAGCAGCGGCTCGCCGGCTGGTGTCGTCTCCGGAAGCGCGCGGCGCCAGAGCGCCAGCCGCTCGGCCGGGCCGGGCTGCGTAAACTCAATGATGAAGCGCAGCCGCCGGACGAAGGCCTTGTCGAGATCGTTCCTCCGGTTCGTGGCCAGGATGGCGATCCCGTCGAACTGCTCCATCCGTTGCAGCAGGTAGTCGATCTCGATGTTGGCGAAGCGGTCGTGAGCGTCCTTCACCTGCGTCCGCTGGCCGAAGAGCGCGTCGGCTTCATCGAAGAAGAGCAGCACATTGGCGCGCTCGCAGGCATCGAAGACGAGCTTCAGCCGCTTCTCCGTCTCGCCGACGTACTTGTTGACGACGCCGGCCAGGTCAACGCGATAGAGCTCCATGCCGAGCGAGCGCGCCATCACCTGCGCGGCCATCGTCTTCCCCGTGCCGCTCGGTCCGGAGAACAGCGCCGACAGCCCGCGCGCCACCGGATGCGTCCGCCCGAATCCCCACTCGCCGAAGACGGCGAAGCGGAGCCGGGCCTGATCCTCCAGCTCGCGCAGATGCTGGAGGACAGGAGCGGCCAGCACAAGGTCATCCCAGGTGTACGGCGACGGCAGCGGCGCGAAGTTCTCCCCTGGCGTACGATGGACCAGCCGCCGGCAGGCTGCCGCGAGCTCCGCCGGACCGGCCGCGGCCACCGCGGCGACGCCGGCCAGTTCCGCCGGCGTGAGCATCCATTGCAAAGCCTCCTCGGGCATTGGGGCATCGGTCAGACGCTGCCATAGCTCGCGCCTCAACGCGCCCGTGAGCGGCGGCAGCACGATTGTCTTTCGGGGCGCGGCATCCCTCGTTACGGAGCCGGGCGTCTCGGCGCCGAAGACGATGAGCTCGCACACTCCATCGAGCGAGACCCAGGCGTGCGCATCCAGCTCGCCGCCGGCACTCCAATAGATGACTGCCCCCGCCGCGCGTGCGAGCCGCGCAACGCGCTGGATTCGTTCGGCGATGGCCGCGCTGTCGGACCCTTGCTGCAGCGACGCGCCGTCGACGGCGAGCATCGCGGCGCCGAACCGTGCGCAGAGCTGCGCGGCCAGCGTACGGCGCCCCGAGCCCCGCGGAGCGATCAGCTCGACCTCGATGGGCCGGGCCTCCGCCGTTCGCGAGGCCGCGATGGCACGAACGAATGCCTCCGCATCGTCGAGCGCCCGCGGGTAAAGTACGAGATCCCTCGCCGATCCGCTCGCGTCGAGCATGGTGATGGCGTGCGACACGATGGGATCGTGGAACCGGCCGGCAAGGAGCAGCGACGTGGCGAACGGATCGGCACACCAAGGCGTCGAAGGGCTCCACGAGGCGAAGCCGTCGACCGGCCGCGCCAACCTCCACCGCACCAGCGGCGAGGACGGCCCGAGCTGTGGCGGCTCCGGCCAGCGGAACAGCGCCGCACCCAGCCACGGCGTGGGGTTGCCGACGTTGGCGTCGTCGTGCAGATAGCCGAAGACGCGGCGGAGCATCGGGTCGCTCTCGACCGCGATGCACATCATCAGAAAGTCGGCCTCGGCATCCGAGAGACCGAACGCCCCTCGAAGCAACGCCACAGCGTGATCGTCGGCGGCCAGGAGGTCGGCCTCCTCGATCCGCTCAGTGAGCTCGGACGCCTCATTCCGATAAAACGCGTTCTCCGCCGCCGCGACTGCTTCAGGATCGGCCAGGATCTGATCGACATCGTCGTCGGTGATGGCCAGGGCTCGCGTGTCGGCGGCACTTCCCCACAGCCGGCGCATCCAAAGCACGCGACGCTCGGCGCGCAGACGGATGCGCATCAGGAAGGCCGGGGTGGCGACGACAGCGTTGGCAAGCACGGTCATGGCAGCTTCACCAGCCACGCCGGAGGCAACTCAGCGCCGTTGACCTGCACGTGTACCGCGTACTCGCCGGCCTGCAGACCGGAGGGCAACTGAAACTCGATCGACGTGCCATCACTGTTGATCGCGAATTCGCCGGGGCCGGGCACACCTGTCGATTGCTGCAATGTGACAACGGAGCCGCCGTCGTCAACGTCCACTGTCGTTTTACCGGCGACGAAGCCAGCGCCTCTGATCGTGAAAACCGACGCCACAGGAGTGAGAAGCGGCAACGGCTTGCCGCCCGCAAACGCGCCGCCGAGGGCCGGCGCTCCGGCCGTGCCGACGGTGAGATCGAGCGTGGCAGGCGGTGGTGCGAGTGAATCCGTCAGCTCCTCGGGGGCAATGAAGACCGCGCTCACCTTGTACACCGCAGCGAGCCGCGCGGGAGTGGTCACCGCCTGCCACAGCCGTCCCATTTCATCCCACGTCTCCATCTCCATGGTCAGAGTCAGGCCTTCGATGCGGTCGTCGTTATGGACCGTGCTGTGGATCGTGGGATTCTCATAGAGGGCCTTCAGAGCGATGCTCATGGCCCGCTGCTCGGTGACGTACTGGTTGCCGGCCCAGGCGGTGACCAGGTAATAGAGATCGAGTGCCAGTGGCTGGAAAGGGATCGGCGGTACGCGCAGGCGTTGCGGCAAAGAACTGATGACGGGCGGACGCAACGGCAGCGGCGTGTTGCGCTGGTACTTATCCGTGGCGACGTGAAAGAGGTAAACACTCAGCACGCAATCCGCCCCGACGCGCCCGGCGTCGGGCGCGGCGCCGGTGATGTCGATGGTCGGCCTCGTAGTCGTCGACGTCCATATCGGCGATTCATCTCGATACTTCGTGATCAGCGCGATCAACGCGTCGGTAACGATCGAGAGGTCGAACACGCCGATGAGAGGGGCAGCCATCGCCTCACCCCTGCCTCAGCCCGAAGGTCGAGCTGAAGCCTCGTGCCAGCGGCGCTGCCGGCGCCGCCGGGGCGTGAACGTGGACGATCTGCTGCGGCGGGGGCTGTTGTTGTTGCGGCTCGACGACGCGGATCTCGAGCGAGCCGATGTGGACGCCGCCGCGTTCGCCGGCGCGGCGCGAGGCGCTCGTACGCGGGGAACGAGGTGCCGCCGCAGGCGATTCGCCGGCGTTGACGATCTCGCCGCGATCCTGTGTGGCGGAGCGCGACACGGGCTCCAGTGGCGGTATCTCGTTTCGCCAGGCACGGGCGGCGTCGGTTGCCGCGTCCTTCCGCGCGGAGCGGGAAATCCTCGGCTTGCTTGCAGCAGCGGCCGACTCAGGAAGGGGACTCTTCGTTTCGCTCACAATGACGGCCGCATCGGGACGCGCGGAAGTGCCGGCAAGCCGATCGTCTCTGGCCGAGCCGACAACGCTCGGTTGCGCGCTGTGCTGCCCTCCATTCCGAGGGGCTTCCCGCGGGCTCAAACGCGAGGGATTCCTCGCTTCGTTCGGAGCGACAGCCGTGTCGAGACGAGGCGAAGGCCCTGCGTGCCGATCGTCGCTGATCGAGGCGACGCTCGGTTGCGCGCTAGGCGACGCAGCATTCCGAGGGATCTCGCGCGTGCTTGAGCCCGAGGGCTTCCTCGCTTCGCTCGCAGTGACGGCCATGTCGGGACGTGTCGAGGAAGCGGCATATCGGTCCGTGATGTCTGAATCGACTCGATCCGGCTTCGGACTGTGCGACGCACCACGAGGGATCCTGCCCGTACTCACGTTCGAAGCGATTGCAGGCGAAGGAAGTGACGGTTCGTTCGGAATGACGGCCGAGTGGGAATTCGCCGCAGGTCTTTCGCCGCTGTCTGCGCGATTTGTCTCGGCGCTCGGCGCGACACCCCTCGATGCGTGATCCCGAGGAGCCTCCCGAGTGCTCATGACCCTTGTCGTTGCAGGCAAGGGATCGCTCGCTCCATTGAGGAGGTCACCACCCCCATCGACGTCCACATCCTCGCGGCGGGAGAAGGTAGCCGAAGGTCCGCGTTGTCTTACGCGAGACTCCACGCCTTCGCTCCGCGGGCCCTCCTCTCGGAGCGTCGGTGAGAGACGCATTGCCGGGGAGGTTGCCTGAGTCATCGGGGATCGAACAGCGCTCGGAATGACGCCCGTCGGAGCTGCCGACGTATCGACCCTCGGTCCGGTATCGCCCGAAACCCCTCTGCGAGACCATGCGCGCGCAGGCGCGAGCGACTGAAGCGAAGAACGGCCGCCGGCCATGTGCTGCAGGTAGGTGGAGCGCGCCATCACGCACCCGCCTCTTCGCCGCGGATCATCTCCGCGTATTGCGCCCGCCTCGAGCCTGGCAAGCGCATGATCCAATCCTCGCTCCAGTGGTAGCGGCTGGCCAACAGGTGGATTTCCTGAAAGACGAATGAGGCCTGGTCGCGCAACTCACGGAGTGTGAAGTCCTGTGGATCGAAGTAGACCGCGATCGACGCGCCACATTCGGGACAGGTCCCTTCCACCACGTCGCCGAGCGATGGGGCCAGCGCCTGCATGACCCGTTCGACTCGCCTGAGCAACCGCGCAGGCAATTCGGGAGGGCGGATGCAACGCGCCACCAACGCCCGCTCCGCGTTTGGTCTCCCGGCGATCGCCACCTGATCGCCGGCCAGCGGCAGCCGGAACGCGACCGGCGCGTTCCGCAGCGCATACCAGCCGGGGTCGCCTGCGGGCTCGGCATCGCGCGTCCCGCGCGGCGCGTGATGTGCCAGATAGTCGCTGATCCGGAATGTCACGTCGACCCGCGCGCGGCAATCGGCCGACTCACACCGGGCCTGTCCCCGTACCAGGTCGCCGAACAGCAGCCGCCGCAGCTCCAGAAGCAGAGCCTCGACGTCGGTGACCGTCATCGCCTCCCAACGCACCTCGGCGTCGCCAGTGCGCGCCAGCGTTGTCAGGAGATCCAGCACCATCGACATGCCGCGCCGAGGGGACTCCCAGATGAGGACATCTTCCTCGCCGGCCGGACGCCGGAGCGTCACGTCCAATCCGCTGACCGGAAGGGTGACCATGTCAGATCTCGGCCGGCTCGACGAGCGAGAGATCGCGCTCCCAACCCTCGTTCTCCAGCTTGATGTGCTCGATCGCCACGGCATTCCCGCCGCCGTCCAGGTCGGGCAGGCACTGGTATTCCGAGACCCAGCAGCGATGAATGTTGTAACGGAGCACCGGCTGTCCGGCCTCATTGAGGAGGTCGATGCGGATCTCCTTGCGAAGGTTCTTCAGCGACGTGGACGGCGCACCTTTGTCGAGCACCTGTGCGGCGTTCGCCCAATTCTCGAAGTCGGTGTCGTGCGTGACGCCGCGCTCGAGGGTGATCGCTTCGTACTTCGTACGGCCCAGCCCTTTGCGGATGATGGCGTTGCCGCCCTCTTTGTATTCGATGGAGTCGGAGCTGCGCTGGAGTTTGGAGACCTTGCTGATGCCGGCCACCGGCGAGGTCGACCCCTCGAAGTAGACCAGAAAGCGAAACGACTTGTAGGGGTCGAAGCGATTGATGTTGACGTTGAACGGCTTGCCCATGACGTTCTCCTATTGCCCCTGGCCGGCGAGCTGCGCGATCTTGACGATCACGAACTCCGCGGGTTTGAGCGGAGCGAAGGCGACGATGATGTTGACGACGCCGTTGTTGATGTCGGTTTGGGTGGTGGTGGATTTGTCGCAGCGCACGAGGAAGGCCTCGCTCGGTTTGCTCCCCTGAAATGCGCCGTTGCTGAAGAGCGAGAGCATGAAGTTCTCGACCGAGGTGCGCAGGGCGATCCAGAGCGGCTCGTCGTTCGGCTCGAACACCGCCCAGGTGAGATTGCTGTAGAGCGTCTGCTCGATGAACAGCGCCATGCGGCGTACCGGTACGTACTTCCACTGCTCGTACGCGACGTTGGCCGAGACGAGGGTCCGCGAGCCAAAGACCACCGTGCCGACCCCTGGGAACGTCCGCAGGCAGTTGATGCCTGCCAGGTTCAGCACTCCCTGGCGCATGTCGTTCATCCGCCCGTCGTCGACGACACCGGTGGTGTTGAGGACAGTCGTCTCGAGGCCGGCCGGCGCCTTCCAGACGCCGCGGTTGTTGTCGGTCCTGGCGAAGATGCCGGCGACGTAGCCGCTGGGGGGAAGGGAGATGGGCTTGCCGCTGAGGGGATCGGAAGTCTTGAGATAGGGGAAGTACAGCGCGCCGTTGGGGCTCTTTGGCGAAGCCGGTCCGGTCATGTATTCATTGATGCCGTGGACAGCGTCCTGATCGGCTGTGCTTCCGGGTGGCGGGTCGACGATCATGAAAGCCCGTTTCCGCTCGGCGAACGCCAGCGCTTCGCTGAGCACACTGTTGTCGGTTACTCCGGGCAGCACGAGAATGTTGAAGATCGGGAGCTTGTCGAGGTCGGTGTCGGCGTCGAAAACGTGATGGAACTGGGTAGCGTCGAAGGTTGTAATCGCGCTGACAGGTGTCGAGAACTGTACCTTCACAGGCGCAGTCGTATTCTTGAGTTTAGGATTTGGTCCGAGCGCGACATTGACATATGCGGACGCGATCATCCGCGTCAGGATGAAATCGGGATTGGGGCTGTTGATCGTTGCGTCGACACTGACGTTAGTAAAGAGCGGATCACTGGGAAGAGAGCCACTAGTGATCTCGATGTCCGCGATCTTCCCTGCGGCTCTCACGTTGCTAATTACGATCTGGATTGCGGTGGACTGTGATGCGTCTAGCGCTGTGAACGTCACATTGTTGATGGTCTTCGAGGCCGTGACGTTTGGTGTAAATTGATCCGTCGCCGCGACAAATGTGGAGTTGGCGCCGACGCTGACGGATACGAGCTTAGCATTCGACATCCGCGTACCAATGAAGTCAGGGTTCGCGATCGTGGGTGGAGCGGCTTCGTTGATACTCACGTTGCGGTAGATCTCCGGGGGTCGGCTACCGTAGTTGATCGTGACATTGGCGCTGTCGCCGATTGACGAAGCGCCATCGATGGAGATCTGCATCTCAGTCGGGTCGGTCGGCTCGAGCGCAGTGAACGTTATGTCGTCTTTAAGCGTTGCCGACCCCGCAGCGAGTGTCGGAGTTAGTGCCCCCCCCGAGTTGTTGAAGTAATTTGCCGCCTTCAACCCCACCACGTACGCCTGCCCACCGCCATTGATAAAGAACTGGTTGACGGCCTGGGCGACGTTATCGTCCAGCAACGCTCCGTTGTAGAAGCCGCCAAACTCTCGCTCATAGTCGGTGAAGCTGAACAGCTCGATGGCCTTGTTGAACGACGATGAAGGCGTCTTGAACGGATGTGTATACCCGACGAAGACAGCGATCGACGTCGGCGCGGCGGCGATCGTGTGACTCGTGCTCGGCAACTCCTCGATGTAGATTCCGGGATAGCTCGGTGAGACTGGCATCTTCGCTCCTCGTTTGACTAGTGCGCCGGGTGAGTCCTATGCCCGTCTGGCGCGTGCTGTTGGACGATCGTGACGACTGTCATGAATGTGGATGCCGTGAGCGGGATGAGCAATGGGAACCTCTTGGTGTCAGTCGTTTTGACTTGGTGCTCTCTGCTGAAAGCTGGTGGAATCTGCTCCCCGGGACTTCGCAACGGCTTCGCGCTGAGCAGCCAGGCGGTATTCGCGCGGGCTCACGCCGAACCGGCCGCGGAAGGCGTGGTTGAAGTTCGGGACATCCCGGAAGCCGACGAAGTAGACGATCTCCGAGATCCGCTCATACGTCGTGGCGATCAGCTTGGCCGCCTCGTCCAGACGCCGCGTATGGATCACTTCCCGGATGGAACGATTCAACATCGCTTTGAAGAGGTGCTCGAGCCGCGAGGCACAGAGGTTCACGGACGTCGCCAGCTCTTCCACGCGATGGTCGCGCCGCCATTCGCGCTCGATCACGAGAAGGACGTCGGCTACCCGCTTGTCCATTGACGATTCCCCTTCGCGGCGCGTTGATCCCGCGCCGAAGCTCTCCTCGGGTGAGCCGGGAACGATCGTTTGCGCACCCTTGCGGGTTCACCGTGTGAGAATGCAGCGCGTCTCGTTTGCTGAAGCGAATCACTGGACCGGCTGATCCCGGATGTAAGGTAGTGATGCCGGGAGGCCTTCCGTTACAAAATCGCGGGCAAGCAGTTGTCCGCCGGTTCGCTGCACGTTACATGATCGATACAAAATGGACCTCCGCGCTCGCTCTAAGATTGCGGGCATGAAGAACATTGCGATCGGAACCGCCCTTTTTCTTGCCGCGCTGAACGCCGCCGGGCAGTCGGCCATCAGACTGCCGGAGCCGAGTCCTGCTGCCACCATTGGCCAGACGATCGGTGTCACCGACGTCACCATCACCTATCACCGCCCCGCGGTGAACAAGCGAAAGATCTGGAACGGCCTTGTGCCGTACGGTTCCCCGTGGCGCACCGGCGCGAATGAGAACACCACGATCGCGTTCTCCACGCCTGTAAAGGTCGAAGGACAGATGCTGCCCGCCGGAACGTACGCCCTGTATGCCATTCCGGCGGCGTCGCAATGGACGATGATCTTCAGCAAGTTCGCCGGCGACTGGGGTGTCTACAACTACGACCCATCCGAGGACGTCCTGCGCGTGACCGTGACGCCGCAGACGTCGACCGATTCCGAGGAGCGGCTGACCTATCGGTTCGACGACGTGACAAACAGCTCCGCCATCGCGTCATTGCGGTGGGAAACGCTGCGCGTACCGATCAGGATCGAGGTCGATATCAAGGCCACGATCCGCGCTTCGATCAGCGACACGCTACGCGGCGGAAAGCATTGGGATCCGAATGCGTGGGCGGCCGCGGCGCGCTGGGAGCTGCGCAACGGCGATCCCGACACCGCCTTGACCTACGCTGATCATTCCCTGGCACTTGGTACGACGTTCGGCGGGTTGCGGACGAAGGCGGCGGTGGTCGAGAAGAAGGGCGACGCCAAAGGGGCCGCGGAGTTGCGCGATCGCGCGGCGTCGATCGCCACCGAGGCGGAGACGATCGCGTTCGGATACAGCGCCTTGCTGAGCACGAAGAAGTACGACGAGTCGATCAGCTACCTGAACAACTACGCCGCCGCGCACCCCTCCAGCCGCGAGCTCTGGCGCGTCTACACCGGACTCGGCGAGGTGTATGTCGCAAAGGGCGATCCGGCCAGGGCGAAAGAGTACTTCGACAAGGCCATGGCCGCGGCGCACGACACGGCCGAGAAAACGGAGGTATGGGACTCGATCAATGCCGCCGCGGCCGAGGCGAAGTAAGGCCGGGTAAACCAGAAAGCAGAAACTAGAAGCAGAAAGAGACAGAGAGACAGAGACCTTCTGGTTTCTGGTTTCTGGTTTACTCCCGCCGCTCGCGAATGCTCCGCGCGAAGCCGGCGGGCGCACGTCCGACGATCTTCTTGAAGTCACGGATGAAATGCGCCTGGTCGGCGTATCCGAGGTCGAGCGCGAGGCCGGCAAAGTCGGCCACGGTACCGGCAGCGAGCCGCTCGGCGGCTTCGATCAGACGGTAGCGCTGGATGACCCACTTCGGCGTGACGCCTACATACTCCCGGAACAGCCGCTGCATTTGACGCGCGGTCATTGCAAACTCGCCGGCGATCTGATCGACCCGGGTGATTGTGCGATCCTCGGCGATGCGTGCTGTGATCGCTCCCGCCAGTGCCATAGCGTCGCTCGCCAACGGGCCAATTGACCGGAGAAACGACTCGATGGCCTTGGCCGCCTCCAGGTCATCGTCGTGCGCGAGGACCTCGGCATCGAAGCCGTCGACACTCCCACCAAATACGCTCGTCACCGGCCATCGGCGGTCGCTGAAGGCGGCCACGGGACGATCGACGAAGGCTCGGAAACCGCCGGGACGAAATTTCGTCGCCACCACCCGGCCGCACCCTTCGATGACCCGCGAGAACTTGCCGCGCATCACCCCGACCACCTCCGAACGCCCCTCCTCCAGCACCATATGTACCGAAGGGTAAGGGAGCGTTTCGGCGATCTGGGGTGCGGGGACGTTCCACCGGACGATCCAATAATGCTCGACGAACGGCGTCAGGTCGTCGGAAGGCCAGAAGCGCGTCAATCGCTGCCCCGGCCCCAGGTTGAGGATCCCGCTGGCCTTGTCGTGCTTGAGCCGCAGCATGTCGCGTTCCTTCAATCCATGGCGCCACGGCCAGCCTACCATTGAGCCACGATGAAGAGAGTCATCGCAATGGCAACCGTGGCCGCGCTACTCGCGTTGGAGACCACGGCCGTACAGAAGAAAGGTGGACACATGCCGCATCGCGCAACCGGAACATTCGAGGTGAAGGTGGAACCCATCCCGGCGGAGAGCAAGGGGGACCGTCCTTCCTTTCCGCGTTTCACCCTCGACAAACAGTATCGAGGAGATCTCGAAGGGACGAGTCAGGGCGAGATGATGACCGCGAGTGGCACGATGGAAGGATCGGCGGCCGCCGTCGCCATCGAGCACTTCAGCGGTTCGCTGAACGGCAGGAAGGGATCATTCGCCCTCGTCCACAGCGCCACCATGCGGCGGGGCGGCGAGTACTCGATGATCATCCGCGTGGTGCCCGATTCCGGGACCGAACAACTCGCCGGTCTGACCGGCACACTGGAGATCGTCATCGAAGGCAATGTGCATCACTACAACTTCGATTTCAGCCTTCCGGAATCGCAGTGAGGGCGTGTTGACTTGGTTCTCACGACGTCGGGGCATACCGCGCCACGGCCTTATCGAGCTCCGATCGGACCGTATTTGCGTGATGCGAAAATCGGCATATCGTTCGTCTATCCCTCACAACTGACGTTTCACTCTGGGGCGGAGGAATTCGATGCCGAAGATCGCGGACGTATGGGCCGAAGCAGACGCCATCATTGACAAGGCCCCGGCCGAGGCGCGGCGCATCATTCTCGAGGCCGGTGCGCTCGATACGGAGAGCGAGTATTTCATCCCCATCCGTCAGATCTACGCCCGCTCGATCTACAAAGACGAGGATCTCAGCGCGCCGCAGAAATACGAGGACGCACTCGCGGTGCTCGAGACGGACTGCGCGCTCGCGGATTCGAAGAACGATGAGACGCTCGGTCTGGCTGGCGCGATCTACAAGCGCCTCTGGGACCACACCGGGCAGCGCACGCATCTCGAGAAGTCGCTCATGTGGTATGCGAGGGGATACGAGGTCGGGCCTGACGCCGAGGGCTGGTGCGGCGTGAACACGGCATTTGTCTCCGACCTCCTCGGAGGACAGGAAGGCCGCGCGGGCGGCGATGACGCGGCTGCACACCAGAATGCACGGTTTGCGGAGGCCGATCGAATTCGGAGAGACGTCCTGTCCAGGCTCAAGGACGCCAGCCCGCCGCCGAACCGCAGTCCCTGGTACTTCCACGCGTCGCGCGCCGAGGCGTCGTTCGGACTGGCCGACTTCGCGGGTGCCGCGGCCGCGCTTGCGGAGGGAAGTGCCGCTACTGCAACCCTGCCGAAAAGCCCGCTGCAGCAGGAGACGACCGCACGCCAGCTCGCCGCGATCGCGCGCCTCCGTTTCGACGGCACGCCGAAATACAACACCGCATCGGACGTCATTCAGAAAGCATTCGCCATCAGCGACGATTCGGTGAGTGCGTTGTTCGGCGGCAAGATCGGCGTGGCCCTTTCCGGCGGCGGCTTCCGCGCATCGCTGTTTCACATCGGCGTGCTGGCCAAACTAGCCGAGCTCGATCTCCTCCGTCATGTCGAAGTGATCTCCTGCGTTTCCGGGGGCTCGATCATCGGCGCGTTCTATTACCTCGAGCTCAAGAAGCTTCTCGAGAGCGGCAGGACCACTCCCGCCGACTACCTCCAGCTCGTGCGCGACGTCGAGACGAAGTTTCTCGAAGGCGTCCAGAAGAACGTGCGCACGCGCATCGCCGCGTCGCCTCTGGCGGGGCTGAAGATGGCACTGCTGTCAGGCTTCTCGCGATCGGACGTCATCGCCGGGCTCTATGAGAAGCACTTCTACGATCGGACTGCGGCGAGAGGAAAACAGCCGCCGCGTTTCATGTCCGATCTCATGGTGAAGCCCGCGGAGTTTCCGGGAACAAAATTCAACCCGAAGTACGACAACTGGCGCCTCGGCGCGAAAGTGCCGATGCTCGTCCTCAACGCCACGACGATGAACACCGGGCACAACTGGCAGTTCACCGCAACGTGGATGGGTGAGTCACCGCAGGCCATCAGCGACACGATCGATGCCATCCCACGCTACCGGCGGATGTACTACACCGAAGCGCCGAAGCCACACGACAGGATTCCGATCGGCCTCGCCGTCGGTGCATCCGCGTGCGTGCCGGCGCTGTTCGAGCCGATCGTGCTGCGCAACCTCTATCCCGACCGCACGGTACGCCTCGTCGACGGCGGCGTGCACGACAACCAGGGCTTGACCAGTCTCCTCGAGCAGAACTGCCGCGTGATTCTCATCAGCGACGCCAGCGGTCAGTTTCGGGAACAGGCCAGCCCCGGCGGGAGTGTGAGCGACTCTCTCGGCAACTCGAACGACGTTCTTCAGGCACGTGTGCGTGAAGCGCAGTTCGACCAGCTCAGCGCGCTCCGCCGCTCCGGCGCCATCCAGGGGGCGATGTTCATCCACCTGACGAAAGACCTCGAAGCCGATCCCGTGACGTGGATCGGCCCGCAGCCCAAACCTGCGGCGAAACAGGACCCGGTGACGAGCTACGGAATCGACCGCAAGATTCAGCTCAAGCTCGCGGAGGTGCGCACCGATCTCGATTCCTTCTCCGATGCGGAAGCGTATGCGTTGATGACCAGCGGCTATCGGATGACCGAGCATGCACTGCTCGAGGAGAAGTGTCTTCCGTCGCTGCAGGTCGCGGGATCGCGCCAACCATGGACCTTTCTCGACGCCGAGGGGGCGCTGACCCGAACGGATAAGGATAACAACGAACGCATGCTCACCCTGCTCCGGGTATCCAATCAGCTTGCGCTCAAGGTGTGGAGGCAACTGCCGCCGCTGAAGGTACTGGGCGTAGGCCTCGCTGTCACCGCGATCGTCAGCGCCGGATACGCACTGTGGAGGAGGCGGATGCTCGAGCTTCCGTCACTCGGCGTCGTCTCGCTCATAGCGGTCGCACTGCTCGCGGCGAAGCTGATTCTGGCGCAACTCGACAAGCGGCGCATCTATCACAAGCGCCTGGGCGAAATGGGCCTCGGCTTCGCCATCACCGTCATCGGCTGGATCGCCGCCGGCCTTCACCTCCTGATTTTCGACCGCCTGTTCCTCGAACACGGCAAATGGAAAGACAAGCCGTCGCAGCCGGCGCCGTAGTCGTCACATCAGGACCGGGGGGTTTCTCAATTGCTCCTCTCCACTCCCACCTCTTCCTCCGTATGCAGAACCGCGCGCACTCCTTCCGGGACCGCGAGCGCTGGTGGCGCGCCGGGGACGGCCAGGAGGAAGCCCTGGATGAGCGAGATGTTCATTGCGCGCAGCGTGAGCAGGTCCTCCATCCGTTCCACCCCCTCGGCGATGACCGCGCAGCCGAGGCTTACGCCGATATGCTGGACTGATTCGATGAGCACGCGGCGACGGCGGTCGTCCGCGCAACCGTGGATGAAATAGCGGTCGAGCTTCAGAAAGTCGGGGTTGGCATCGAGAATGAGCCGGTAGTTCCCGTGGCCGAGGCCGAGGTCGTCGATGCTGATCCGTACACCGAGGGAACGGAGGTCATCGAGCGCCCGGATGAGATGCGCCGAGTCGAAATACGTCGATTGCTCGATGATCTCCACGACCAGATCGCGCGTGTCGATCCCGTAGTCGGAAGCCAATTTCTCTACATAGGCCGGGAAGGTGCGGTCGCGCTCGAGCGTCCCGGCGTGCACGTTCAACGTCAGGCGCGGAAGGGATTGCGGCAGGAGGTGCTTCCGTGCGGCGAAGGCGGCGGCGATGCAGCAGCGGTCCGCGGTCACCTCTTCGTGCTTCAGCCGGATGTAGTCGAAGAGCACGGAGGCGCGCTCGAAATGTGTGCCGGCCGGACCGCGCGTGAGCGCTTCGAGGCCCCAGACCTCGCAGGCGGAAGAGGAGATGTCGAAGATCGGCTGAAAGACCGTCGAGAGCTGCTCCCCATTGAGGAGAAGATCGAGCTTCACGCCGGTACCACCGCGGCCGCGGCCAGCGCCGAGGCAAGAACCGCCAGCGACGTAGGCTTCTGGAGAACGACGGAGGCGCCGAGGCGGAGGGCCTCCGCCTTGAGCTCCGGCGTGCTGTGCGCTGTCATCACCACCAGCCGCACGTCGAGCGCCCGCTCGCGGATGAACGAGAGGATGTGCAACCCGTCCGCCTCCTGAAGCGGAGAGATGTAGATATCGGTGAGGACGACGTCGAAGTGGACGTTCGCCAGCAGCGCCTGCGCTTCGGCCACCTCGGCCACGCACTCGCAGATGAAGCCTTGCTGTTCGAGGTAGTCGCGAAGCGCCGCCATCAGCGCCGGCTCGTCATCGATGATGAGAATCCTAGAAGGCATAGATGTCCATGGTGCCCTCCAGCGCAACGGTGGTGCCATCGGCGGGCGCTCCCTCCGCTGTGAGCAGAAGGCCGCTCCGCGAGGGTCAGGCCGTCCCGATCCCGGAAAACGGTCCGGGATTCAGACTCCCTTGTACGCCTTCATTTTCTGATACAGCGTGCTGCGTGGAATGCCGAGGCGCACGGCGGCGCGCTCCACGTTGCCGCTCTCCTCGCCGACTACGCGGAGCACATGCAGGCGCTCGACGTCGGCCAGCTTGTCCGCGGTATTGGAGACTGCCCCCAGGCCTCGCCCGTCGAAGTCGAAACGGAGGTCGGCGGCCGCGATGGTCTCGCCATGCGACAGCAGCAAGGCCCGCTCGATGACGTTCCGCAGCTCGCGCACGTTGCCCGGCCAGGAGTATTTCTCGAGCGCGGCAAAGGCGTCGCGATGCAACCGCCGCTCCGGCGCACCGATCTCCGATCCCAGCGACCGCAGGAAGGTCTCGGCCAGGATCGGGATGTCCTCCACCCGGCACCGCAACGGCGGTACGTTCAAGGTGATCGTACTGATGCGGAAGTAGAGATCGCTGCGAAACTTCTCCTCGCGGGAGAGCGCCACCAGATCGCGGTGCGTGGCGGCGATGAGGCGGATGTCGGAGTAGCGGTCGTGCAACTCCCCCACCCGGCGGAATTGCTTATCCTCGACGACCTTCAGCAGCTTGGCCTGCATCGGAAGATCCATGTCGCCGATCTCGTCGAGAAAGACGCTGCCGCCGTCGGCGATCTCGAGCAGTCCGGCCTTCTTCGTCACCGCGCCGGTGAAGGCGCCGCGCTCGTGGCCGAAGAGCTCGGACTCCACGAGGTCGCGTCCGAAGCCGGCGCAGTTCAACTCCACGAACGGCTCGTCGCAACGGGGGCTGGTGCGATGAAGCCACCGGGCCAGAACGCCCTTCCCCGATCCGGTCTCACCGCAGACGAGCACCGTACGGTCCGAGCCGGCCACGCTCTCCGCGTCGGCGCGCAATCGCTGGAGCGCCTCGCTCGTACCGACGAACGGATCGACGGCGCGCACAGCGGAGCGCGAGCGGACCGCGGCGTCGCGCTTCTGTACTTTCCGGGAAGCGATCAGGCGTTGCAGGATGACCAGCAGCGTGGCCAGCTCCACCGGTTTCGTGAGGAAGTGATCGGCGCCGAGCTTCACCGCCGTCACGGCCAGATCGACGGAGCCGTGCCCGGTCAGGACCACAACCGGCAGCGTCGGATGGATGGCCTTGATCTCCGACAGCAGCGTCAGGGTGTCGCCGTCCGGTAGCCGGTAATCGAGAACGATGACGTCCGTGTGCGCGGTACGCAGTGCCGAGCGCGCGGAGCGGCAGTCCACCGCTTCCTCCACGGTCCATCCCTGCGTCTCCAGATAGTCGCGGACGGCGAAGCGGATCGATGCTTCATCGTCGACGAGCAGAACACTGGGGCGCTTCATCCGGCCGCGGACCTCCCGCATCGCAGGGCAACATCATTCGAATTCTCAGGATCTCCAGTCGCCGCCGCGGTGTGCGCGGCCGGTATGACGATGGTCACCACCGCGCCAGCAGCGCCCTTACGGTTCGTGATGGTGATCTCACCATTGTGCGCGGCGACGATCTTCCGGGTGATGGAGAGGCCGAGTCCGATGCCTCCCTTGCGCCGGCTGTAGAACGGCGCGAAGACCCGTTCGGTCTCTTCCGGCTGCAGGCCCGGACCTTCATCGGTGACCGTACAGAGGATCTCCTCGCCGCAGCTCATCGCCCCGACGCGAACCACGGACCCGTCGGGTGAGAGCTGTACGGCGTTGGCGATCACGTTCTGGAAGACCTGCTCCATGCGCCCGCAGTCGATCAGGGCATCGGGCAAACCGTCGTCGATAGAGATGACGATGCGTATCCCCCGCGCCGACGCGGCGACATAGCACTCGCAGACGGCCGCCGCGATCGGGTTGGCGATTGGCGCCGCTTGCATCGCCAGCGCGGGCGGCTTGCCGTACTCGAGAAGGTCGCGCATGAGGCGGTTTAGGCGGTCCACTTCCTCGCGCAGCGGAACCATGTACCGGCGAAGGTGCGGCGTCTCGCCGAGGCGCGCCTCCCAGGCGTCGAGCGTGGCGGAGATCGTAAAGAGCGGATTGCGCACCTCATGCGCGACGCCGCCTACGATCGCGCCTAGCGTGGCCGCGATCTCCGTCTGCCGGAGCGATTCCTCGAGACTCGTGACCAGCGTCAGGTCATACACGACTACCGTCACCAGGCGTTCGGTGCTGTCCAGATCGGTCACGGAGCTCGACACCTGCCACACCGACCCGATCTCAGGATCGGTGGCGCGTGACTCTGCCGAGCGGCCGAAGTCGTTCGCGTAGCGCGCCAGCCGGCTCACCGTCTGCCACGGCTCGCCCGGGAGGTCGCTGACGGCGAGGTGATGGAGGTCCTGGAAGGGCAGCTTCGCCAGCCGCTGCGCGGCCCGGTTGAGCCGGCGAATCTCCCCCTTGCCGTCGAGCAGGACGATCGGAACCTGCACCGCATCGAAGGTCTGCCTCCATTCGGCGGCGACGTTCGCCACGGTGTTGAAGATCTCCTGCTGCGTCGACTCGTACCGCTTCAGCTCCGTGACGTCGCGGGTGATCTTGGCGAATCCGCGCAGCTCCCCATTCTCATCGACGATGCGCGTCACCGTCACCGCGCCAAGGAAGCGGCTGCCGTCTTTGCGGACGCGCCATCCTTCGAGCTCGGCGCGCCCCTCTTCCGCTGCGACCGACAACTCCGCCGCGGCCGTCGGCAAATCCTCGGGGAGAAAAAAGATCGAGGTATCGCGGCCGAGGATCTCCGTGGCCGAGTAGCCGGTGATCCGCTGCGCCCCTTCGTTCCAACTGATGATCTTTCCTTCCCGATCCAGCATGAAGATCGCGTAATCGGTCACGCTCTCCAGAAGGAGGCGGAAGCGCTCCTCGCTCTCGCGCATCGACCGCTCGGCGGCGCGGCGCCGGGTGACGTCGCGGTTGATGCTCAGAATGGCTTTCCGGCCGCCGTACCACGCCTCCGCGGCGTTGATCTCCACGTCCATGACCGTGCCGTCGCGGCGGTATTGCTGCGATTCCATCGAGGAGTAGCGGCCGGTCTCCTCGTGCGTCTTCTGCAGCATGCGCTTGCCGCGCGCCGGATCGACCGAGAGGGTTTCCATCGACCGGCCCACCAGTTCGCTCCGTGGAAAGTCGTACATGATGCAGGCTTGGTCGTTCGCGTCGAGTACCACCTCGGTCAGAGGATCGAGGACGAGGATGGGGTCGTAGGCGTGCTCGAAGAGGCCGCGGTATTCGCGCTCCGATTCGCGGAGCGCCTCGCTCATCCGCTTCCGCTCGGTGACGTCCCGCGCCAGTCCCTGGCAGCCGATCAGCACCCCCGCGGCGTTGAAGCGTCCGGCGGCGGTGATGAGGCAATCGAGAACGCGGCCATCGCAGGAGACGAGGCGCAATTCGTGATCGATGACGAAGCCGAGCCGCAGCGCTTGCATGAACGGCGCGATATCGGCCGGATCGGCGACGAGATCCCGCAACGGCATGCCGATCATCGCCTCGCGCGAGGCGCCGAATAGCGCCAGCCCGGCGGTATTGACCTCGAGGACCATCCCGTTCTCCGTGATCAGCGCGGCGTCGCGGATCTGCTCGAACAGTTCCGTATAACGGGCGGAGGTCCGGTCGAGCTCACGCTGCGCGGCCACGCGGTCGCTGATGTCGCGCCCGGCCATGGTGATCTCGGCGCCGCGCGCGTAGAACGACCAAGCGATCTCCACGGGCGAACCGTCCGTCATGAGCAGCGGAAGATCGCACTCACTCTCGCCCCGCGCACGCGCATTCTCCAGCGCGGTTTCGAGCACCGGCCAATGCTCGCGGGAAAAGAGCTCCGTCAGCGGACGAGGGGCGTGCGTCGACGTGAGCCGCGCCAGCCGCTCGTTCCAGCGCTGCACCATGCCCCGCCGGCTGACCGTGAAGATCACGATCGGTGCGCTTTCAACCAGTGAGCGCAGATCGCGGTCCAGGCTACGGATCAACCGCTCCGATTTCCGACTGGTGAGCGTGAGAAACAGCAGCAGCGCGCATGCGCAGGCCAGCAGCAGCGACAGGGCACCCATCATCTGATGCTGCCGGACGGCGAGGAAGACCAGCGCTGCCGACAGGATGGTGAGCACCACGACGACACAGAACGTCATCGAGACAAAACGCGGGCGCCATACCCGACCGGCGGGTGAGATTGCGGGAAACATCGATTGTTGGGGGAGGACTGGACCGGCCACCCGATCGGCAATATAACTTATTTTAGCCGGGTGGGTAGGGAAATGTGCCTCTGACGACCCTTGTAGGTGTATGCGTCTCCTCTCGGCACTCTCCAAAGCGTCGGCATCGGCCGCCTGCGCGGACTTTTTCTCCGCGCTGGGGTGGGACGTCGACAGCACCACCGAGCCGTCGATTGCCGAGCGCATGCTCACCTTTCGCCGGTACGACGCCGTCATGACCGACCTTCAATTCGATGGCGTCGATTCCACGGCGGGGCTGGACGTCGTCCGCGCCTCGAAACGGCGCGGCCGCAGCCCGGTGGTCGTGGTGCTGGCCACGATGGCCTCGGAGGAAGTGCTGTCCGAGGCGCACGCCGCCGGCGCCGACTGCGTCCTGCTGAAACCCCAACGCCTCAATGACGTCGCCGCGCAATTGACGGCGATGGTACCGGCCGCCAGCAGCGCGAAGAAGTAACCTCGAGGCCGGAGCGCTGGCGTCTCGCCGGCTGAGGTCTTGATCGCTTCAGCATGAAGCTCTCCCAGTACTCTGCTTCGTTGTATCCTTCCACCTTCTCCCGACATTTGAAGTGACGTCCGGACCGATTCGCATGCGGACCGGGATCCCTTTTTCGAAAGTGATTCCGCGATGAACTGCGCAAAAAGGTCCGTCTACGACATCGAGAGATGACGGGAATGGCCGGAGCGACAACATTGACGGTTGGTGACTACCAACGGCACTGGGTCCTGATCAGCAAACGGATCATTGGCACGGTTGTCGTTTTGGCGGCAGCGGGAGGGTTGCTTCTGCCGCTGCGCGACCGATCGTCCGTGCAATCGTCCCTTGCCGCCCTCGTCTCCGCATCGAGCCCTCAGGCGCGCACCATCGAGCCTCGGCTGTCAGGAGGGTTCGCCTGGGCGCCTTTCCAATCAGCGAGCCGGGGTGAGTCCGCGGCGGATGGCGCCATCACGTCGGCCATCGGAACCACTCTCACGAATGTTCGCGGCCAGTCGGCGCCATCGGCTCGCCACACCGAGGCGGTCGCCGAGCTATTGGCAGGTCATCCTCGGACGGCGCTCTCGAACTTGACGATGGCAGCGGAACACTCTGATGATCCGGGCCTCTGGAGCGATCTGGGCGTTGCGCTCCACGAGACAGCGGTCCACGAGGACGCACCGGAGCTACTCGCGGATGCGCTGTCGGCATCCGATCATGCCCTTTCGCTGCAGCCTCAGTTCCCCGAAGCGCTTTTCAACCGTGCCATCGTACTCGAGCGCCTCGGGTTGAAGGATGACGCGCGCGAGGCGTGGGAGCGATATCTGGTGACCGACTCCACCAGCGAGTGGGCCGCCGAGGCCCGCGTGCATTTCAACGCCATGGCACCAGAAGAGGCGTTTCTCGATCGGCTCGACCATGAGTACGACCACGTGAGAAATGATCCGGCGGCAGCGACGGCGCTCGTTCGGCGCGACCCGTTCCAGGCTCGAGGAATGGGTGTCATGGAAGTCCTCGGGAGATGGGGGAAGGCCGCTCTGCGTCATGACGACCGTGAGGCGGATCGCCATTTGAGCGTGGCACGGCAGCTCGGCCGCGCCGTCACTCTCGCCGAGGGTGATCGGATGCTCGAGGGATCTGTTGCCGTCATCGACGCTGCCGGCGGTACGACCCGCTTATTGCTGGCGTCGGGGCACTCCGATTATCGCGATGGAGTGAAGGCCAATCAGGAAAACCGTCCCGGCGACGCCGAAGCGCTGCTCCGCCGCGCCGCCTCTGCATTCGAAAAAGCGCAGAGTCCAATGGTTCTGCCGGCCCGGTACTTCATCGCGAATACAGACTTCGAACAAGGCCATCACGATGACGCGGAACGCGAGATCCAGGCACTCTACGCTACGGCGTCCGAGGACTTTCCCGGGTATCGGGCTCTTCTGCTTCAAACGCTCGGTGCGTGCCGCGTATCCCACGCCGACTGGGGAGCCGCGATCACCCTTCTCGAACGAAACATGTCTCAATTCGACCGTCTCGGTGAAATTCAAAACGCCTCCGAGGTCCGGCGACTTCTTGCCTTCGTGTATGACCGCATCGGAGACCCTCCCACCGCCTGGAAGTATCGCCTGGCCGCGCTGCATGGCGCCGGTGTACGGTCCAATGCCGGCCTGGAGAAGGGGGTGGCATCAATCGCCGATGCGGCGATGCTCCGTCACGAATGGCGGACCGCGTCGTCATTCCTGAGTCTGGAGATCCGGATCGCGCAGCGGCTTCATGACGACTTTCAACTGGCGACAACGCTGCTCATTCGGGCCGTTGTCCGCGACCGGATGAACGATGAGGCGGGCGCTTTGGCCGATATCGCAGGGGCGAAGGCGGCGACGGCGCGAACGAAGGACCCCGCCTATCGCGTGTACCTGCGTGTCGCGGCGTTGCGTTCCTCGGCCATGCTCTCCGGTACGCCCTCGGCAGAGGCTGATGCGCTGCTCACCGAGGCGATCGAATATCAATCGACGCAAAGCGATCCTCTCAGACTGCCGGGCCTCTTCCTGCAGAGGGCGCGTGCGCGCAGGAAAATCGGTAACGCTGCCGGTGCGATGGCCGACGTTCAGCGGGGAATCGCGGAACTGGAACAGCATCGCCTGTCGCTGCCACCGGGAGAGGCGCGTTGGGGTGCGTTTCACGCTGCCGAGGAGCTGTTCGACGAGGGGATCGATCTGGCCATGTCGGTTGACGACACCGAGGCAGCCTTTCGATTCGCGGAACGAGCCCGCGCCCGTACCCTGCTCGACTCCTATGGGCGCTCGCCGGTTCTCGACTACCGGCGGCTGCCGGCGCGCACCGTCGTCGTGGAGTATGTCTCGCTTCCGTCGCGGCTGGTCATCTTCACTGCCGATGCGTCCGGTGTGCGGGCGGCGACGGTGGAATGTACCCGCGAAACGCTCAAGGCCGAGGCCGACGCATTGGGTGATGCCCTCCGGCGGAAACCGTCGATCAGTCCCGGCGCCGAGGCAGCGGCGGTTTACCGGCATCTCATCGAGCCGGTGGCATCGCAACTTCTCGGCACAAAAACTGTCGTCGTTGTTCCGGACGACGTGACATCGACCGTGGCCTTTAGCGCGCTGGCGGACGCGAGCGGCCAGTATCTGATCGAGCAGCACACGATCGTCAGGGCGCTGAGTGCCGCGGCGTTCGTCGCGGCCGCGGAACGTCGAGGGGAGCCGCTCGTTCCGCGCTCCGCACTGGTGATCTCCGCCTCCGAAGCGGGGGCCGGCACCGGCGCACTCTCGTTTGTCAACTCCGAGGCGCGGCACGTGGCAAGAGGCTACCGGAACGTGACACGACTGGCAGACGACGAGGCGGAGCTTGATGCCTTGATCAAACGCGCGCCGGAGGCCGACGTCATTCACTTCGCCGGACATGCCATCGGAGACGACCGAGGCATTGAGCCGGCCTCGATCGTTCTCCGGCAGAACGGGCACGAGCGGCGGATCGGTGTGGCGGAGATTGCCAAGCTGCGGCTCCGTCCGACGTCGGTCGTCGTTTTGGCCGGATGCAGCACCGCGCGCGGCGAGCGCCGCGCGGCGGAAGGGGTCATCAGCGTCGCCCACGGCTTTCTTTCGGCCGGCGCGCCGTCGGTGATCGCCACGCTCTGGCCGATCGACGACGAGGCGGCGTCGATCTTCTTCCCGCGCCTGCACCAGCGGCTCGCCGAGGGGCTGTCCCCCGCCGAGGCCTTGCGTCAGGCGCAACTCGAATCGATTCGCCGCGGCGACGTCCCCGCGTCGTTATGGGCAGCGGTGCAAGACATCGGAAGTTGATCAAGCAAAGAGAGGAGAGAGCATATGTACACAGTCAGCTTCGTTGGGTTGAACTATTTCAACGCCTGTACGACCGGAGAAAAGAAGGTGATGATTCCGAATGGTACGAGGGCCGGCGGGCACATGCCAACGCACTATGCCAGCCTGTTCATCGAGGCCGATCATCTTGACTCGGACGACTGGTGGTCGGATCAGAGAATCCGCCGCCGGATCAGGCTGGAGGTCAGGCTCGGCGAGTTTCGCTCCGTCGATGTGATCGAGTTCCGAATCCCCAAGAAGGTCGAGCTCACGTTCCGTTGCCATGACGACACGCTCTCGAACGTGAATCTCGATGACGGACTTCCGAAACTTCAAGCGCTGGCAGGTTTCAAGCTCGATTCCGTCGGAGCCGATACGATTGCGGAAGTCCCGATTCCCGGAGGAGCGATTGAGGCCTTCCGCTTCGGCTCCTCAGCCCTTGTACGCTGGCTGATCGAAAAGCATCACGATCCGATCACGATCACCGCGGGCGACGGCGAAGAGACCAGGCGCATAACGCTGAAGAAGTCCGACTGTCAATTACCAACCGAGATCGTTCTCTCCAATACCATCGATCTCCTGACGCGCGGCAATGGGCACAGTCAGGAACGTGGTGCCGGCAATGGGCATGGCGGCGATATGGCAGGTGCAGTCATGCATAGCGCCGCCATGCAAAGCGGCTCCATGCCAGGCGACTCCATGGGGATGGCTGCCGCAAACGGCAGCGATAATCACAGTAGCGTTGGGTATGGGAATTCCGGACACTTCATGCTTTACGCCAAACTCGATTGGGACCGTGATGAAAGTAAATTTCAACATCCCGATCTCTCCGGATTGAAGAATTTCAAGCCCTTGCCTTTCCATCACCCTTATCTGGCGTTTCTCTGCACACTGAAAGAGGTGCCGGATCCGCCTTGCGTGCCGACATGCTGTTAAAGGAGACGAACCATGACTGAACAATTCATTCCCGAGCCTTACGATCGCCGAGGCCTGGCGAAGCGTACCATTGGAGATCTTCTCAGCCGCCGGAATCAGGTTGCTCTGGACCTCGGTGCCCTTGACACCAACATCACCTCTACGTTTTCCAGCGAAGGAGACCAGGTGTCGAGCTCCTTTCGAGGGCTTCTCGACCGCCGCAGCGCGTTCGCTCATGACCTCGGTCTGGTCGACGCGCAGATCGACTATACCCTGCACGACCTTTGCGGCACGATGGACGATCCTCAGGATGTCGAAACGTACGACGGCACGCTCGGAGTTTCTCGTGAATTCGTCGACAAGCACGAGGCTCCGGTCGGACAACTGGTGTGGCTCGATGATCTGCCTCAGCGTTACAGCGGAGCCAATGACGATCCGGGCACCGTGAACGGACAGAGATGGGGCACGGGTGCACTCATTGCGGACAATCTCTTTCTGACGGCCGGCCACTGTTTCCAACCGGATCCTCGCCGATGGAAGGTCCCGAGTCATAACGGCACGGCAATCGCCGCGGAGGAAATGGCTCAGCTCATGTGTGTGTGCTTCAACTACCAGAGGAATGGCGCCACGGGCGATATGCGGCCCGGCGCGGTCTTTCCGGTCCTTGCTCTGATGGAGTATTCGGCTACCGACCTCGACTACGCCATCGTCAAGCTCGGCCCTGATGCATTGGGGCGTTTGCCGGGCGATAAGGAGCTTTACGGCAAGCTCACCGTGGCCACGAAACATTTCCCTGCGAAGAACGACATTCTGTGCATCATTCAGCACCCGAATGGGAGCGAGAAAAAGGTGGAAGCAGGGCATCTGATGGACACTCGCAACGGACGCATCGCGTACAACGACATCGGAACATTCGGAGGAGCTTCGGGGTCACCGATTCTCTACGAGAAGACAGGTGAAATCGTCGGAGTGCATGTGAAAGGCGGCTCCCTACCGATCGGAGGCTTCAACTCCGGCACGGCCATCAGTGCGATCCGGGCCGTATCGAAGCTGATCCCTGGCTGAAAGCTCGCGCTTCCCTCGACTCGAGAGCCCTTCTCCCCCGCGGTTCCTGCGGGGGAGAAGGCTCCGCCAGCCCGGGGCCTTACTTCCCCGCCGCGCGGCGGCGGGGCGGTACCGGTTCATACGCGAGAATCTGGCCGGGAGCCCCTCGCAGATCGGAGACCATGTAACAAACGCTCGGGGTGACCGCGACCTGCCAAAGGCTGCCGAAGCTCAGTCCCGAGCTGGCCGTGCCGAGCTCCTGCCAGGTATGTCCCCCATCCAGGCTCAGTGCGGTCCCCGTCGCCGAGGCGAAGAGCTGCCGTGATCCATAGGCAGGTGCCGCAATCACGGCACCATAGGCCGACGCGCGGATCATTTCCCACGACTGCCCGGAGTCGGCGGAACGAAAGATCCCCGACTCTGATGCGGCATAGATGGTCGACGGAACCACCGGATCGACGACCACGTCCTGAATGGCTCCAGCCGAGGAGGGCGAAATCTCCTTCCACGAACCGCCGCCGTTGCTCGTCTTCATCAGTCTCGACTGCGATACGGCATAGATGATTTGCGATGTGGTCGGGTCGAGCGCCACGTGCTGGACGTTCACATCCTTCAAACCGATCCCGCGCCACGATCCGCCGCCGTTATCGCTCCGGAACACGCCGCCTCCGGAGCAGCCCAGGAAACAGAAATTGGAGCAGGCCAGCACGATCGAGCTGTCGTTCGTGGCGTCCACCTGCAGGTCATTTGGGAATTGCGCGGCGGTTGGGACGGTGCGATGGACCCACGAGTTTCCGGCAGTAGTCGAACGATACAAGTCGGTCAGCCCCAGGGCATACACGGTGGATGAAATCGACACCGCCACCCGGATCGCCGAAGGTGCCAGCAGCCCCGGGACCGGCGTCATCGTCCACGTTGCCCCGCCATCGTCAGACCGGGCCACGGTCTCCGCGCCGGCGCCATAAAGAATCTTCGTATTGTGAGGGTCGATGGCCATCGCGCCGATGATTGCCGGCGGCCCGATGACCGTCCACCGGTTCACTCCCGCGCCGGCGGAGCCGTTCCAAAGCACCGCCAACCCGAGCGCCAGAACCGTCGCCGCTGTCTGCGTGAACCTCATGTCGATCTCCCTTCCTCGTATGGCGCACCACCGCGGAACTGAAGACCACCATACACCTCGGCCGTACGTTAGCCGGTGTCCTGACAAATGTTTGACATGAGCGTGTTGGCGGAAGAAGGATGGAGGATGGAGGACGAAACCAACAGCGCTTTCATCCTTCATCCTTCGGATTTCATCGTTGCTCTCTCTGTGTCCTCTGAGTCTCTGTGGTTCAATAACCTTCGCGGCCCGCGGAGCTGCACCGCAAAGGAGCGTCTATGAGCACAAACGAGCCCTTGTCTTCGATCGGTCAGGCGGTGCCGGAGCTCCCGGTTGCGGACGTCGAGCGTGCGCAGCAGTACTATCGCGCCACTCTCGGTTTCGAAATCGGATGGCTCGAACCGAACAAGGGGATTGGGGCCGTGTCTCGGGGAAAGGCGGTCATCTTCTTCCGGAGGAGAGAGCCGCCCTTCGAGCCCGCGGTTCACTGGGTGTTCGCCGAAGACATTGACGCCACGTACAACGAGCTGAAAGCGTCAGGAGCAAACATCGTCGATCCTTTGGAAACGAAGCCCTGGGGGTTGAGGCAATTCACTGTCGACGATCCGGACGGGAACCGCTTCTACTTCCACCATGATTAGGCAGGCGCGGGGCGCGTCCGTGTTTGCGCTCTGCCTCACCGCCTGCATGACCAGTTCACCCCGTGTCGGGCAGACAAGCCCGGATGCGACCTCGCTTGCCGGCCTGCCTGGGTTGATCCGAATCGATGTCCGTGATCCAACAATGGAGGAGATGCCACCACCAACGTATGTCTTCAGCTTGAGGAGTGGAAGGTTGGTTTCAGGCGGGGATTCCGGGCCCTGCCAGTTCTCATTAGACGAACCGACGCTGCCTCCCGCTGGCGAGATGCAGTACCAGTACCCTTACGCTGTAAACTCCGAGCGGTCGCTTCTGGCGGTCTCGGCAAAGCCGGCGCGCAGTTCCAGCCTGGTATCCAACGATGTAGCGGTCTTCAGTTTTCCGGAAGGTACGCAGCGGGCGTTCATACACCGTCCGGAGAGCGCTTTTGTGGAGAGGATCGCGTGGTCGCCCGACTCCAGGTACCTGGCACTCCTTACCACTCAGGAGCATTGGGGCGTTTCTCCCCTGGAGTTGTTAAGCGGCGTCGCCGGCCATCCGGTTCCTCACAATTCGTACCGAATCGAGGTGTACTCGCGCTCCGGTGAGCTCGTGGGCGCCACACCCTTCATTACTGGATTCGTAGCTACGTCCGCCCGGCTGTGCTGGCGATAATGCGGACCGAATGCCATTCCGCGTGAGGGTTACGGAGCGATATTCACACGCAGGGTCGCCGCCCGGTCGAGCGCTGCCAGATCAACTTCCTGCGTTCCGATCCGGCGGAGAACGAAGCTCTGGCCGATGCGGTCTCCTTCGCGAACGGTCAAGACCTCCCCGTTGCCGGCGAATGCGGCAATCGGTGACGCCGCCGGACCGAACGTTCCGAGAAAGCGATATCCGAAGACGAGCGGTGCGGCTACGGCCGGCGGCGTTTCCAGCTCTGCTACCGTAACCGGGACGACTTCGGGCGGCCGATGCAACGCTACCGGGACCTTTGCCCTGGGCGGCACCGGGACGTCCGCGAATGCCAAAAGATTTCGCCGCGAAGAGAGGTCACCCGGGTCGTAAGCCGCCGGGTCGCGAAGGCGCAGCGAAGGAGCGGACGTATTGTTCACGTCTTGCTCGGTGTGAATCCTCGGACCGTCTTCGCGGCGCTCTTGCGTCTCCAAGCGTCCCGGAATCGCTAGCCAGGTCACACCAGCGCCGATCAACGCGGCCACTACGGACGTTCGCAACCTCTCACCAAGCGTCATCGTCCCATTGGACGCACGTGAGCTGGCAAGGTTCCGGCGCCAAGAACGATCTGCTGCGTCCCAAGTGCGTTACCATGACGGTGCGTTGGTCGAACTGGATCGCGTCGGTCCGCAGCCTCGTGCGTATTGAGGGGTCACCGCATCCATGAATGCAGAACAGCAGGCCGCCGTCGTCGACTACATGGTTGGGCGGCTCTCCTATGAGGACCTTGTGCGTCGGACGGGTATCGATCCCGTAGGGCAGCCGGGCGTTGCAGAGCGCGAGCTTCGCGCGGGACTGGCGGCGCGAGACGCGGGCACCATTGAGTGCGCACTCCTGCTTGCATTCCGCTTCGAGCTGCTGACACCTGACATGGCCTCCCTACTCGGGCTGCTTCTTCTCGAACCATGGCATCAGAAGCACGAGGATATCGCGAAGATCCTGCAAGAGTTGCGAGAGCCGGCCACAGCCGATGCGTTGGCCGGCGCAGCCGTCGTCAAGCACGACTATCTCGCGTACGATGACAGCCACGCGCTTGCTCGCAAGTGTATATGGGCCCTCGCGGACATCGGAACACCAGCCGCTCGCGAGCACCTCGAGCGTCTCTCCGGGAATCCCGACCATGAGGTCGCCGCCTATGCGCAGAAGAGGCTCGACAACTGGGAGCAGGAGCTTCCACGGAAACGCCCCAGCGCACCAGGAGGAGAGGGCTGAGCCAACAACTCGGACGCACTTGTAAAGGCAATTTCACCACAGAGACACAGAGGACACAGAGAAAGAGAGCCTCTGTACTACTAACCCATAGATTCTTCTCCTCCTGCAAAGATTTTCATGCGGCGAGAGGGGTGAGCTGCCTGATGGTGGAGCGAAGAGCTGTGAGGATTGCAGGGCCGGCTTTGCGGGCGGAGGGGGTGAGTTGGTAGCG
>DATMNC010000055.1:0-26604 GCA_035569395.1 Thermoanaerobaculia bacterium | reverse complement strand
ATCTGACCGAACACGCTAGAAAATGCGCTCAACGTCGGGCCTCCTGTCGAATCGTCGTTCTTGGTCGACTGACTGACTCTACAGCGCCCGGCGTTTCTTCCGATCGGCCAACTCTCCGCTACCTAATTTGGACAACTGTGGACACAGACACTCCTGTCTGTGCTTTGGTTGACGATACCGCGAGACCGCGTAACCGCGAGACCGCGCAACCTCAGTACCTCAACGCCAGCCCGTCGCCCTCGGAATCGACGACCACGTTTCCCCCATCCTGCAACTTCCCGAACAGGATGGCGTCGACGAGCGGCTCTTTGATCTTCGAATGAATCAGCCGCGACATCGGGCGGGCGCCGAAGGATGGGTCGTAGCCGTTCTTTGCCAGCCAGGCGCGGGCGGGCTCGGTCAGATCGAGCGTCACGTTCTTCGCGCGCAGTTGCACGCGGAGCTCGTCGATGAACTTATCGACCACCCGCTCGGTGGTCTCGAACGACAACGGCTCGAAGGCGATCCAGGCATCCATGCGGTTGCGGAACTCGGGGGTGAACGTTCGCTCGATCGCCCCTCGGCCTTTGCCCTTCGCCCCGCTGGTGTTGCCGAAGCCCATCGACGAATCGCTCATCTCCCGCGCGCCGGCGTTCGTGGTCATGATCAATATGACGTTGCGGAAGTCGGCCTTCTTGCCGTTGTTGTCCGTCAGCGTGGCATGATCCATCACCTGCAAAAGGATCGAGAAGAGATTCGGATGCGCCTTCTCGATCTCGTCGAGCACGAGGACGGCGTAGGGAGTCTTGGTGATGGCGTCAGTGAGCAGCCCTCCCTGATCGAAGCCGACGTACCCCGGTGGCGCGCCGATGAGGCGCGAGACGGTGTGCGGCTCCATGTACTCCGACATATCGAATCGTATGAACTCGATGCCGAGGGAGAGCGCGAGCTGCCGGGCAAGCTCGGTCTTGCCCACGCCGGTCGGTCCCGAGAAAAGGAACGAGCCGACCGGCTTCTCGGGAAGTCCAAGGCCGGAGCGCGAAATCTTGATGGCGTTGACGACCTGATCGACGGCGTGATCCTGGCCGTAGATGACCCGCTTCAGATCGGCGTCGAGGCCATGCAGCCGCTCTTTCTCCGATACAGCCACAGTCCGCGGCGGAATCTTGGCCATACGAGCCACGACATACTCGATGTCATCGATGCCGATGGGAACGGGCGTTGAGGCTTCAGCAACGCCTGTGGTGTTTGCCGCAATGATGCGGGCGCGTGATCCCGCCTCATCGAGCACGTCGATGGCCTTGTCGGGGAGGTGGCGGTCGTGCATGTATTTCGCCGACAGCTCGGCGGCCAGTTTGAGCGCGTCGTCAGCGAAGACGACGTTGTGGTGTTTCTCGTAATACGACTTCAGCCCTTTGAGGATCTCGATGGTCTCCTCGATGGATGGCTCGCCGATCTCGATCTTCTGGAAGCGGCGGGCCAGGGCGCGGTCGCGCTCGAAGGATGACTTGTACTCGGCGTAGGTCGTCGAGCCGATGCAACGCAGCTTCCCCGAAGCGATGGCCGGTTTGAGAATGTTCGACGCGTCCATCGTCCCGCCGCTCACGGCGCCGGCACCGACGATGGTGTGGATCTCATCGATGAAGAGGATTGCGTCCGGCTTGGCCAGCAACGCGGTAACGACTGCCTTGAGGCGCTGTTCGAACTCGCCGCGATACTTCGTCCCGGCCAGTACCGCGCCCATGTCGAGCGACCAGACCACGGCGTTTTTCAACACTGCCGGCGCTTCGTGTTTCACGATCTTGAGCGCCAGCCCCTCGGCGATGGCAGTCTTGCCGACGCCCGGCTCACCGACGAACAGCGGGTTGTTTTTCCGGCGCCGGCAGAGGATCTGCACGGTGCGCTCCAGCTCCGGACCGCGGCCGATGAGCGGATCGATCTCTCCTTTTTCGGCGCGCTCGTTGAGATTGACGGCGAACAGCTTCAGCGGATCGCCGGCCTGCTCCGCTGCCCCCTCCTCATCGCCGGCGAAGGCCGGCTTCGGCGCGGGGGTGTCTTTGCTGATGCCGTGCGACAGGTATTGCAGCACGTCGAGCTTGTTCACTCCCTGACTGCGCAGGAGGTAGACGGCCTGGGAACGCTCGGCCTGATAGATCGCCGCCAGCATCTGGCCGGTATCGACTTCCTTCTGTCCCGACGATTGAGCATGGAGCTGCGCATATTGCACGATGCGCTGCAGCATGGCCGTAAGCACCGGCTGGACCTCGGCATCGTCCGGCAACTGTTCGAGCGTCCGGTTCATGAAGTCGTCGAGCTGTTTGCGGAGGATGTCGACGTCGCCGCCGCAGGCACGGATGACGTCGAGGACGTCGCGATCGTGCAGCAGGGCATAGAGGAGATGTTCGAGCGTCACGTATTCATGGCGGCGCTTCAACGCCTCATGGAGAGCGAATTCGAACGATTTCTGTAGTGGACGGGCGATCATGAGTTTTTGCGATCGGTCTCGGCAGTCTCGCAGTCTCGGGGTTCTCAGTCAAAAGATCATCGCAACTTCGCAACCCCGCGACCACGTTCGGCGAACAGAACCACAACCCGAGCGTCAGGATTTCGGCAACGGAGCGAACGTAATCGCGGTTCGCTCACTACAGATAACTCGTTGTTTATGGCCGCTTTCAAGTATTATGCTCGTGACGTAGCACGCGGGAAGCACAACGAAGGAAACCGCTTGGCGGTGTCCGGTGCTGCTCCACCGCCATCGAACTGGAGACTCAGATCTGACGATGCGATTCGCTCGCATGGCGCTGTTTTGTTTTGTGTCCCTCGGCATGGGAGTCGCGGCGGAAGCTGCGGCGTCAGGCCCGGCGGACATCGTCCTTCCAGCGCCTCATCCCCGTCCGGCGGCGGTGGGTGCGGCGGTGCGGCAACCGGTTCGGTTGCTGGAGGGGTGCGGTTCGACTCCGGTCTCGTGCAATACCGACATCCGCGGACAGTTGGCCGGCGGTGATTGCCTGGCGGCAAACATCACGTTGTACGACGAATTCGTCTTTCAGGGCATTGCCCAGGAACTGGTGACGGCGACCGTCCGTCCGCTCGACCCAAACTACGGCAATGCCTGGATCGGTCTCGTTCCGCCGCCGTCCGACGCGTCGCTCTCGCCGCTGCTCTCGGGCGGCGTTGCTGCTACCGTCCGCTACTTCCTGCCCGCGCAGGGAACGTGGAGGATTCAGGCGGGGACGAACGATCGCTTCGGCGCTGGTCAGTATCTTTTCGAAATGAACTGCGACACCTCGCCGCCTCCTTCGCCGCAGCTCGCGTGTGTCGAACAGGATCTCCTCTGCGGGCAGCAGGCCACGTGGGATCTATCGTCGCAGAGCTGCGTCGCCGCTTCCGATCCGACGCGCTTCTACGCGATGTACCGCGTCTGGGGAGTGATCGGCGATACCCTGAACATACGGCTCACGTCGAGCGCGTTCGATCCACAGTTCGCCATCTACGAGTTTTCGCAGACATCCGTGGCGCTGGCCCAGTCGTCGGCCTTGAACGCCACTACCGATACAATGTCTTTCTCCGTGCCGCACAATGATTTCTACGACATCGTGGTCACCTCGGGGAACGCGCACGGGAGCGGACAGTACACGATCGGCCTCGACTGCAGCCGCTCCGGCTGCCTGATCCCGATCTTCACCCAACAGCCCGAGGACGTCGTCGTTCCACGCAACACCAACGCGTCGCTGACCGTGCAGTCGACGGCCCTTGGCGACGTCGACTACGAATGGTTCGACGCCGACGGTGCGCAGAACAATGTCGGAAGCGGTCCGAAGTATGCGACGGTGCCGATCACAACGCCGCACAGATACTTCGTCACTGCGACGACGCCGTGCGGCACGGCGACGTCGCGCGTCGTCCAGGTGGCTCCCGCGGTCGATCCGCCGCCACCACCACCGCCTCCGACGCCGCGCCATCGTGCCGCTCGGCATTGAGACCGGAGCGCTGGCGTCTCGCTTTCGGTTGTCGGTTATCGGTTATCGGTTATCGGTTATCGGAGCCCGGAGTATTGCAAGCTTCCCAACCGACAACTGACAACCGACAACCAATCGGCTGATCATGCCGGCTCCATCGTGGCCAGGAGCGGGAACTCCTGCTCGCGGGCGAGGGCGATGGTTTTTTCGACCTTCATCTCCGCCACTTCATAGGTGTAGAAGCCGGCCACGCCCACTCCCTGGATGTGGACGTTGAGCATTACCTGGACGGCCTGTTCTTCCGGCATGTTGAAGACCGATTCCAGTATCCAGACGACGAACTCCATCGTGGTGTAGTCGTCGTTGTGGAGCAGGACCTTGAACAGCGACGGCTCCTCGGTTTTTTCTCCGGCCTCCGCAACCGGTGCTTCGTCGAGCTCTGCGAGGGGGAGCATCGGGGTACTTTACCGTAGTGGATCAGTGGGTTCGTGGTTCGCGGTCGCGCGGTCTCGGGGTTGCGCGGTCTCGCGGTGTTGACCTGCAAAGACCGAGACTACGAGTTACGACCGCGAGACCCCGAAACCGCGTAACCCCGCAACCGCGTTATCCCACGCCGTACCGCTCCCGCAGCACGTTCAGGTGCCGCTTCACGTGCCCGGTGGCGATATAGGCGATGGCGCGCACGGTCAGGCGCTTGCCGGAGACGGTCCCCTCGCGCGCCCATGCCTCCGCCGGCAGGCTTGAAAAGAGAGCGATCGTGGCGTCGCGGACGGCCAGCTCTTCTTCGATGAGACTCCTGATGCTTCGCTCGTTGAAGCCGGCTGCGGCGGCGTAGGCGTCGGGTCCCCACTTCGGAAGCTCGATGGCGTCGTTGCGGGCGAACGTCAGCGCGCGAAAGGTGTGAATCCGTTCCGCGTCCGCCATGTGACCGATGACCTCGCGGATCGTCCACTTCCGTTCCGCGTATCGAAAGCCGCCGCGTTCCTCCGGAACCTGGTCGATGAGCTGCCGGATGCTCTCCCGGCCAACGGCCAGTTCGTCAAGGATCGGCCCTTCGATGAGCGAGACGTACTGCTCGTGATGCGGTGAGTATTCGTCGGGTTGCGGGCGAGTGTTGGGCATAGGTGCGAAGTGTAACCACTGTCGCCCGCGTGGTAGCATCCCTACGGGTCTGGCAATGAACATTTTGAAGTCGCTCATCAGCGAACTGTCGCTCGCCGCGACGATGCTGCTTGCCTTCGCGGGTGTGCTCCTGGTCATCCTGATCATCTCGTTCCGGTCCCGTGCCGTGGTCTTCTGCCAGTACCTCCAGACGATGACCGGCATCAAGCTGAAGCCGTACGAAGTGGCGCGCGTCTTCCGCCAGCGCGGCAAAGACGGCGTCCGCGAGTTCTTCCTCGATCTCATCATCAAGGAAGACCTCAAGCAGGGGCCGTTGGCCATTCCGCCGGACAAGTGAGGTTGCGCGGTCTCGGGGTTGCGCGGTCTCGCGGTTGAGGAGTTGCTAAGTTACTGAGTTGCTAGGCTTAGGCTAGGCTATAGGCTAGTGTCGAGGCCACTTGCAATTCAGGAACCCAGCAACCCAGAAACCTTGTAACCACAGCAACCAAAAGGGCGGCCTCGGCCGCCCTTTGTCTAGAACGTCGAGTCCAGGAATGGACGCAGCTTCTTCGATCGTGACGGATGGCGCAGCTTGCGGAGCGCTTTCGATTCGATCTGGCGGATGCGTTCGCGGGTGACGTTGAACGAGCGGCCGACCTCCTCGAGCGTGTGCTCGGAGCCGTCGCCGACGCCGAAGCGCATCTTGAGGACCTGCTCCTCGCGCGGCGTGAGCGTGCGGAGGACCTTGTTCGTCTGCTCTTTCAGGTTGGCTACGATGACGTGATCGATCGGGGAGATGACGCCGCGGTCCTCGATGAAATCGCCGAGGTGCGAATCTTCCTCTTCGCCGATGGGGGTCTCCAGAGAGATCGGCTCCTGCGCGATCTTCATGATCTTGCGCACCTTGGCCACCGGCATATCCATCCGGTCGGCGATCTCCTCGGCCTGCGGTTCGCGGCCGAGCTCCTGCACGAGCGCGCGAGAGGTGCGCGTCAGCTTGTTGATCGTCTCGATCATGTGGACCGGGATGCGGATCGTGCGCGCCTGATCGGCGATGGCGCGGGTGATGGCCTGGCGGATCCACCACGTGGCGTACGTGGAGAACTTGTAGCCGCGGCGGTATTCGAACTTCTCGACCGCTTTCATGAGGCCAATGTTGCCTTCCTGGATGAGGTCGAGGAACTGCAGGCCGCGGTTCGTGTACTTCTTGGCGATGGAGACAACCAGGCGGAGATTGGCCACGATCAGCTCCTGCTTGGCCTGATCGGCTTCCTCCTCACCGGCGCGGATCTCGCGGATGGTGCGGCGGAGCTCGTCGTGCGGTGTTCCGTAGAACGTCTCCAGCTCGCGGAGCTTCTCGACGTACTTCTGCAGACGGCGGCGATAGAAGTCGCGGCGGGTCTTGTCCTTCTCGCGCTTGAGGGCCGCATCGTCCTTGCGGACCATCGACGCCGTCTGTGCCAGCTCGTTGTCGATGTCTTTCAGCTTGTTGATCATGCGGTTGCGCGTCTGGGGAGTGAAATCCACCTGGCGCAGCTCGGTAGCCAGCTCGAGGGTGAGCCGCTCGACCACGCGATGCGTCTGCTTCAGCGTCCGCTCCGAGAGCTTCTTCGGATCGGCCAGCTTGGTCTTGGCGTCTTTGATCTTCTTGTCGTGCTTGGCCACCTTCTCGAAGATGGCCATGATGTCGGCGATCTTGTTAACGGCGGCCAGGGGCAGCTTCGGCTCGCCGTTCTCGTCGGTGGCCACGTTGATGCTTTCATCCTCCGGCATGGCCAGATCGATCATCTCTTTGATGACCCGAGGATCTTTCTTGGCGCTCTCGTAGATCTTCAGGATCTCTTCGAGAATGATCCGGTTCTGGGAAAGGGCCTTGTAGACCTTCCGCTCGCCTTTCTCGATGCGCTTGGCGATGTCGACTTCACCCTGGCGGTCGAGGAGCTTGACCGTTCCCATCTCGCGCAGATACATGCGGACGGGGTCGTTGGTCTTGTCGACGATGCCGCTGGAGGCGGCGATGATGTCCTGCTGGACCTCTTCGCGCTGGTCCATCTCCTTCTCTTCGATCGTGCCGTCGATGGTGACGATGGCCTTGGAAGAGGTTGGGAGGGGCTTTTCGGAGTCCTCGACGACGTCGATGCCGAGGTCAGCGAAACGGATGTAAATTTCATCGAGCTCTTCGGGAAGGGAAGTGATCTCCTCGGGAAGGGTCTCGTAGATCTCGTCGTACAGCAGGAAGCCTTTTTCCTTGCCCACAATGATGAGCTGCTTTACTTCCGCGTACTTTTCTTCGACACTCAACTCGCCGACCCCCTCGTCAAAATTGGCTTCCTGTTCGAGATTCGAGCTCCGCAGGCGTGTTGTCATGTCGTCTTTCGCTCCTCAGAACCATCGTCCGCAGAGGACACCTGCGTAATCGGTGGGGACCGATAATTATTTCGCTTCGTTCAACATACGGGAGATCGCCATCTTCTCGGCGTAGAGCTGTCCCGTCCGTTCGCTGTCGCCCTGACGCTCGGCTTCCACAATTTCTCGTTGGATTTCCAGATTCCGACGTTCCAGCCAGGCCCGCTCCATCGGCCGAAGGTTCTCGTCAATGCGCTGGAGGGTCTGATCGTCGATGTCCTCGCTCAGAGAGAGCTCCGAGAGGAGATTGAGCTCGGCCTCACCCCTAAGATGGGTCGCAACCTGCTGAAAATCAATAGGAGAACCGGACATCAGGTCACCCTTCATGATAGAAAAGAGGGTTTTCCCCGGTTCTTCAAAATATTCCTCCCGAAGACGCGCCAGCTGCGCCGCCGTCAGTTTTCCCTGAATCGCCGCGATGAGGATGGTCTTTTCTGCGCTGGCTGAGGGGCCGAACGGCTGCCGTTCGCGGTCGGGAGCGGTGGAAGCCTTTCCCCGCACGCGCGACCAGACGGTCTGGAACTCGAGCCGGAAGGCGTCGGCAATCCGTTGCGCGGCGTCGTTGCGGACGACCGGATCGGAGACCGCGGAGAGAAGCGGCACGAACTGTTCCACGCGCTCCGACTTTTCCCGCCCGGTGAGCTTGGCGACGTCGCCGGCCCATTCGGCGAGGCCGAATTCGAAGATGTCGGTGGCATTGCCGAGCAGTTCCAGAAAGCGATCGGCTCCCTGCTTCTGGACGACGGAGTCGGGATCCTTTTCACCCTGCAGATCGAGCGCGGAGACGTTCAGGCCGGCGGCGAGCAGCACCGGCGCGGCGCGCAGCGTGGCGTTGCGGCCGGCGTTGTCACCGTCGTAGGCGATGACGACATGGGATGTGAATCGCCGCAGCAGCGAGGCCTGCCCGGTCGTCAGCGATGTTCCCATCGAGGCGACCACGCCCGGCACGCCGGCGAAATCGATGGCGATGGCGTCGAAGTAACCTTCCACCAGGATGGCGCGATCCATCCGCCGCATGGCGTCTTTCGATCGATGCAGGTTGTACAGCAGACGCGACTTGTTGAAGACCTCGGATTCCGGCGAGTTGAGGTATTTCGGATCGCTGCCGTCGAGCGAGCGCCCTCCGAAGCCGACCACCGTGCCGCTCTCGTTATGGATCGGGATCATCAGGCGGTTGCGGAAGCGGTCGTAGTAGCCGTTGCCGGTCTTGCGCGGCATGGCCAGTCCGGCCATCTCGAGCTTCTTCTCGCCGTGCTTGCGCGCTAGCCGTGTGAGGATGTAGTCCCAGGAGTCGGGCGCGTAGCCGAAGCCATACTTCTTGACGATCTCCTCTTCGACCTTGCGCTCGAGCAGATAGCGCCGGGCGGCGTTGTCGCCCCATCCGAGCGCCTGATGAAACGCTTCCGAGGCCTCGTCGACGACTTCCAGGAGATCGTCTTTGTCGCTCTGTTTCTGCGTCTGCTTCTTCTTCGGCAGCTCGATGCCGACCCGAGAGGCCACATGCTCGACGGCCTCGGGGAACGTAAACCGCTCCGTCAGGGTGAGGAACTTGAAGACGTCGCCGCCTGTCCCGCAGCCGAAGCAGTAGAAGAGCCCCTTGCCTCGGTCGACGGTGAAGGACGGCGTCTTCTCGCGATGAAACGGGCAAAGGCCCTTGTAGCTCTTCCCCGCCAGCTTGAGCGGCGTGACCTGGGCGATGAAGTCGACGATGTCCGCGGCCTGGCGGACCTGGGCGATGATGGAGTCGTTGAGATCGGAGAAGGCCATTGGTGGGCTTAGCGCACGCCCTCGGCCGGTAGGAGATGCGAATGTTGAATGTTCAATGTTGAATGTTGAATGTTGAATGAGGAGGACGCCGGTCGATCCGCGAGCCATTCAACATTCAACATTGAACATTCAACATGCAACATTTCGCCTTTGATTCTGCGCGTCATTCCAGCACCGCAATCGTCGCCCCATCTCCCCCTTCATTCTCACCACCGGGCCGCCACGATTTCACGGCCGGATGTTTGCGGAGGTGGTCGCGCAGCGCTTTGCGCAGCGTGCCGGTGCCGAAGCCGTGGATGATGCGCACAGCCTGCTTCCCCTCGAGCAAGGCACGATCGAGGAAGCGGTCGGATTCGTCGATGGCCTCGTCGACGCGCTGGCCGATGAGGTTGAGCTCGGCCGAGACGATTGCTTCGAGGGAGTCGGGTGCCGGGAGCGGGGAGCGTTTCTTCGACTCCCGACCCCCGACCGCCGACTCCCGAGGCACGAGATCTTTCAGGTCGACTGTCATCTTCCTGCCGTTCACGTTTAGCACGGCCTTGGTTCCGTCGATCGATGCGACCGTGCCGGTGACTTTGAACTTGCGGTGCTCCGCCTTCTCACCGGCGTGGACGTTCCGCTGTTCGGCGGGGAGAAAGTCGATGGCTTTGTCGACCGGCTTCGTCAGCGTCCTGACGATTTCGGCGGCGTTGATGCTCGCGCGGGTGCTGCGGTCTGATTCGCGCAGGTTCTTGATCTCCGCGGCCACCTGCCTCTGCACGTCGTCGCGAAGGCGGTCGAGCTCCTCACGGAACGAGCTGCCGACGCGTCCGCGCTCTTTCTCGAGCTTCGCGCGCTCGGCGGAAAGGGCGTCGCGCTCCGATTCGAGCTGGCCGCGCAACGTTGCAGCGTCGTGGCGCGCCGCCAGGACCTCGGACATCTTCTTTTGGAGCTCGGCGATCAGTGAATCGGTTTCGCCGTAGCGGTCGCCGAGGTGCAGGCGGGCCCGGTCGATGATCGAAGAGGGGAGACCGATCATCTGGGCGACATCGATGGCGCGGCTCCGGCCGGGGATGCCGGCGATCATGCGATAGGTCGGATGGGCGGTGGCGGCATCGAACTCCATCGAGGCGTTGACGATGCGTGGATCGTTGACGGCGAAGCTCTTCAGGGCGGAGAGATGCGTCGTCACGATCATCAGCGCGCCGGTCTCGAGGAGATGCTCGATGACGGCCGTGGCGATGGCCGATCCTTCTTCCGGATCGGTCCCCGACCCCAGCTCGTCGAGGAGTACCAGCGAGCGGTCGGTGGCGCGCTCGAGAACGCGGCGGAGGCGGACCAGATAGGCGGAGAACGTCGAGAGATGTTCGAGCACGCTCTGGTCGTCGCCGATGAGTACGTGGAAGTCGTCGACGATCGGGATGACCGTGCCGTCGGCAGCGGCTACCGGCAGGCCGCTCATGGCCATGGCCACGAGCAATCCGGTCGTCTTCAGCGCCACGGTCTTGCCGCCGGCGTTCGGTCCGCTGATGACGAGCGCGGTGCTGCTGCGATCGAGCCTGACGGAGATCGGCACCACTCTTCGATCAGATGGCTCCTCGCCAAAAGCCTCGGCGCGCGCGGGGGCGAGCCGTTCATCGAGGAGGGGATGGCGTCCGTCGATCACCTCGAGGAGATGATCGTTGTTGAACATCGGCCGCGAGGCGCCGACGAGAGAATGGAACTGCGCGCAGGCCTGCAGGGCGTCGAGCTCGCCGCCGGCGCGCGCGGCGTCGCGGATCGGATCGGCCTCGTCGGCGATGGCGGCGGAGATGAAGCGGGTGATGCGCGCGATCTCCTCGCGCTCCTGAATCAGCAGGTCGGCCAGATCGTTGTTCAGCTCGATGGCCTGCATCGGCTCGATGAAGAACGATGCGCCCGATCCGGATCGCTCGTGAAGGATGCCGGTGACGGCGTTGCGATGATCGGCGCGGACGGGGATGCAGTAGCGGTCGCCGCGCATGACCACCAGCGGCTCCTGGATGGCGTCGGCGCTGCGGCTCATCACGTCGTTGAGCACGCGCTGGATGGCGGAGCGCTTGCCTTGCATCCGCTGCCGGATGGCGCGCAGCTCGGCGGACGCTTCCTCGCGCAGCTTGCCGTCGCTGGTGAAGTACTTGTTGAGTTTCGAGATCAGCGTGCCGAGGTCGGGGATCTCGTGCGCGTGGACGGCGAGGCGCGGAAAAGTGTCCGTGCGCAGGAACGTCTCGCGGATGGCCTGAGTGGCGCGCACGCAGCGAAGCACGATCCACGATTCGTCGATGTCGAGGATGGAGTCGCGATCGAGCAGCGGAGCGATGTCGGTCAGCCCGGCCAGCGGAAGCAGGCCCTCGGTGAGAACGAACCGCACCATCTCGGCGAGATCGGCCTGCGCGGCTTCGCATTCTTTGAGCGTCCGCAGCCGACGCCGGCGGCTGATGCTCGCCTTGCCGAGAGAGCTCTTCGCCTCCATGGCGATGAGAGTCAGGACGCGGTCGAGCTCGAGTTGCTGGAGGGGGATGGGGTTCATGGTTTGTTGCGCTTTGCGCGTTGTCTGCGCTATCGCGCGTTGTCTGCCTTCGGCGTTCTCTGCGCTTCGCGCGTTAGTGTGGTCGATAGGGCCACGCGCGGCGCGCAGACAACGCGCGATAGCGCAGACAACGCCGAAGGCAGACAACGCGCGAAGCGCAGAGTAAAACGGCCCGCTTTCGCGGGCCGTTTTGGTCAATATCCTGTACGACGTTCTTCGGCGAGTTTCCGCAACACTTTCTTCCGCGCCGCGATCGCTTTTCTCTTTCGCTTCATGCTCGGCTTTTCGTAATGCTGCCGCTTTTTCAACTCGGAGAGGATTCCTGATTTCTCGCATTTCCGTTTGAACCGGCGAAGCGCGTTTTCAAAGCTCTCGTCCTCTTTGACGTGCACCAGAGGCAATCCCAATCCCCCCCTTCTGTGTAGCGGTCCCGTGGGCTGTGATTCCTGAAGCGCCGGAGGTTGGGTCAGACCCAGCTACGGCAGCACACTGAAACGGGTCGGGAGCGGTACTCCATTCCGGTATCCGGTGAATTTTGTAACCTGCTGAAGGACCGCTGGTTGCGGTCTGCTCCACCGCAAATAACTACGCCAGGAGGTGCTCCACCCTGGAAATGATGGCGTCCAGCGCCACCTGGTTTTCTCCCCCCTCGGGGATGATGAGGTCGGCATGGCGCTTCGACGGCTCGACGAATTCTTCATGCATCGGGCGCACGGTGTTGAGGTATTGATCAATCACCGACTTCAGGCTCCGGCCGCGCGACTCGATGTCGCGCGTGAGCCGTCGGAGAAAGCGAATGTCGGGAGGCGTATCGACGAAGAGCTTGATGTCGATCCGCTTGCGCAGCTCCGGCTCGGCGAGCACGAGAATCCCTTCGACGATGATGACCTTGCGCGGCTCGACGCGCTGCGTCTTCTCCGCATTGCGCGAGTGCGTGGCGAATTCATAGACCGGCACTTCGACCGACGATCCTTTCGCCAGCACGTCGAGGTGCCGGACGAGCAACTCCGTCTCGAGCGAGTCGGGATGATCGAAGTTGATCTGGTGGCGCTGCTCCGGCGAATAGCCGTCGAAGTTGCGGTAGTACGAATCGTGCGAGATCCATTCGATCCGGTCTTTGCCGACGCGGTCGTAGATAGCCTGGGCCACGGTGGTTTTGCCCGACCCTGTGCCGCCGGCGATGCCGATGATGACCGGTGTTTTCATCCGCCCTGCTCTTCCATCTCCGCTTCGGTCACGAAGTCGGAGACGTCGTCAGCGCCGCATGTGTTGCAGACGACGGAGGTGAGTTTGCCGTTGTTGTATTCGAACTGATAAGTCGGCGTTTCGCACTGCAGACAGATGAGGTAATCCGGCTCTTCCATGAGGACGAAGAATACTGCAACCGCGCACTACCGGTTCAACGCCTCCAGTAGTGACGGCGCGCTGACCGAGGGCTGGATGAAGTGGGTGTGGTTGGTCTCGTTGTCGATGACCGAGGCGTAGATGTAGGTGTCGGGCGAGCTCGTTTCGACGAGGACCGTGAAGTCCTCACCTTTCGTGATCAGGGGAAAGAGTGACTGCACGGAGGTGTGGATGAGCGTGTTCGACGCGACGCTGAATCGCGTCACGGCGACGTTGCGTCCGGGGACGCGCTGCAGTGCCAGGGTGAACGTTGCCTCGTGATCGCCCAGGTTGGCCAGGCCGACGTTCGTGCGGAACTCGTCGCTGAAGGAGAGGCCGTTCAGCGAGCGCAGCGGAAAGTAGGTCGCGCCGTAGGTCACCGCGATCGGTTCGGGAGTGGAGACGTCGGCATCGTGTACACCGTAGACGCTGGCCAGCACGCGCACGGAGCGGGCGCTGTCGATGGTGGTGATCTTGAGCGGGGAGAGTGTCGCATCCATTCCGAATGTCGAGGCCACGATGTCGGTGAAGTGCTGGCCCGATCCGGGGGCGATCGACACGAAGATGAACGGCTGATCGGGGGCGGTCGGCAGCGACAGCATCACATTCGCCTCCGATCGCCCGTCGTTGAAGAGATCGATGTCGGTCTTCCAGCGGACGTTGTTGACGCCGACGACGCTGCCGACGATCGGTACGAGCACGCTCACGCTCTGCGGCTGCGTCTCGGCAGCATGGGAGCCCGCCGATGCGAGGAGTAGCAGAACCGGTATCAGGGAGCGCGTCATCTCTGAGTACGACGAAGCCTGATCGTCGCACGTTTCAAGCGAAATGAGGGCGGATGAGTCTACGTGCCACGACGATGATCTTCTGAACACGGCTGAGAGACAGCCGCTTCCGCAGCACCACCAGCGGGTCGCGCCGCAGCCGGGCCAGGACGGTGGCGTAGACGCCGCCCATCAGCAGCGTGGGGAAGCGGGCGTCGAACGACAGCTCCCCGACCAGCGGCTCGGCGGCGCGAAAGTAGCCGGCGGCCCGGTCGATCTGGAACTCGATCAGCCGGCGCATCGAGTCGCCGCCGCGCCGTTCGAACAGGTCGCGCTCGGTCACCCCGAACAGCCGCAACTCCTGCCGCGGGAGGTAGATGCGATCGCGGTCGAGATCGTCGGCAACGTCGCGGGTGACGTTGGTCAATTGCAGCGCCGTGGCCAGATTGCGGCCGTAATCGATGGCCGCAGGGGTCCGGTATCCGTAGATGGCGAGCGAGATGTCGGAGATCGACGACGCCACCAGCGCGCAGTACTGCAACAACTCATCGAACGTCTCGTAGCGCGTCTTGACCATGTCCTGCCGGCAGCCGTCCACCAGAGCCACGAAGGCGCTCTTCGGAATGGCGAAGTGCTGCAAGACATCGCCGAGAGCCAGTGTGATCGGATGCGACGGCCGGCCGGCGTAGGTGGCATCGAGCTCACTCTGCCAGGCAGCGAGACGTTCGAGTACGGACGCCGGTGAGTCGCTTGGTTCATCGGCGATGTCGTCCGCCCAGCGGCACCAGGCGTATGCGGCATAGACGGCGCGCCGCTTCACCGGCGGCAGAAAGCGGAATCCCACCGAGAAGTTGGAGCCGTATCGATGCGCGATGGCGCGGCAGTAGGCGTAGGCCTCATCGACGGTCGGCGAGACCGGCAGCGGAAGCGCCTCGGAAGTCATTGCGCCCCGCTCGATCCAGCGCTCGGCCCAAGGGGCGGAACCTTCATCTCCGTGTCGCGGGCGCGGCACCAGTGCGGGCCCGGCTTGTGAAGACAGCGTCCGTCATGTTTCCAGACCCGGCGGATGACCGGAGAGAGGAGCGACTTCCACCAACTGTTGCGGTGCCATCCGCTGAGATAGCGGTGAAAGTCTTTGGCGTGCGCCGCCTGCCGTACGAACATCGACAATCCGAAGTTTCCTCCCGTCTCATAGAGGAAGCGGTTGACGAGACTCGTTTTCTGTTTCGTCTCCAGTGCGCTCTTCCACAGCTCGTCATAGTCGCGCTCCTCGAGAATGCTGCGCGCGGCCAGCGAGCCGCTCGTGAGCGCGTAGCGGATGCCGAGGCCGAAGAGATAGTCCTGAAATCCCGCCGCCTCGCCGACGAAGCGCGCCCCGTTCGACGTCGCCGCCCGTTTGAGATGGAAGTTCATGTACGAGTAGCCGGTCCGCGCATCGGCCGGTACCTCGAAACCGTGGATACTCCGAGCCGCCGCGAGCGAGTGATCGAAGTACGAGTCGATCTGCTTGAAGTCCGCCACGATCGCGCAGCCGAAGGTAGCCACTTCGTCAAGGATGAAGAGATAGGAGTAGCCGCCCGGGGCGAGCTTGTGGTTGAAGTAGACGTCGATGAGCTCGGGGGGGGCCGGGGGTCGGGAGTCGGAGCTTGCGTAGTTGTCGGTTGTCGGTTGTCGGTTGTCGATTGTTGACTGCGTGGGGCCACTACTCCGACCCCCGACTCCCGATTCCCGGCACCCGACGCGCCAAGTCATTTCCTTCGCCAGCCCGTCCGGCGATGCCGGACCGGTGGCCACGATGTCGGCCTGGTCCGCCGGCAGACGACTGTTGAACACCACATTCGCTCCGGCGCGCTGCGCCTGCGCCAGGAGGCCGCGGTCGAGCGTCCCCTCCTCGGCGCCGCGGTGGATGAAATAGCCATACGGCTCGTTGCTGTGGATCACGCGTCCTACCCCTCGATGGTCGTAGAACGTCGCCCAGTCTGTGGGGCGGAAGTAGAAGTTGCGCTCGATGCCGAGGCGGTCGAGAAAGTCGGGGACCGGCTCGGTTTCGGAGGCCCCTTCGATGATCTGCAGATCGCCGATGAAGCGCGTGCCGACGTCGCCTTTAGCCTCGTGAACCTCGACGGCGCGGCCGGCGCGCGCGAGGATGATTGCGGCGGCGAGACCGGACGGCCCCGCGCCCGCGATCCGGATCGGATCATGATCAGGCATCAGTCGCGGTATGGTACCGCGCCAATCGGGCGCGAATTCCGCAGTACGCTTCGCGTCCAAGAGCGATGACCGACGACCAGCGCGAAGTCCCCGCTAAAGCGAAGCCGCGCGCCGCGGGCTTTGCCGTCCTTGTCGCCGCGGGGATTCTGCTCAGCCGCATCGCCGGTCTGATCCGAACGCGTGTCTTTGCGCACTACCTCGGTAACTCCGCGGCGGCCGGCGCCTACAACGCCGGCCTCAAGATCCCGAACTTCCTGCAGAACCTCTTCGGCGAGGGCGTTCTCTCCGCGTCCTTCATCCCGGTCTACGCGCGCCTGATCGCCGAAGACGATGACGAGATGGCCGGTCGCGTGGCCGGTGTGATCCTCTCGCTCCTCGGGGTGATCGTCATGGTCATCGTGACCGTCTGCGTCTTCATCACGCCGTGGATCATCGACCTCATCGCCCCCGGGTTCGAGGGTGAGGTGCGGCTGCTGACGATCCGTGTCGTGCAGATCCTGTTTCCCGCCACCGGACTGCTCGTCTTCTCGGCGTGGTGTCTCGGCGTTCTGAACAGTCATCACAAATTCTTCGTCTCTTACGTCGCTCCGGTCGTCTGGAACGCGGCCATGATCGCCACGCTCGTCTTCTTCGGGACGCGTACATCGCAGAGTGGCCTGGTCATCGCGCTTTCGTGGGGGACCGTCGTCGGTTGCGCGTTGCAGGTCGGCATTCAGGTGCCATTCGTTCTCAAGTACGCGCCGCGGATCAAGCTCTCGCTGCAGACATCGTTGCCACATGTGCGCACCGTGATCAGCAGCTTCTTTCCGGTCGTGATCAGCCGGGGTGTGGTGCAGCTGAGCGGCTATGTCGATCAGATCATCGCCAGCTACCTAGGCACCGCCGCCGTGGCCGGACTTTCGTACGCACAGACGATCTATTTCCTCCCGATCAGTCTCTTCGGCATGTCGGTAGCGGCGGCGGAGCTGCCGCAGATGTCCGGCGCGCTCGGCACGGATGACGAGATCAACGCCGCATTGCGGCTGCGTCTCGATCGCGGGTTGCGTCAGATTTCATTCTTCGTCGTCCCGACTGTGACCGCGTTCATCTTCATCGGACGTGTGCTCGTGGCCGCGCTGTTCCAGTCAGGCGAGTTTCGCAATGACGACTCGCTCTACGTCTGGTACATCCTGGTCGGCTCAACCTTCGGCCTTCTGGCGGTGACGCTCGGCCGGCTCTACTCATCGGCGTTCTACGCATTGCGCGATCCGAAGACGCCGCTCCGTTTCGCGATGCTCCGCGTGTCGCTCACCGCCGTGTTGGGACTGCTGTTCGCCTTTCCGTTGAGGCCGTACATCATCGACTTGATCGTGTTTCTGCACATGCCGGTGCCGAACCTCCCCGAGGGATCGAAGCTGCTTGGGGTGATCGGACTGACAGCATCGGCAGGGATGGCCGGCTGGATCGAGTTCGCATTGCTGCGGCGCGCGCTAGCGCGCCGGGTCGGCAGCGTCAAGCTGGCGCCGTCATTCCTCGGCAGGTTGTGGATCTCTGGATTGATCGCCGCAGCCGCGGGCGTCGCCTGCCATCTCTTTCTCGCGCCGCACGTCGTGCCGCATCTTCCGATGCGCCACATCAGCGAGGCGATCCTGGTGGCGGGGGCGTTCGGCGTCATCTACTTCGGGGCCGCGATCATCCTCGGTGTAGGGGAGGCGAGGGCGACGCTGCAGAGGTTCGTGAAGCGTTAGCCCCTGGGACCGCGCGCGTCCCGCGCGCGCTTTTGATGCTCGGCATCCTGCTTCTTACAAGCGCGGGCGAGACGCCCGCGCTCCCAGGGGCTCCGCCATGTTCTGCAAGAGTCGTGGGATATCGACGAACTTTGACGCGTCGTAGTAAATCTCGATCCCCATCGGGCGCCCGGACTTGTCGAAATCGATGACGAAGCCGTCATAGATCTCTTCCGACTCATGGTATTCGGCGTCGCGCAAGTCGATCGCCAGCGCGTCTGACCCCTTGTCGTAGGTGATTCTCATCGCCGTGTCCTATCGGATAGTCTTTTGTCGTGCGCCCCGAGGATACCTCGGCTCTCTGACACCATTCTTGCTACGATCCACCTCGCGTGAGTGAATACCCGACGACGGAGAGCATGCAGCCTCTGGGTCTCCCCGGCGGGCACATCGACGCCGCTCCCCACGACGCCATCCTCGAAGTCCGAAACCTCCGCACCTCGTTTCCTACTGCGGGTGGATTCGTTCACGCCGTCGACAACGTCTCATTCAACGTGCGGAAAGGGGAGGCGTTGGCTCTGGTTGGGGAATCGGGATGCGGAAAGAGCGTTACGGCGATGTCGATCATGCGGCTGGTCGCTCCTCCGGGGCGGATCACCGCGGGCCAGGTGCGATTCAAAGGGCGCAACCTCGCCGACCTCTCCGAACGGGAGATGCGCACCGTCCGCGGCAACGACATCGCCATGGTGTTTCAGGAGCCGATGACGTCGCTCAATCCGGTGTTCAAGATCGGCGCGCAGGTGGCAGAGGCCGTGCGCATCCATCAGAAGGTATCGAAGAAGGAGGCGTGGAAGCGGGCGGGGGAGATGCTCGAGCTGGTCTCGATCCCCGATCCGATCAAACGCCTCGATGACTATCCGCATCAGCTCTCGGGCGGGATGCGGCAGCGGGTCATGATCGCCATGGCACTCTCCTGCAACCCGGAGTTGCTGATCGCCGATGAGCCGACCACCGCCCTCGACGTCACCATCCAGGCGCAGATCATGGAGCTTCTAGCCTCGCTCCAGCAACGGCTTGGGCTGGCCATTCTCCTCATCACGCACGACCTCGGCATCGTCGCCGAATTCTGCGAGCGTGTCATCGTCATGTACACCGGCCGTATCGTCGAAGAGGCGCCGGTGCGCGAGCTCTTCGCCAATCCGGCGCATCCGTATACCCAAGGACTGCTGCACTCGTTGCCGAGCGTCAGCGGCGGCGATCCCGCGGCGCCACACCGGCTGCCGACCATCAAAGGAATGGTGCCGTCGATCAACAACCTCCCGCGCGGCTGCAAGTTCAATCCGCGGTGTCCCGACGTGATGGACATCTGTCTGGGCAACGAGCCGGCGCGGATGATGGTGTCTCCCGGGCATGACGCGCGCTGTTACCTGCATGGCGACGAGGCGGATCCGGAGAGGGTGGGGGGGGACTGAAATGTTGAATGTTGAATGTTCAATGTTCAATGTTGAATGGAGGAGCCACCCAGCCGGCGCGGCGGAGCCTTCATTCAACATTCCACATTCCACATTCAACATTGAACATTCGGTCTCTTGGGGTGCGGAGCCATGACCGTCGATCCGGTCACCAGCCCGCCCCCCCTCCTCCCGCTCGGTATCGGTGAGCCGCTGCTCGTCGTCCGCGATCTCACCAAGTACTTCCCGGTGAAGCGCGGCATCCTGGCGCACGTCGTCGCGCAGGTCAAAGCGGTCGACGGCGTCAGCTTCGGTGTCAGCCGCGGGGAGACGCTCGGCCTCGTCGGCGAGTCGGGATCGGGGAAGACCACGGTCGGCCGTTGCATCCTCCGTCTCATCGAGCCGACATCGGGAAGCGTCGCGTTCGAGGGGGAGGATGTCCTGGGCCTCGGCAGTGGCGACATGCGCCGGCTGCGGCGGCATATGCAGATCGTCTTTCAGGACCCGTACGCCTCGCTCAATCCGAGGATGAACGTCGGGACGATCGTGGCCGAGCCGCTGATCATCCATGGAGGCATGTCGTCAAGCGAGCGCGACGCGCGGGTGGCGCAGCTCCTGGAGATCGTCGGGCTCAGTCCCGACTACCGAAGGCGCTATCCGCACGAGTTCTCCGGCGGGCAGCGGCAGCGCATCGGTGTCGCACGTGCCTTAGCCACCAACCCGAAGTTCCTCGTGCTCGATGAGCCGGTCTCCGCGCTCGACGTCTCCGTGCAGGCCCAGGTCGTCAACCTGCTTCAGGACCTCCAGGAACAACTCGGACTGACGTATCTCTTCATCGCCCACGACCTCTCCGTCGTCGAGCACATCTCCAGCCGCGTGGCGGTGATGTACCTCGGCAAGATCATGGAGCTGTCCGGCCGCAGCGAGCTGTACGCCGATCCGCTGCATCCATACACGAAGGCCCTGCTCTCCGCCGTCCCGATCCCCGATCCCACCCGGCACAAGAGCCGGATCATCCTCAGCGGAGACATCCCCACGCCGCTGAATCCGCCGGGCGGCTGCGTTTTCCACACGCGTTGTCCGATCGCCCGTTTCCCGATCTGCCGCGACGCCGTACCGCCGCTGGTCGAGCACAAGCCGGGTCAGTTTGCCGCTTGCCACTTCGCCGGCGAGCCGATCGCGCCTGCGGCCGCGACGCCGTCGTAGGCGACATTCCACGTTTCCTGGCGTCAAACGTACTGGCAGCGGACTACAATGCGCGCGCCGTTATCGGTCCGCTTTGCCGTCTCTCAGTCAGAGGCGCACGCGAGAAACAATCCATAAACTGATGCGTAGAAGAGGCGTGTCCAGGAGGATTTACATGAATACCGCTGTTCGACGGTTGCTGATCATTGTCTGCGTAGCGAGCGCCGTGTCGCTCTCGGCGCAGACGGCGAAAAAGAAGACGGCTCCAGAGCCGCAGCCGGCCAGTACCATGACCACCGAATCGGCGCAGTCGAGTACCGACGTGCCGAAGTCCGATCAGGCTGCGACGCCGCCGGTCACGGCCGACACCGACAAAGACGCATCCGACCCGCGGGCGATGAGCCTGTCGCTCGACGACGCCATCCACACGACGCTGGAGCGCAACATCGGCGTGCAACTCCAGCGCTACGACCTGGGGATGGCGGGCGCGCAGCTCTTCGGCTCGTACTCGGTTTACGACCCGCTGGCCAGCGCCACACTCGATCACTTCAACAGCCAGACTCCGGTCTCTTCCGCCTTCCAGTCCAGCGGCGGAACCCAGACGGATGCGAACGTCTCGCTTCGCGACACCATCCCCACCGGCGGCAGTGTGTCGATCGGTGCCACCAACCGGCGGTTCACCAGCAGCGGCAACGGTACGCTCTTCAGTCCCGGCTTCAATACGGGCCTCAGCTTCGGACTCACGCAACCGCTGGCCCGCAACTTCGGCGTCGACGTCACGCAGCGCAACATCACCATCGCACGCAACACCCTCGGCATCAACCAGGAGGCGTTCAAGGTGGTGATGCTCGACACCACCTCGGCCGTCGAGCAGGCCTACTACGATCTCATCTACACCCGCCGCTTCGTCGACGTGGTGAAGGAGGCGCTCTTCCTGGCCCGTGACCAGGCCCGCATCACCCAGATCCGCATCGACGTCGGCGCGTCGGCTCCGCTCGACATTCTCCAGCCGCGCGTGCAGATCGCCACCACGGAAGAGAATCTGATCAACGCCGTGGCCGCGGTCCGTGCCGCCGAAGACCGGCTGCGCGCGCTGCTCAACGTACCCGCGGATGAGTGGGACCGCCCCATCATCCCGACCGACTCGATCGGCTACGCGCCGATGACGGTCAACGTCAACGAGGCCGTGGCCCGCGCGTACGAGCTCCGGCCCGAGATCAAAGAGAACCAGCTCACCACGGCCATCCGCAAGGTGACCTATCAGTTCGCGCGCAATCAGATCCTTCCGCAGGTCGATCTGAACCTCGGGTACAACGTGAACGGAACGGCCGGAACCCTGACGAACCCGGTCGCGGGAATCACCTCGACCAACTTCTCGGATGCCGCCCGGCAGATTCTCCGGAACGACTTCCCGAGCTGGAGCATCGGTCTGACCGTCGGCGTGCCTGTGTTCAATTTCGCCGCTCGCGCCGAAAGGACGCGCGCCCGCCTGGACATGGAGCTCTCGCAGGCTACCGAAGCGCAGTCCCGGCAGAACATCGACGTCGACGTCCGCACGGCGGCGCGCGCCATCGACACCGCGGCAAAGAACATTGCCGCCACGCGCACGGCGCGGGAAGCGGCCGAGGAGAACGTCAACGCCGAGCGCAAGCGCTATGAAAACGGCATGAGCACAAACTTCCAGGTTCTGCAGATCCAGCAACAGCTCTCGGACGCGCGCGGAAACGAGCTGAACGCTCTGGTCGGTTACAACAAAGCGATCGCCGCCTACCACCGCGCCGTCGGCGACCTGCTCGATACCCGCAACATCACCGTGACCGAACCGCCGGTGCAGGAGCCGTCGATTTTTTCGCGCTTCAACCGCTACAATTGGCTCAACTTCTCAGCACACGACAACGCACCAGAGGAGAAATGAGCCATGACGACTGGTCAGGATAACGCCCTAGCTACGCCCGCACCCGACCCCGGCCCGAAGCCGAACCCGATTCAACGGATCATCGGCGTGCTCTTCTCGCCCGATGCCACGTTCGCATCGATCGCCAAGCGGCCCGACTGGGTTGTGGTGTTGTTGCTCATCGTTGTTCTGGCGCTCGCCAATGGTCTCCTCACCTCATCGCGGATTGACTTCGGAGCGCCGGCTCGGGAGGCAATGGCGCAGAACAAGAATCTCTCCCAGGAGCAGATCGACCGTGCGGAGCGGATATCCGTGGGCATGGGCAAGGTCGCGAAGTTCATCGCGCCCGTGATCGCGGTGATTGCGCTGCTGATTGTGGCTGGCGCGATCCTGGTTGCGGTTCGTCTTGCCGGAGGCGAGGGAGATTTCAAGCAGGCGTTTGCTGTGACGTGTTATGCCTGGATTCCGAACCTCATTCAAGGCGTCGTTCTTACGATCATCATCTTCGCGAAAGGCGCGACCGCCATCAATCCTCAATCGCTTGCGACGATGGTGCGCTCGAGCCCGGCCTTCCTGGTGGACATGAAGAGCCAGCCGATGGCCTTTGCTCTGCTCTCGTCTCTCGATCTGTTCACGATCTGGGTTGTCGTGCTTCTCATCATCGGATTCGCCTACGTCGCGCGCGTCTCCAAGGCCAAGTCGGGCAGTGTCGTAGTCTCGCTTTGGATCGTTACGATCCTTCTCTTCAAGCTTCTTCCGGCGGCGCTTCAGGCGTTGCGCAAGTAAATGAAGAAAACCTTCATCATCGTCGGGGCTCTCGTCCTCGTTGCCGTCATCATCTTTGCCAGCGTCAAGGGAGGGGGGTCGAAAGGGGAGCCGGTCTACGTCGAGCCGGTGACGGCGCGCAACATTCAGGCGATCGTCACCGCCCCGGGCGAGATTGACCCCAAGGTCAAGGTCAACATCAGCGCTTACATCATCGGCAAGATCGAGAAGCTCTATTTCAAGGAAGGCGACGACGTCCGCAAGGGACAGAAGCTCGTCGACCTCGAGAGGACGGCATACCAGGCCGCCTTCCTGCGCGCACAGTCCGCGGTGTACGCCGCCAGAATCGAAGTCGTGCGCGCAAAGACCGCCATGGCCACCACCGAGGCCGCCTACAAACGCGCCCTCAATCTCGGGAAGCAGGGCATCCAGGCGCAGGAGCTGTTCGATCAGGCCCGGCAGGCGAACGACAATGCCGTGGCCGGATACGACTCCGCCAGACAGGGCGTATCCCAGGCGGAAGCGATCCTGCAGTCAGCCCAGACCGATCTCGATCACACCACCATCCTCTCTCCGATGAACGGCAAGGCCGTACAGCTCAACGCTCATGAAGGCGAGGTGGTCATCCCCGGGACGATGAACAATCCCGGCTCGGTCATCGCCGTCATCGCCGATTTGTCCGAGATCCTCGTCGAGGCCACGGTCGGCGAGACCGAGATCACCGGCATTCGGCTCAACCAGCCGGCCAGGATCCACATCGACGCCATTGCCGACAAGGAGTACAACGGCCACGTCGCCGAGATCGGCAGCTCCGCCGCGCTCAAACAGGGCACCGTCGCCGGCATGCGCTATTTCACGGTCAAGGTCCAGATCGACAACCCGGACGACCGTCTGCGCCCGGGCATGACCGCGCAGGTCTCGATCATTACCACTACGGCCGGCAGCGCGCTGTCGGTGCCGATCCAGAGCGTCGTCGAGCGCGTCCCGCCGTCGCTGGCGAAATCGAAGAGCGGTGCCGACGATGAGGACGCCAACGCCCCGAAGTTGAAATACATCTTCGTCGTCAAGGACGGCAAGGTGAAGATGACCGAGGTGAAGACCGGCATCAGCGACACAACGCATGTCGCCCTCGTCTCCGGCGGCAACGCGAAAGATCAGGTGGTCACGGGACCATTCCGCACGTTGAAGAAACTGAAAGACGGCGATTCCGTAGAAGTGACGAAGGAGGAGTCGAAGACTCCTCAAAGCGGGACGGCGTCAAAGTGAGTGAAAACGGAAATCATCTGATCGAAATGCGCGCCCTGACGCGCACGTATCAACTCGGACCTCAGGACATCTTCGCGCTGCGCGGCGTCGATCTCGTCATCAACCACGGCGAATACGTGGCCATCATGGGACCGTCGGGCTCGGGCAAATCGACGCTGATGAACATCGTCGGCTGCCTGGACCGCCCCTCCTCGGGGCATTACATCCTCGACGGCACGCCGGTCGAGGATATGAACGACGACGAGCTGGCCGCGGTGCGCAACAAGAAGATCGGATTCGTCTTCCAGACGTTCAATCTTCTCTCCCGCACTACGGCGCTGCAGAACGTCGAGCTTCCCCTCGTCTACGCCAAGATCGGCCGCGCCGAGCGGCGTGAGATGGCCGAGGAGGCGCTGACGTCGGTAGGGCTCGGCGACCGGATGAACCACCAGCCGAACGAGTTGTCAGGCGGCCAGCGCCAGCGCGTCGCCATCGCTCGTGCACTGGTGAACAAGCCCTCGCTGCTGCTCGCTGACGAGCCCACCGGAAACCTCGACTCCCAGACCGGCCGTGAGATTCTCGATCTCTTCCGTGAGCTCTCGTCGCGCGGCAACTCCATCATCATGGTCACGCACGAGGACGACGTCGCCCAGGAAGCACAGCGCGTTATTCATCTCCGCGACGGCAAGATCGTCGATTAAGCTGGGGCGGGATGTTCTTCGAAAACGTCAAGATCGCCCTGCTCGCCATCGGCGCAAACAAGATGCGCTCGGTCCTCACGGTCCTCGGCGTGATGATCGGCGTGGCCGCGGTCATCGCCGTCGTCTCGCTCGTGCAGGGGATGCAGTACCAGATCTCCAACCAGCTCGAGAACGTCGGCGCCACCTTCATCCGCGTCGTCCCCGATTTCTCCGCCTCCCGCGGCAACCCGTTTCTGCCGGTGCCGGAGCTCACGTACGACGATGCCGCGGCCGTGCAGAAGGGGGCCACGGCCATCCGCGCCTTCACCCCGCTTTTCATCGGCAACACGTCCTTGAAGAACGGCGACATGCGACACGACACCACGCTCATCGCCTGCAATCAGAGCTATCCCGACGTCGTGAAGCAGTTCGTCGACCGCGGCCGCTTCTTCGGCACGCTGGACGAGGAAGCCAAGAAGCGTGTCTGCGTCCTCGGGTTCGAGGCCGCAAGACAACTCGGCCTGACCGACCCCATCGGCAAAGACATCCGGCTGGATGACAACAACTTCACCGTCATCGGCGTCATGGAAAAACGGGGAACGTCCATCGGCAACGATCCCGATGACGTCGCCTACATCCCCTTTGCCACAGCGCAATTGCTTTACGGGCCGGACCGGATGACCCACTTGCCGATCGCTCTTCAGGTGCGCACCCGCGAGGATATCGATCTCGCCAAAGAGCAGGTCACCGACATCCTGCGGGCCCGCCATCATCTGAAGAAGGGGCAGCCCGATGACTTCCAGATCACCTCGCAGGAAGAGTTGATGAAGACGATCTCCACGGTGCTGAATACGACCACCGGCATCATGGGGGCTGTGGTCGGCATCGCTCTGCTCGTCGGCGGGATCGGCATCATGAACATCATGCTGGTGTCGGTGACCGAGCGGACCCGCGAGATCGGCATCCGCAAGGCCATCGGCGCCCGCCGCTACGACGTCCTGATCCAGTTCCTGATCGAGGCGGTGACACTCTCCGGCTTCGGCGGCGCCATCGGCATCGCCGGCGGCTACCTCGGCGCGACGCTGGTCCGATTGCTGCTGAAACGCTGGATCGAGCTCCCCCCGGTCCACACCCCGATGTGGGCCATCGTCCTCGCCTTCGGCTTCTGCGCCATCCTCGGAATCATCTTCGGCATCTACCCCGCCGCAAAAGCGTCGAAGCTGGATCCGATCGAAGCGCTGCGCTACGAGTAGGGCGCGTCTCGCACCGGGGTGAGGTCCCGACATCCCGCCCCGTGTGGCAGCGCGCTCAACGTGCGTCGTAATGCGTCGCGCCCTGCGCGCCCGTGCTCTCCCCCTGAGTGACAATTCGCACGCTCTGAGCGCGCGTGCTCTCACCCTGAGTTGCAAGGCGACACGCCCTGAGCGTACGTGCTCTCACCTTGAGTGGCAATGCGACGCATTCTGAGCGCGCGTGCTCTCACCTTGAGTGGCAATGCGACGCATTCTGAGCGCCCGTGCTCTCACCTTGAGTGACAATGCGACGCATTCTGAGCGCCCGTGCTCTCACCTTGAGTGGCAG
>DATMNC010000054.1:0-53494 GCA_035569395.1 Thermoanaerobaculia bacterium | reverse complement strand
CGGCGAGATGCCGGCGTTGTCGATGAACAGCCGCAACAGGTGACGCTCGGCCGCGTGCGCAACGTGGGCCAGCGAGGCCATGTCCCAGTCGCGCTCCGGCTCGGAAACGATCGCGTCCTGTACCCGGTGCACGGTCGGGTGGAGGTGGCGGCGGTGCATGTGGAATGGCGAGAGCTCGGTGTCGCGCGGGGAGCGCCGCAGGTACACCACCATATCCTCGGCGACCATGGCCGCGAGCGCCTCACCACACTCCTCGGCGATGAGATGCAGCGCCACGTCGATCCCCGCCGTGATGCCCGCGCTCGAGGCGATTGGACCGTCCACCACGAAGACGCGATTGTCGATGACCTCCGCCCGTGGTGCCAGGGCCCGAAGCATCTGCAACAGCTCGTGGTGCGTGGTGCAACTGCGCGTACCGAGCAGTCCCGCACGCGCGGCCAGCAGCGTGCCCGAGCAGATCGTCACCAGACGTTGCGGCGACTCCGGGTCAAGGAGCGCCTCATGCAGCCGGTCGCGCAACCATTGGGCGGTGACCGTAATCTCCGGCGTCACGTTCGACACGTGAGCCGTTGGCTGACCGACCACCACCACCCAGGTCGGCGTGCTGAGCTCGTCCGGCAACGGAACTAGATCGCCCAGCGTCAGCCCGACCGACGTCGGCAGGGCTGTTACCGGTCCCGCGAAGCCAAGACGAAAGCGCGGCGGCAATCCGCGCGCTTCACGGTGCTGGTTGGCGAGACGAAACGCTTCCGCCGGGCCGGCGATGTCGAGCAGCAGCGAATGCGGCACGATCACGAAGAGGACGTCGATGAGCTGGGCGCGCGTGATCATTCGAGAAGCCAGCGAATATACCGGATTGGAGGACCGCCGGTCCCAGCCTTCAACTCGCCGCCTTCTTCACCAGCGCGCCGATCCGTGCCTTCGCGGCGGCTGGGCCGCCGGGCACAGACAAGAGTGTCTGTGCCACATTCTGTCCGGCGAGACTCCACTGATCCTGCGAATACCGAGGGCCAATGTGGCACAGACACTCTTGTCTGTGCCCAGCGGCCCAGCCGCGCGTCATAGTGTGGGAAATGCGGCTCAGCGCAACTGCTGAATGCGCATCAGGTTGCCCGCCGGATCGCGGACGGCGCAGTCGCGAACGCCGTACGGCTGCTCTGTCGGCTCCTGGACGACCTCGGCGTCGCTGGCTTGCAGCCGCTCGAATGTGCCGTCGAGGTCCTTGGTGGCCAGGAGGACGACGGCGTAGGTCCCCTTGGCCATCATCTCGGCGATGACGCGGCGCTCGTCGTCGGTGATGCCGGGGGTGGCGAACGGCGGATACAGGACGATGGATGTGCCGGGTTGGCCGGCGGGGCCGACCGTGATCCAGCGCATCCCGCCGTATCCGACGTCGGCGCGGACTTCGAAGCCGAGGGTGTCGCGGTAGAAGGCGAGGGAAGCGTCCGGGTCGGTGTGTGGGAGGAAGCTCGCGTGTATGTTGATGTCCATGGCGATCAATATAGGGGCGGCTCGGGAGCCGGCGCTTCTCGATTCCTGATCGGTCTGGTCACCTGTTTCGCAACGCAGGGCGGCATCCCCGCCGTTGCCTGCGCCGCCTCACGCCGATAGACACTGGGAGGCACACCGACCAGCTCGGTGAAGCGAGTGCTGAAGGTGCCCAGCGACGAGCAGCCGACCTCGAAGCACACCTCGGTGACGCTGACGTCGCCACGACGCAGCAGCGCCATCGCGCGCTCGATGCGCCGCGTCATCAGATAAGAGTACGGCGATTCGCCGAAGGCCAGCCGGAACTGACGGCTGAGGTGCCCCGCTGACATGTTCGCACCGCGGGCGAGAGCCTCGACGTCCAGCGGCTGCGCGTACTTCCGGTCGATCCGGTCGCGAACACGGCGCAGCCGCGCGAGATCCTGCAAGTGTTGCTCTGGAGCCGTTCTGGTGGTCACTGGCGCGATCGTCCCATATTCAGAAACTAGAAACCAGAAACCAGAAACTAGAAGTGTGGGGCTGTTCTGGTTTCTGGTTTCTGGTTTCCGCCTTCCATGTCCGAAAGTGATTGAAAGATGTCGCCTTGCGCCGCGACACGACGTCGGGCCGCCGCTATCTTCGCCGTGGTGGTCATCGGGGCCGGCTTCCCGACTCGGATCATCTCTCGAGCGAAAGGCACGCCAATGGACTTTGACGCATTCCAGAACAAGCTTCCTCGAAGCCGGCACGATGGCCACCTCTTCGCCCTGGCGTTGCCGGTCCTCATGGCGGCGGCACTCTCGTGGTGGCTCGTCTCCTCGTCCGCTGCGCAAGCGGCGGACGACCGGAAACCGTCGCCGCTCGAGAGCGCGGTGGACGCGAGCATCACCCCCGGCGACGATTTCTTCGCCTACGCCAACGGCGCTTGGCTCAAGGCCACCACGATCCCGGCAGGAAGCCCGCGATGGGGAGCCCGCGACGAGCTCGAGGAATTGACCCGCCGCCGCATCGCCACGCTGCTCGACACCGCCGGCGCCGTGCGAGCCTCCTCGGCGGCGCGCAAGGTCGCGGACTTCCGCGCGGCCTACCTGAACGAGGCCGCCATCGAGGCCAAGGGGGTCGCGCCGCTCAAGCCGCTTCTCGATGGCGTCGAGAACGTCTCCGACAAAACGGACCTCACACGCCTGCTGGGCCGCGGGATGCGCGCCGACGTCGACTTGATGGGGTTCGGCATCTACAACTCCGCCAGCGTGCTGGGACTCTCCGTCGAGCAGAGCATCCATGGTGAGAAGACAAACGTCGCTTTCCTGGTGCAGGGAGGGCTGGGCCTGCCGGACCGTGACGACTATCTCAACGCAGTCCCGGAGAAGGAGGCGCTTCGCGCACGCTATCGTGCATACATCGCCAGGATGCTCACGTTCGCCGGCTTCGACCGTGCAGACGAACGCGCGACCGCGGTGCTGGCGTTGGAGACGGCGATCGCGCAAACCCACGCCACCCCCGAGGTCTCGGGAGCCGACCACAACGCCGATAACGTCTGGACGCGGGTTGATTTCGGGCAGCGCGCCCCCGGGATGGACTGGAACGTCTTCTTCGACGCGGCGGGCTTAGCCAAGCAAGGCGAGATCGTGGCCTGGCAGCCGACCGCCGTAACCGGCGTGGCGTCGCTGGTCGCGTCGCAGCCGCTCGAGGCGTGGAAGGACTACCTGCGCTTCCACGTCATCCACGATTACGCCGACGTCTTGCCGCGCGCATTCGCCGAGGAGGCGCTGGCGTTGCGTGTTGCTGCGGGAGTTGGGCCACAGCCCTCCCGTGACGAGCGCGCGCTCGCCGCAACGCAATCGGCCATGGGCGACGCGCTCGGGAGGATGTACGCCGAGCGCTATTTCCCCGCCGCGCAGAAGGCGCGCCTGGAGCGAATCTCTGACAACGTCCGCGCCGCGCTCATCAAGCGGGTCGAGGCCGCGACGTGGATGTCGCCGGCTACCAAGGCCAGTGCGCTGGAGAAGTTGCGGACGCTCTACGTGGGGCTCGGCTACCCTGATCAATGGCAGGACGATTCCTCCTTGACGGTAGACCAGGCCGACCCGCTGGGCAACCTGCAGCGCGTCTCGGAACGCAACTACCGCAACGCCGTCGCCCGCCTTGGCCAGCCCGTGAACCTGAAGTACTGGTACATCGCGCCGCAGAAAGTCGGCGCGGTGCTGGTGTTCCAGCAGAACGCCTACGTCATGGCGGCCGCCTTGCTCGAGCCTCCCAAGTACGATCACACGTCATCCGACGCCGCGGCTTACGGTTCCGTCGGGGCGCTCATCGGACACGATCTCACGCACTACATCGACACGCTGGGCGCCGACTACGACACCGAGCACCGGCTGCGCCACTGGTGGACCGCCGAGGATACGCAGCGGTTCGGGGCGCTCACGCAGCCGCTGGTCGATCAGTTCTCGGCCTACCAGCCGCTCCCTGGCCTCTCGATCAACGGCAAACTCACGCTCACCGAGAACATCGCCGACCTCGGCGGCCTCGCCGCCGCCTTCGACGCCTACCGCGAGACGCTCGGCGACCGGGTGACGGATAGGGACTACGTCCGGGCGCAGGACCGGGAGTTCTTCATCGCCTACGCCCAGACCCAGCGGCGGAAGATCAGCGACAGCGCCAACCGAAAGCAGATCGCCACCAACGATCACGCCCCCGAGGACTACCGAGCGGACACGGTTCGCAATCTCGATGAGTGGTACGACGCCTTCGACGTTCGCCCCGGCCAGCGGCTCTACCTCGCGCCCGCGGCGCGCGTGCGGGTCTGGTAGCGGCTCCAATCGACCATGCGTGTCACCGTCTGTGAGCTCCCGCATGAGCCGGATGCACTGGCCGCCGCCTGGGCCGCACTATGCGAGCACACGGTGCGCAACGCCTCCGAGCTGGTGCTGCTGCCGGAGTTTGCGATGGTCGAGCCGGTCTGGCAGGACGAACACTTCGACGCTGCCCGCTGGGAGGCAGCCGAGGCGATCAGCGAAGTCTGGCGCCATCGCCTCGGCGAGTTAGGCGTCGCGCATGTCGTGGGGACCCGCCCCGTCACCATCGACGACCGGCGCTTCAACCAGGGGTTTTTCTGGTCAGCCTCGGGCGAGCTGGCGCCGTTGCGCCGCAAGTTCTACCTGCCGGATGAACCGGGCAACTGGGAAGCGCGCTGGTTCGACCGGGGCGATTCCCATTTCACCGAATACTGCACCGACGCCTGGACGTTCGGCCTCAACATCTGCACCGAACTGTGGGCGGTGGAGACCTACGCCGCATACGCTGCGCGCGGCGTGCAGGTCATCCTCTCCCCCCGCGCGACGGCGACCGCCACGACCGCCAAGTGGCTGTCGGCCGGCGTCGTGGCGGCCGTGCGCTCGGGTGCCTTCAGCCTGTCGTCCAACCGCGTCGATCCGACAGGTGCCTGCGGCGGCGTCGGCTGGATCATCAGCCCGTCCGGACACATCCTGGCCCTGACCACCCGCGACGCCCCGTTTGCGACAGTCAACATCGACCTCTCCGTCTCGGCGGCAGCGCGGGACGAGTATCCCTGCTACGTGTTCAGCAGGCGGCGGCAGCAATAACTTGATGGGCTCAACCATTACCATCGTTTTCTGTTGACGTTCATCGGGTCAGGGCTGCATCGAGCGCGCGCCGAGATAGAAGACGAGCGTTGCCAGGATCATGAGAACTGACGTCACGATCAGCATCCTCTCGAGCATGCGCATCGTCGCCGGTGCAGCGGCGGCCGGGTCAGGCCGCTGGCGGATGCTCGGCGCGCGCCGCTTCGGCGCGAAGAAGAGGCTGCTCAACAGCAACACCAGCCACACGATCGTGACGAGCAGAGATCCTAAGACGACGAGGCAACTCCCGGGCGTAGGCTTCATGGCTTCGGACGGCTGAAATGGATTCCCTGGCGGATCACCGGATCGATGCCGAGGCTGTAATAAGCGGTGTAGGGCCACGGCGTCCGGTCGATGAATGCTTCGGCGTGTGTGGTTCCCCAGGTGCGAAACTCGCGGTCGATGTCGGGGATCGTCTTCCCTGTCACCGCCAGAATGGCCTCGGTCGTGTCGTGTCCCGCACCGAATTCGGTCATCATTTTCGTGACCGCCGCCGGGCCATAGCGGTCCTCGAGGAAGTGAATGAACGTCTCCGCGATCAGGTACGCCTGACCGATGGCCAGCGGGTCGATCGAGCTCGTCATCGTCGGGCCGATCAGGTCGAATGCCAGGAACTGCTGGTCGCGCTGAAGCTGAAAGATGTTCTCCTGCCGTTCGACGAGCTCCATACGCTGCGCCACTCCCTCCTGGAACCACCGCGGCGCATTGTCCCCCGTGGCCTGAGCGACGATGGCGTGCGTCATCTCGTGGGAGAGAATCGCCACGACCGTGTCGCGGAAGCGCGATACGTTGCCGAAGGGGATCGTGATCTCACCGTCGTAGAACCCGAGGATTTGATCGGAGAACGTCAGTTGATTGCGGAAGTCGTCCCATCGCAGAACATTCACACGGACGGGCGTGAAGTTCGAGGTGCCGAGGCGCGCCGAGACCCGCAGGAGCTCGGCTTCGAGGATCTCGCCGATCCGTTCGGCCACCGTGACCGGAACGTCGGCGGTGGTGTGCACGGCAAAGTGCTGGGTCGTGACCACGGCGGGCGACGTGGCCAGTTGACGCCTCAACTCGAGACGCTGAAGAAGCGTGCCGACGTCCGGCCCGTCCTTGATGGAGCTGACGCGCTGGAGCATCTCCGCGGCCTCAGGCCACGCCTGTGCCGCGCCGAGGAGTGCCGAGATCTCGATCAGCGTGCCGGCATCGGGTGCGCGCCGCATCGCCGCGGCCATGGCGGATCCGGTGGCGATCCGGCGCCCTTCTTCCGTTCGATGCGCGCGGAGAAGCGCGCGAATCCGCCACATCAGGAGTGGGGTGGACATGTTCTCTGACTTCGCGGTGATGCCGTCGGTGAGCCGCAGGATGTCGTTCCAGCGATCGTGCTGCGATAGAGCGTCGGCCGCATCCTCGATTGCGCGCTGCGCGGAAGCGGAAGCAAGGCTGGCCGGGGAAAAGTGGGAAACGGCGCGCAGGGCGGCTTCCGTATCCTCCCGTTCGAGATCGGTAGGTGACACGACGACCGCCGTGGGGGGCGCGATGTCGCAACCGCCGGGTATGTCCAGGCGCCCCTGGGCGATCGAGAGCTGGAGGAACTGGCCACTGGCCATCGCGCGCGAGCCGGGGGGAAGCTGCATCGGCGATCGGGCCAGTTCGACGTCGGCGACCTTCTGCTCGTCCGGCGTGTTGACGTTGAAAAGAATCGAAAAGGTCGGATCGCGCAGCAGGAACGCGAAAATGCCGGCTTCGATGATGCCTCGTCGCGAGATCGGCTGCAGCCGCCACCCGTCGCGGAAACTCTTCCGCGCACCGTTCAGGTTGCCGGCGACGACCTGCTCGATCGAGCGGACGTAGTACAGACCGGCATCGCGGCTGCGCGGCTCGGCCACGGGCACGGTCCTGCTGTTCGTGTCCGCAAGATCACGGGCCGCCTGCAACTCGAGGTCGAACGCGTCATTCGGTGCCAACCGGCCGCTCAAGGCCGCGTACTCCTTTGCGGCATCGCGCTCCCGGCCCTCGTTCGAGGCGACGCGGGCACGAATGAGGATCGCCAGCGGCGCGTTCGTCAAGGACCGGACCGAGGCCATTCGCTTGTGCACATCCTCCGGCGTGATACGTCCCATGTCGAGCTGTGTCTTCCAGAGCGTCGCGGCCTCGCGCTGCAGTTCGCTGACGGAGCCGGCAGTCGTCGACGGTTCTCCTCGCGCGATCGCATCGCGCATGGACCGCAGCGGAGCGAGTGCGACATAGGAGGCCGCTGCTGTAGGCCGTGTTCCACTCCGCGGACCCATCTCGCGAACGTGAGTGGTCCATTGGGGATCGATGGTCTCGGCGACCGGAACCGCGAATACGACGAGCGCGGCAAGGAGTGCCGCGGACGAGAGTCGCGGATGCGGGCGCCGGCTGATCGCGCCACCGATGGCCAGAAGCGGCGCAGCGAACAGGAACCATAGGATGTTGCGGCTGGTGGGAGGCGTGCCGGAAGACTCGGATTTCGGCGCGCTCTTCAGCTCGGCCGGCGGCACGTCGACGAGCGTCCGGATCTCCTTGATCTTCCACACGCCGCCGTTCTCCGTCATATCGAACGCCACGAGGTCTTCGACGCCCGATGGGAAAACGACGTGAAAAACCGCACCATGCGTCGAGAACTCTTCGGAACTCGTCCGCAGTTCCCACGCACTGCCTCCGGGAGGTCCGAGTCGCGCCCTGACCTCCTCGATCGCCTCGGCTCGGGGAATCGCGCCTAACGGTGATCCCGCCGACAGTCGCTGCACGGCCGCATCGGCGCCGTGAGCGAGGTATTCGGCGACGAGCTCGCAGGCGGCTTTTTCGGCGTCCGTCAACGGCGGTGGTGACGCGAATGCCACACCCGTCGCGATCAGCAGTGCCACCGCGACCGTGATGATTTTCATTCCTGGACCGGCCGGCATTGTATCGCCAACCGGCCAGTTGACCTCAGCGGCACTCCTGAGACGAATTTCCGATTAGAATATCTTCATGACGCGGAAGGTGTTGATCGTCGGACTGATCTTTCTGGCGGCAATCCTGCCTCTGGCTGCAATACCTCCCACCGTTGTCTTCGTCTTCTCCATCGTATTGGTCGCGGGCATTACGCTGTTCGCCAGCGCGAACGCACGGCCTGTGACGTTCGCCGCGCTGCCGTTCTTTCGCGGTCCTCCTTCGCGGTGAGTCCTGCTGCTCACCTGCCACAAAAGGAGGAGTCATGTTTTCCAGGAAGTCTCTGGCGAAGCTATTCATCTTCGCCTTCCTTCAGTTTGGCGCCCTGGCCGGCGTTCCGATGACGCCCCAGCAGATCGAAGAGCTCATGAACGTGATGCATCAGACAAAGATCGAGTACGTCGTCAAGAAGGATGATCCACCATCGTGACGGGGGAATGAGCAGGTCTGTGCTTTGCTGCTCCCCGCCGCCGGCCGCATTTCAAAAATCTTCGTGCCGATCATCCGCGAAGTACGTCCCCGCTACTTCGCCGCCGAGCACCCGCCGGCGAGTACGCTTGTCGCGGTGACGGCGCTGGCCAGACCAGAGCTGCTCGTTGAGGTGGAGGCGGTGGCGGTGCTTCCATGAGGTATCGAACCATGTGATGCGGCCGCCTCCGTCGGAGCGAGGCAGCTTAGTGGCCAGGGGCAGCCGCGAGTTTCGCTGATCTGTTGGCTCCAGCGCAGTATTGCTGGACCTCGGCGAGAATATTCGGACAGGTCGAGTCGCCTGCGAGACCCCGTGCCCGGCACTGGTCAACCCGCCAGCTAACAGTTCTCATGAACTCTCTTTCCTGTGGCACTCCGCTACAAAAGCCTTCGGTGGGTTGACTGGCCTCCAGACAGCCCGCAAGCCACACTCTGGTTCGGACGCCACCGATGACTCCTCGATCATTGATGAACCGGGAAAGAGCGTCATCGACACATCGCGCCTCGGACAGATCCTTACCGGCCTTGGTTCCGTCCGCGCGCACTTCTCGAGCTCGCGCAAGCAGGTCATCCTCGTGTGTCCGGACATACCACGCCACCCCTGCGACGCCAGCAATCACCAGAAGAACCAGCACCGAACACCCAGCCAGTAGATACTTCGCGAGCGGCTTCATCGTTGAGCCAACAGGGTAAGCTCTTGCGTGGCCCTCGACAAACGCTTCCCTGCCGGGAAGGGGAAACCAGGGCGGAAGGTAGCTTCGATCGGGGGAAATCAGGAAGAAAAGGTGCGTGCTGTATGCCGTTATCGGCCTGCGACGGCGACGGCGACCGCAATTGCGGCGCGCCGATGAGGCTTCTCCTGGAACACTTCATCGGCGACGCTCGTCCCAGACCGTGATCCACCAAATCCGGAAGACTCGCCGACAAGCCGGAGTCCGCGAACGGACTCCGGGAGTATATTAATGGACTTCCGGGAGTGTATTCACGGACTCCGGGAGTGTATTCACGGACTCCGGGGAGTGTATTCATGGAGTCCGGGGAGTGTATTCATGGAGTCCGGGAGTGTTTCATGGACTCCCGGGAGTGTATTCATGGACTCGGGGAGTGTAATAATGGACTCCGGGAGTGTATTCACGGACTCCGGGAGTCCGGCGTGCGCTGCAGCGGCAAGCGCTCGAAATAACTCTAGTGCTGCGCAAGCGCCGAAATCGTGCCGCGGTAAGATCCCTTCCTTCAGTGGTTTAGCTGGAGTGAAAAAACGAAGGCCTGGCCCCGCCGCCCACCCGTTGTCGAAATCGACGACGGCGCCTCCGGGAACGACGAACGGCTGGATTACTGGCCAGAACTCCGCCACCGGCGCCGGAACGCACACCGTCAACTACGACGATTTCGTCCTCGACAACGGTGTGTCGCCGAACGTTCCAGCGCTCGGACGTTTCTGCCTGCTGGCGACGATGATCGCCCTTGCCGGAATGGTACTCGTAGCGCTACGGCAGCGCGGATAGCGGTAGAGGATGGCTCATTCGTGAGTTCTCCGAGGTTCAACGGCCCATTCGATGAGGTTGTCGAAGGCTCGGTTGAGGTCGAACGAAGGCTCGGTTGAGGATCGGATTAAGCGGGCATGGGCGAAACGTCTGAATCTGGACTAGGAGCGATACCCACTAGAGCGGTAGCACCCCAGAGATTCTCACCGTCGATCGAACGTACGTAATGCCGCCGAATCGCGTTCTGATTCTGTAAGCTTGCGAGAGCGTTCTGTAAGTCGTGATTAGTCACTCCGCTCACACGCCCAATCGTTCTTTCCTTTCGCCAACGAGTCCGACCGTCTCGAATCACGCTATAAACGAGCTTCTCATCGCCAATCAACTGCGGTTCGCTGGGGCGTGGCCAGCGGCCTTTCCATAGGTCCAGGAAATATTGATGTTGCGTCACTTCGCTATCATTCCATGAGACGGTAATCGAAATATTGAAACCACCCCAACCCGCGCTAAAAAGCGCAAACTGATGTTCACGGTCCACGCAAAGGCGTACGGGTTCAGAAAACGTTGGATGCAAAGTATACTGGACAAAAGCAATCCTACTAAGTGTCTCGGCGTCACCGTCTACGAAGACACACCACTCGTACCAATCCGTCTCATGTCTCTCCTCGACAAGCATTGAGTAAGAGTCGAATCGCACATCGTGAGCGCTACTCGTCATCGCCATACGCCTTTTGCAGTTCCTTCTTCGATGCAAGCAACGGCTGTTGTATTTTGAAAATGTAAAAACGCGGAACTTTCCACGTGACGCCGCGTTCGTCGGCCAAGTGTAACTCGCAATACGTATCGCCGTCGGCAACGCGCAGGAACTTCTCGGGGAGAGCAACATGAAACGATTCCCCACTGACAGTGGATCGCACTAAAACGATCGGTACCTTGGCGCCGTCACCATAATGCAGAAAACAGTCTTTGTCAGACCAGACAACATCGTGATTAGTAACTCCGATGTCTCGCGGTAGAACTACTATTAGGTCTAAACGTAACAGTCTCTGGCCGGTCAGACTACCCCCGCGGACTGCGACCGTAAATACCGCGATTAACATCAATACCAACATTCCGGAAATCATTAATGTGCGGTCCGTCGCCGACGGTGCCCTAGACGCCAAAATTGTGAGCAGTCCCTCGGCAACAACAACGATGAGCACGAAGAACCCCTGCCGCGTTGTCGCTGCTTCCTTCAGATCAGCGCCCGTCCAGCGCCTTGTCGTTGCCACGCTCAAAGTATCGCAGAAAACTGCATAGCCGCCTAACTCACGGCTCGAGCTGTCGGGCCGCTTCGGGCAGCTAGAAACGCACGGCGTCATGGCGGCTGCAACTCGCTCCCTCCGAGGCACTCGTCAGTCGTTGCAGCCGCGATGACGCAACGGCTTCCAGCAAGTGAGGCGGCCCGCAGTTGAGCCAAGGCGTTAGCAGCGGAAGCGTTTGATGCCCGGAACTCCGATGTCGTGGAAACGGAAGAGGCTCTGGACGGCTTGGCATTCGCGCGTGACACGGCGGTGAGACCCTTCGACTCCGCTCAGGCTGACTCCCGCCGGGGCCAGCCGGCGAGACGCCAGCGCTCCGGCGAAAGCCGAGCCATCAACGAAGCCCCGACACCGGCGTCATCGCGATCGTCGCGTGGATCTTCACATCCTGCGTCCCCCGCATCACGGTGACGTCGTGCTCAATTCCCTCGCTCGTGAACACGTTGCGGATTCCGGCGAGGTTCCATCGGTCGGCCGGCGTGCCATCGATCGCGGTGATGACGTCCCCTTTTTGAAATCCGGCCGCGGCCGCCGCTGACTCGGCACCCACGGAGCTGATCGTGAAATGGTGCAGATCGGGCCTTCCGGAGATGATGGTCATCCCGAACGTCTTGCGCTCCTCGAACGGACGCGTGGTCGACGGCTGCGGTTGAAGGATCATCACGCTGCGGCCGTAGTCGAGGATGACGTGGGCGAATCGCGAGAGGAGCGTCTCGCCGATGTTTCCTGAAAAGGCAGGGCTGGTGTAGGCGCCGGACTTGGCAGCCGACAGATTCACCAGGACGTGGGGCAGGGTGACGCCGCCGATCACGATCGCATCGATCAAGCCGCGGATGTTCGTGGGATTGAAGGCCTCGACGTCGGGCGCGCTGAATTTGTGCACGGTACGCTGCGCATCGCCGGCACGCTCCAGAAGGTGATGCTCCGCGATGAACGGGGTGGTGAAGGTGATCGTATCGGCGGCTCCGACGTCGAGGATGAACCAGGCCGGAATCGATTCGCCGCGCACCACGATGCTGCCGCCGAAATACGGCTGCTCGCCCTGCATCACCAGCGGCACGCGTTCGCCGGTGATCCGCGATGTGTCGAACGTCCGCGGATGCAGCGTCAGCGTTTTGGCCACGTAATCGATATCGGTGACGAAGCGGCTGAGAAAGTCGAAGCCGAGGAGGCCGCCGAGCGGCATGCCGTAGAGCTTCTCGAGACCGCGCAATTCCAGGACCGCGGCATGTTGATCCCGCAATTCCACCTCGCCCAGGCGATAGGTGACGTGGTCGACGTACGAACCGGACGCCGCGGCGCTGCCGCCGCCGATGGTCGTCAATCCGCCATACGGTGTCAGATGAAACTCGCTCACGCGGGACTGGTTGATGATCGAGTAATTCGCGCCGGTGTCGACGAGGAACCAGATCGGGCCGACTCCGTTGACCGTCGTCAGCACCATGATGTGGTTGTTGTCGAAGTTGAACGGAATCGTCTCCGCGGCCGCGCCTCGGCGCAGATAGAACGCATCCCCGGCTCCGGGTGATGGCCTGGTCAGATCGACGCCATCGCGCGGGACGAATTCGATCGATTGCAGATGCGCGGTGCTCTTGTTCGGTCCGGTCGTCCACGTCTCGCCAAAGGCGATGGCAACCCCGTCGACCTTTCGCCAATCGGAGAACGTGATCGTTCGGGTTCCGTCGAAGGACGGTATCTCCGCGCGCAGCGGCAATGCGGTCTCACGATCGAGCACGAACCGGACCGCGGAGCCGCCCTTCGCGTGAAACTCAAGTGTCGTTTCGTCGACGATCGAGGGCGCGCCGGCGGCGCCCGTCAGCGCGGCGAATGAGTGGATCAGGGCCAGATCCGACTGCGCACGAAGATCAGCGCCGGCCAGCTCCTCGACGAAGCCGTTCCAGTCGTGGCGCCAGCCGTGCGTGCCGTCGTACACGGTAGTCGTTTCATCGCGCGTGTGGGAGAGCCGCTCGCGCCGCTGAAGCGCCGACGTCGTCCACTCCTCCCGGACACCGGGCATCCCATCCTCATCGATTGCGTCGACGCGATGCACCGCCGCGACCGACGCCAACCGCTCACGGCCGCCCGCGGCGGCAATCCAGCGATCGAAAAGAGCACTTTGGTCGGCGTGGGCGGAGGCGGCGAGCAGCAGGAGTGCGAAATCATAATGTTGCAGCGGCGCAAGTAGATGAGACAATAGTGCATCCCAAATAGAATTGGAGGCGATCGATGCTCCGCAACCAACTCTTCGCAATGTCATTGCTCGTCATTCTGGCTACGTATTCGTCGAGCATAGCCTTCAGTGCCCGGACCGTTGCCTGCCAGGTAGCCGAGGTCCCCGAGAGGGTCGAACCCGGCCAGCATGCGCAACATGGACAGGAACATCACCACCTGCACATGACCCTGGGAGAGGAAACGTGCGACCCGAAGTTCACGTATGACGATGGGCCGCTCGGCCCCAGTCATTGGCCGGTGCTGTGCAACTCCGGCAAGATGCAGGCACCAATCGATATCCGGCACGCTGAGAGATTGCACATTGACGATCTCAAGTTCAATTACAAGCCCGCTGATCTGGACATCATCAATGATTGCAACCAGTATCGGATTCTGGTCAAGTTTCCTGACAACTATTGGCTCACGGTCGGTAAGAAGCCATATTTTCTGACCGAACTGCATTTTCGCGAACCGGGCGAGAATGCCGTCAATGGCCGGCGGCCCCGGATGTCGATCCAGCTTGTGCATTTCTCGCCGGAGGGAGTCTTCCTGATCGTCGAACTCCCGATTGTGGCCGGGAAGGAAAACGCGGTGATCAAAACGCTGTGGGAGCACATCCCGGCGCCGGGCAAGGAGAACAAAGTCGAGGGAGTGAAGATCAACCCTATGGACCTTTTGCCGGCCAACCGCAAGTTTTACCGGTTTCCCGGATCGCTCACAACTCCGATCTGCAACGAGGTCGTAAGCTGGTATGTAATGAAGACGCCGATTGAGCTATCAGAAGCGCAGATCGCCGAATACACCAGGCATTATCACAACACAGCGCGACCGCTACAGCCACTCAACGGCAGGCCGGTAAGTGAGCCCCGATAACGATTCGATCGGGAGGCTGTGCTTATGGTTTCGGGTTGACCCGAATGATTGCCATCATGCCCAGGTCTTCATGCGAGAGGATGTGGCAATGATAGACGAAGTCCCCAACGTCCATCCCGCGGAAGTCCATGAGCAACTCCACCTTCGGAGCCGAGCTCGGATTCGGATTTTTCACATTGTCCCAGAACGGCACTTCGATCATGTCGAGATACTGGCCATTGATCGCCGGCGCCTGCGGCGTACCATTGATCTCGAAATTGTCTTGGGAGAGAACCTTGAAATGGATCTGGTGCATGTGGAATTCGTGGTTCTCCTGCGCGATGTTCCTGATGATCCATTTCTCAACCGATCCCTGCGTCGTAATGACTGCCGGAGGATTGTTGTTGTCAAACAGCACCGGGGTCTGGCCGGCGACGGTAATGAAGAACTGGGTGGGCTGAATCTCGCTGAATTCGATCGTACGGGTGATTGATACCGGCGCGGCGCTGAGTCCACCGAACCGCTGCTGGCCGGTGCTCAAGACAGTGAAGGCGCCGATCCTGTCATCCGCCGGCGCGATGTTGTTGCTGCCGCTGGACAACGCAATGTTGAATATTGGACGGGTTGGGTCACAATCGCCCTGGGGGCCCGTGTTGATGTTGTTGGTCACCAACCTGGCCACCTTCACGTTCGATGAAGGTGCCTTGACCAGGAATTCCACCCGGGCTGCGACCGGCAGCCGGAACCTGGTCACCGGAATCAGATGACCGGGCTGAGTGCCATCCTGGGAGTTCACAGGGACCGCGTCGACGGCGACGACCTGAAGGGTCTGAGGAATACCATCGTAGAGCACCTGCAGATCGAGGATCGTATCCGCCGTGCTGTTGACGACGCGCCAAAACTGCGTTTCCCCTGCCTCCATTTGGAGAACTGCGGGTGTAAATGTAACCACGCCGTTGGGCCGCTTTTGAAACGAATTGATGGGGACATAGTTGACGCTGATGTCCTGGAAGGGAACTCCATTGCCGCAGTTGCCGCCGCTTTCCGCGAGCCCCTGTAGCTGGGGTTGGTCGCGGATGACCACGATCCGCTGGCGCAGATCCGCGACTGCTGGTTGTACGTTCTCGATGCCGTCCACCACCAATGCTCCCGTGGCGCCGCCCAGAAGATCGCGTTCGGCCAGCCCGTGGACGTGCGGGTGGTACCAATAGAGTCCTGGAGGCTCGTCTTTCGGGAAGGTGAAACTGTATTGGAAGGTGCGGCCTGAGTTGATCAGGGTCTTGGTTACGTTGTCCCCACCGCACTGCGGAGTGACGTTCGTGCCGTGATAGTGGATATTCACCGAAGAACCAACGGAAGCGATGCCGTTCGCCGGTGGCGAGAACTCGACCGTGGAGTCTCCGCAATTCGGAGGATTGAAGAGCTCGCCAAGTGGTTGTGCGGGGGTGTTATTGGTGACCGTGATGTTCAACCGATCGCCCGCCTTCACATGCAGGGTGGGCTCCTCGATGCCATCAGGCGTCATGAAGCAATGCAGTAACCGCCCCTGCGCATCAGTCGTCTGCTGGTAAGAGAGCCTCACGTTCAGCACGCCGTTTTCGCTGGTCAAGGCCGGCGGCTGGCGCACAAGATCGCCGGCGTCGAAGCGCGAGCACGGGCTGGGTACCGGTGCAACCGGTGTGGGAGAGGCCGCTTGAGCACAAGCAACCACAGGAGCGATCACCATGATTGCTGTGACGACTGAGGTACGAACGAGATGACGTGAAAGGTTCATGGGATTGCTCCTCGAGGACTGCGCAGACTGGGTTGCTATTCGGGTCCAGCAGGACAAGAAGGCCAGCTCACCTGACCGGCTTCTCTCCGGACTTGACCGAGCCATGACGCAAGGTTGCAAGTGCGTGACTCTTCGGAATCAGATTCTGTTCCTGGCAAGGCTCCACCGCAATCTAGGAAGTATGAAATATAGCGCAGCCGGAGGAGTGACGCAACTATAGCAAGGATCTGATTATGGAAACGGCGCGTGACCTGAACAACGTCACGCGGTCGAGACATCAATCGCTTCCGCCACCGCCGAGGCTGCTTCGCGATCGGCACCCGCGTCGCGGTAGCGCGACACCTCGGACGTCTCCCTGCATTTGCCTCTTTGCATCTTGCCGCAACTGGCCGTCGCCGGTAAGGGTTGCTGGATACCACATAGTTGTTAGCGCGAGTCGGCCCGCACGCCTGGACGAACGCCGCCGCTTACCCGACCTTGAAACTTGCGCCGAGAGTCAAGACCTTTATCCGCAGATGACGCAGATATACGCAGATAGAGCCGTTTTCAATTTGCGTTCATCTGCGTCATCTGCGGTTCAGTTCTCCCCCCAAACCCAGCCCCGCCCGCACCCCACCCTCCGGTGATCGTTCCAATGCGATTGACCCTCCGTACAACTCCGCCAGGTCCTGCACGATCGCCAGTCCGAACCCCGAGCCGGGTGCGGCTTCGTCGGCGCGGACGCCGCGTTGGAGGACGGCGTCGCGTAACGTGGGATCGAGGCCGGGGCCGTCGTCATCGACGGTGATGAGGATGGAGGGTCCGTTGATAGACGACGTGATGACCACGCGGGAGCGGGCGAACTTGCAGGCGTTGTCGAGGAGGTTGCCGAGCATCTCGTCGAGGTCTTCGCGCTGGACCTGGACGGCGTGATCGGGATCGACGTGAACGTCGATGGTCAGGCCGCGGTCTGCGTGGAGTCGGAGAAGTGTTCGGGCAAGGGCACTCGCCGATTCGAGGACGGAACTGCGTGCGCCGAGGGTGGAACCGGAGGCGGCGGCGCGGGCGTGGGCGAGGTGGTAGTCGATCTGGCGGCGCATCCGGTCGAGCTGCATGCGCATCTCCGCGGCCAGTTCGTGCTGCCCGGCATCCTCGGCGCGCTGGACTTCGACCAATAAAACAGCCAGCGGCGTCTTCAGACCGTGTGCGAGATCGCCCGCCTTGCCGAGGGCGCGGCGGACGACTTCGTCGCGATGATCGAGCAGCGCGTTCAGATCGTTCACCAGCGGCTGGACCTCGGATGGGTACCGCCCTTCCAGCCGCTTCTCGCTGCCGTTGCGGACATTCGTCAACCGCGCGCGCAGCTCATCGAACGGCGAGAGGCCGCGGCGCATCATCCAGACGCCGATGGCGATAAAGACCAGCGCCATGCCGACGATCCACACATGGTCGATGCGCATGACGAACGATCGCGGATAGCGCTTGAACAGCGTCATCGACACCAGGTGAAAGACAGCCAGCATGCCGCCGGCGAAGATGATCGAGCCGATAAGCAGGCGCGTGCGGAACGACGTCATTGTTCGCCCGCGATCCGATAGCCGAGGCCGCGAACGGTTTCGATCAGAGACGCGCCGAGCTTGCGGCGCAGACGGGCGATGAAGACCTCCACCGTGTTCGAGTCGCGGTCGAAATTCTGCGCGTAGATGTGCTCCGTCAATTCGTTCTGCGAAACGACGCGGTTGCGATGGTGCATGAGGTACGACAGCACGCGGAACTCGTGGCCGGTCAGCTTCACCGTGGCGCCCGCGCGCGTGACGCGGGCGTTACGTGGATCGAGGACGACCTCGCCGCAGCGAAGCTCGGGGCTGACCTGTCCGCTGGCGCGGCGGATCAGCGCGCGCAGGCGGGCCAGCACCTCTTCCATCTGAAAGGGCTTGGCGACGTAATCGTCCGCGCCGCTGTCGATGCCGCGGACCTTCTCGTGCCAGCTGTCGCGCGCCGTCAGCACGAGCACCGGGACGCCCAGGCCGGCGTCGCGCCAGCGGCGGAGCACTGTCAGGCCGTCGACTTTCGGCAATCCTAGGTCGAGGACGATGGCGTCGTAGGATTCGGTGGATCCGAGGAAATCGGCCCGTTCGCCGTCAAACGCACAATCGACCGCGTAGCCGGCATCGGTCAGCGCGGCTTCGAGCTGGCGGGAGAGTGTCGGTTCGTCTTCGGCGATGAGGATGCGCATGTGTGTTGGTTGCTGGGTTGCTAGGTTGCCAGGTTGCTGAGTTGCTGAGTAGTCCGGGCTCCTGACAACCTGGGAACCAAACAACCGAGCAACCAAGCAACCTAGCAACCCAGCAACCATTAACACACCTCAATCTGAACCACACCTGAACAAACCATTCAACCGTCATTCAGCGCAAGCACCTCAGTCTGCGCGGCATGATCCATGTTCAAGCACTCTCCAAGACCTACGAAACACCCGCCGGCTCCTTCTCCGCGCTTCGCAACATCGACCTCGAGATCGCTCCCGGCGAGTTCGTGGCCATCGTTGGCAAGTCGGGGAGCGGGAAGTCGACGCTGCTCAATATGGTCGGAGGCATCGACCGGCCGTCGTCGGGATCGTTGCGCGTCGGCGGCAGGAGCATTCAAGAGCTGACCCACAGCGAGCTGGCGTCGTGGCGCGGACGCACCGTCGGATTCGTCTTCCAGTTTTTCCAACTGCTGCCGACGCTGACCGTGGCGGAGAACGTCATGCTGCCGATGGACTTCTGCGGCATGCGGCCGGGGAGTCAGCGGCGGCGGCATGCGCTGGCGTTGCTCGATCGCGTCGGCGTCGCCGATCAGGCGGACAAGCTCCCGTCGGCGCTTTCCGGCGGGCAGCAGCAGCGCGTCGCCATCGCCCGGGCGCTGGCGAACGATCCGCCGGTCATCCTCGCCGACGAGCCGACCGGCAATCTCGATTCGGAGACCAGCATCGCCATCTTCCAACTGTTCGGCGAATTGTCCACCGAGGGAAAGACGCTGCTGGTGGTGACGCACGACCGCGAGGCGGCGGCAGCGGTCAGTCGGACGGTCACGATCGTCGACGGATGTGTGGCGTGATCGCACCTCGCTGGCGAAAAGTGTTTCGCGACATCGCCGACACGCCTCTCCGCACGGCGCTTGCGGTCACCGCTATGGCTGCCGGCGCGTTCGGCGTGACCATGATCCTGACGTCCTACTCGGTCCTGAAGCGCGAGCTGAAGACGACGTACAGCGACACGAGGCCGGCGTCGGCGATCCTCGTGCTCGACGGCGGCGTGAGCGATGCGCTCGTCGACTCGGTGCGGCACATGCCCGGCGTCCGCGACGCCGAGTCGCGGCCGGTGATCGGCGGACGTCTGTTTATAGGGAAAGGCCAGTGGGTTCCGTTGATCCTCTACGTCGTCCGCGACTTTGGCGACATCCGTCTCGATCGCTTTACATCCGACACCGGCGCCTGGCCGCCCGGCGACGGCGAGGTGTTGATCGAGTGCTCCTCGCTCTCCGTCGCCCGCGCCGCCGTCGGCGACCGCGTGATCGTGCGCACCAGCGACCGCGTCGAGCGTCCGCTGCGCATCGCCGGAACGGTCCACGCCGCCGGCCTGGCGCCGGGATGGATGGAGCATGCGGTGGCGGGATTCGTCAAAGTCAATCCGCAGATGACGCAGATGAACACAGATAAGCATCTGCCTTTATCTGCGTCATCTGCGGATCAACTCCGTCTCCTCGTCGCCGGCGACACACTCGACGAAAAGCACATCCGCGACGTCGCCAACCGCGTGGCGCGATCGATCGGACACGTTACCCGCATCGACGTCCCCACGCCCGGCCGCCACCCGCACGCCGCCCAGATGGACACCTTCCTCTACCTCCTCGGCGCGTTCGGTGCGCTGACGTTCGCGCTGAGCGCTGTCCTGGTGGCGACCATGATCCATGCCCTGCTGACCGAACAGCTCCGCCAGGTCGGCGTGATGAAAACAATCGGAGCTTCGACGCGCCAGATCGCGTCGCTCTACCTCGGCCAGGTGGCGATCCTCGCCGCGGCCGCCATCGCCATCGGCGTTCCCCTCGGCATCGCCGCGGGGCAGGCCTACGCCCGGTTCGCCGCGAGCATGCTGAACGCGACGATCACCAGGGCCATGCCGGCGCTGTGGATTGTCGTGTCCGAGGTTGTGGCGGGGATCGCCATCCCGCTCTTGGTTGCGCTCGGGCCGGTAGCGCATGCGGCGCGGATCAGCATCCACGAAGCGTTCAGTAACGACATCGGAGGAAAGCCGTTCGGCACGCGCCGGTTCGATCGCTGGCTGGCGCGGATTCATTGGCTGCCGCGGCCGCTGATGCTGTCGCTGCGGACGACGTTTCATCGCCGCGGACGGCTGATCCTGACCGTGGCTACGCTGGCGGCGGGCGGCGCGGCGTTCATCGCGGCGATGAATGTCTCCGCGGCCTGGACGCGGACGCTCGACGCCGACGGGCGGGCGCGGCGTTTCGATGTCCAGGCGGTCTTCTCACGTCCCTATCCGGCCGCGCAGGTCATGCAGGCTCTGGCCTCGGTGCCGGATGTCGCGCACGCCGAGTGCTGGACCGAGGCTGGGGCGATGGTGGGGGAATCGAGCGTCAGCCTGGTCGGCCCTGACCTGAATTCGAAGCTGCTCGCGCTGCCGCTGATCGCCGGGCGATGGTTGCGTCCTGACGACGATGCGGTGGCCGTCATCAATCAATCCGTCTCATCGCTCGATCCCACGCTCCGCCTCGGCGGCGACATTCCGATCCAGGTCAATGCCCACGTCGCCAGGTTGCGCATCGTCGGAATCGTCAAAGAGCTCGCTCCGCATGCGACGGTTTACATGCCGCCGCGAACGATCCTCCGGGTAACCGGCAAGCCGCCGGGCCTCGCGCGCAGCGTCCGCATCGTGACGCGGCAACTTGACGTAGCCGGCCATGTGGCGGCATCGAAAGCGATCGAGCAGGCGCTCGAGAGCGCCGGCATCAGTGTCGCGGGAATCCAGTCCCTCAGCGATTCGCGCCAGTCGTTCTCCGACCATCTCGTGATCATCAAGAGCGCGCTGATCTTCGCCGCGCTGTTGGTGGTGCTCGTAGGCGGCCTGGGATTGACGTCGACGCTGACGCTGAACGTCTTCGAACGGACGCGCGAGATCGGCATCCTCAGCGCCATCGGCGCCACCCCGGGCACCATTGCCCGCGACGTCGTCTTCGAGGGGATGGTGATGGCCGTCCTGAGCTGGTGCGCCGCCCTCATCGTCTCGATCCCGATCACCTTCGCTCTCGATGCCGCGACGGGACAGATGTTCATCCGCAGCGCCCTCGATTTCTACATGTCACCGCTGGCCGCTGCCGTCTGGCTGCTGCTCGTCCTCATCCTCGCCGCGCTGAGCAGCTTCTACCCAGCCCGGCGTTCCGCTCGACTCGCTGTAAGGGAGGCAATTGCGTATGAGTAAGAGATCGTCATGGATCGTGATTCTGGTCGTTGTTCTGGTAGCGGCGTTTCTCGTGTTCGGAGGCGGCCACGCGCTTTGGCAGATGTTGCTGCGGATGCATGGGGTGCACTGAGTTTTCCGGAGGACGTTTTCACGCGGAGACGCGGAGACGCGGAGAAATCTTCAGCCAGGTAGAGAAAATCTTCAACCAAGTAGAGAAAATCGTGGACCACCTGGAGAAAATCGTCAACCACCTAGAGAAAATCGTCAGCCAAGTAGAGAAAATCTCCGAGCAGCAAGAGAAAATCGTGGACCACCTCGAGAAAATTGTGGACTAGGTGGAAAAGATTGCCAAGAGGTTAGAGAAAATCGTCAAGGAGTTAGAGAAAATCATCAAGGAGTTAGAGAAAATCATCAACCTGGTGGAAAAGATTGCCAGCCATCTCGAGAAAATTCTCAACCAGCCCTAGGAAATTGTGCTCCAGCTCCAGAAAAATCTGGGCGAATCGGAGAAATCTCCGCGTTCGTTGTGAGAAACGCCACGAGTGTCACCAGGGAAGGACACTCACCACTGAGCGATCCAGGCGGCCTGCGGCCGTGCCGCGTTACCGCCGTTTGTACAGCAGCGGATAGGGGTCAATTGCTGTCCCCGTCCACCAGCGCCTGTCAGGATCGAGACGGATCACGGCAAAGTGCAGATGCGGGGTGTCCTTCGGGGCGTTGCCGGTGGTGCCGACGTAGCCGATCAGATCGCCGCGGTGGAGGATCTGTCCCTCGTGCAGGCCGGGAGCGTAGGCGTCGAGATGGGCGTAGTAGTAGCAGTAACGCTGATCCGGATCGAACTCGTAGACGGTCAGTCCGCCCGGCACGCTGGTGAAGAGCTTCTTCACCGTCCCGTCGTCCGTGGCCACGACGTTCGTTCCGCGCGGGGCCAGGATGTCGAGCGCGTCGTGACGGCGGGTATCTCCGCCGCGCATCTCGTTGAAGTTGTCGTGGATCGTGCTCGGATCGATGCCCGCCACCGGCATGGAGAGGGGACGGGGAGCATCTCCGGACGAAGTGGTCAGGATCGGCGCGGGGATGGTGTACGTCTTCGTCGAAGGGTGTGACTGCGGATCGCCCTGGTTCGGCGTCGTCCCCGCGGCCACCCACGCCAGTCCCACCACACAGAGTGCGGCGATTGCGAACGTCATTCTCTTGACGACTCTCATTTCTCCAGCACTGCGGGCATACCTGGCGTCACGATCGCCGCCAGCTCGCTGGCGTCCCAGTTCGTCAGCCGGATGCAGCCATGCGAGGTGGTCTTGCCGATGGTCGACGGCTCGGGTGTGCCGTGAATGCCGTAGTGCGGCTTCGACAGGTCGATCCAGACCACGCCGACCGGGTTGTTCGGGCCGGCGGGGAGTTTGGTCTTTTTGTCGCCGGGCTCGGCATCCCAGAAGAGGTCAGGGTTGTAGTGGAAGGTCGGATTCCACTCCACGCCGTTGATCTTCCACTTCCCGATCGGGAGGGGATCATGAGCGCTGCCCATTGTGGCCGGATAGCTGGCCAGAATGGCTCCTTTCGCGTCGATGGCCTCGACGGTCGACCGCCGCTTGCTGACGCGGATGCTCATCCCGGCCGTCTTCGGCAGCGGAGGCCGTGTGACATTGGGAACCTGAATGACCGTTCCCGCCTTGTCGAACACGACACCCCGATTGATCGTCTGCAGCAGAGCCGGGCTGATGTGAAACCTCTCTCCCAACTCTTCGCCGATCGATTGGTACCCGAGGGCCGGAAGCTTGCCCTTGTCCTCCATCTCCGGCGGGATTGGCACGAACGGACCGGCAACGTCCTCGGCGGTGATCGTGTAGTTCACCAGTACGGGCTCCGTATCCTTGTCGAGCGCCGCCCACGTTCCGGCGGTGACGTTCGATCCCCCCTTGATCCGTCGTGCCAGATTGAACTCGCTGACCGCGAGCCGCGTGTTGCCGCCGTACCGTCCGTCGATCTCCCCCGGCGAGCAATGGGCCCGATCGAGAAGAATCTGCACGCGAAGGACGGCCGATCCTGGCCGGCTTTTCGCGCTCAGCGACGGTCTCTTCGACGCATCATTCGCCGCGGCGACTGTGTAAACCGGCACAACTGACTTGACGCGCGCCTGGGCGGTGGCGGCGAGTGCGAGAAGGAGGAGAGGGAGGGCTCGTGAGGTCAATGCCGGTTAGGTTGCACGAAGGGAGCCATGACCACGCGGTTGAGGATCGACGGATCGATGCTCCACAAGTCGGGGTGAAGGTGCACTTTTCGCCAGTAGGAAGATGACAGGTAGGGAAACGGCTGGAAGTGTCCCTCCATACCTACAACCCTAGAAACGAGGTGCTCTCATGAATGCGATGTTCGCGATCGCGACAGTTGTGTTGATCGGAGCCGCTTTGCCGCACTCTTCTTCGCCAGTCTGCGCCGAGGCGGACCAGCTCGCCGGTGAAGGGCTGAGGCGGCTCGAAGCGCGTGCCGCGTATGAAAAGCTGAGCGGTGAACCGTGCGCATCGACGGGCCTCACGAAGCTGGATACTACGTGGCAGTCCGCTAGGAAACGCTTCGATGATGCAAGGGAATTCGAGAAGAACAATCCCTTGAAGCGGCCTGAGGCGAGAGCGCGATACTTGGCCATACTCAAAGACGAGCCTGGATTTGCAGATGCTGCGAACTCGCTGGCCCTCCTTGGGAAAGCGGATCAGATGGACGTCTTCGCTGGTGCGAAGAGCCTGTCTGAGAATGGCTTCTGGACAGATGCTCTCGCGTCGGTCCGGACGGTGCTGGCGGCTGGCCACAAGCTTCCGCGGGGCCAGCTCGACAACATCGTCCGGCCAGGGATCATGCTGCGCGTCAATCACTGGCTGGAAGAGAATGGAGTGGCGTTGTCGAAGATCTTTCTCCCTCTCATCTTTGTCCTGCTAGTCCGCGCGTTTTTTCGTCCTTCAATCTCGATCAGCGATTTCAAAGACGATCCGGTTTCAGTCAAGATTGGGAAGAACCTCGCAGCGATGACGCGGGAACGCCTGAAGCGATTCCAGACGACGTACGAACCGAAGTTGGGTCTCCTGAATGGTCCCCGTCAGGCATTCCAGCTTCCAGATGACATCTCGAAGGCACTCCCACCGACCTTAACTTGGCTGAGCATCATTCCCTCGCTTTTTACGTTTCTGACGCCCTCTGCCAACATCACCATCGAAGGGTATCTGCACCCACCGTCATCAGAAAAAGGTGCGGGTTTGACCTTAACAATGACTCGACGTGGAGAGTTGCTGCACACGTCCACACTCTGGCAGAAAGAGTTCAATACGAAAGTGTTGCCTGCCACGCAAGACGATCCATCAGGCTTCTACGACCTCGCCGAGCACGCTGCGGTTTGGATGCTCTTCAGAATTCGTGAAGAGGTGAAAGCGTGAAACGGAATGCGGAAGCGATCTACGGTACAACGCGGTGGCGTAGTTATGCCCTTTGCAATGCTGCGATGAATTTCGACGCCGCCGGCGACGCGGTCTCCGCATCGGCGCTTTACATCAGGGCTCTGGAGGCAGACGACTCAAATCTTGCCGCACGCATGAATCTTGGCGCGCTTCTTCTTGAATGCGAAGATGACCGTGTTCATAGCGCGATGAATCAGCTCGAGATTGCTAAGCGCGAAGCAACTCTTGACGATCAAACAGAGAATGACGCGGTTTACTATTCTGCGACGTTCCGTCTGGCCGCGGCCAAGTACCAGAAGAATGACATCAAAGCCGCCATTTGCGAAGCTCAGGAGCTTCATGGGGAGATCAAAAAAGCCCTGAAGGCTATCGTGGCGCGCCGCAGGACTCCGGGCCGGAGCGTTCGACTCTATGCGGTGCTGCGTCTCGTTGGTATGCGCCGGACTGCCGCTCGATTAAGAGCCCGACGCCGCGGAAAGCTGCTGCGATCACTTGAAAATGACGCACTATTCGGGCGTTTTCTGAATCAGTTGAAGCCAAGCGTGATCGTCATGATCGCCGGGCTCAGGAAGGAGGCGGGCGAAAATGTCAGTCCCCCGCAGATTTCCAACCGTGATCTGTGGCGGCCCATCGCGGCCTTTCAGTACAACCTGGCATGCACTGCCGCGGCCTGGCTAAGGGATGCCCGGGCGCAAATCGAAGCTGCGAAGGAGGAGGCAGAAGCTGCCAGGAAGGCCCTTCAGACATCAGTAGATGATCATCTGAGTTACGAAGAGATCACGGCCGCTAGCAAACGTCACGTGGCCGCGACGCAGGACGTGCAGTTCTGGGCAGGCGAAGACGCCCACTGGACGTCCGATGCCTTAGCGCATCTGGAATTTGCGATTCGGCTGGAAGCAAGAACGTCTGCCTTAGCTGCGCGCGATCGCTCCATGCAGCCGTTGCGCGAAGAACAACGTTTCAAGGACCTGATCAGCAATCAGGCGACCATCATGGTTCCTCCTTCGGCACCGATTTCGACCTCCGCGGCGGCAGCGAGCCAAGCAGTCGGCTGAGCAGTGATAGTGCTCCGGCTCAAGAGTAGGTGGTGTATGCCCTCCGCGGCTCAGCCGGCCCGGATGACAGGAGGGCGGTTGATCCCGCTCAGGTCAATGTTTTAGAATGGTTCGGTGTTAATTGTAGCCACGTGACGCGAACCGCTTTGTATCTATGAGCTCACGAAAACGAAAATACTCGGATGACGAAATCGAGCACCAGACAATAGAACGATTAAACGACCCGGATGCCTGGGAAACACCTATCGATGTCCCGCCGCTTGCCATCGACCGGCCCTCATGGGTGACGCTGGGACGCGGGCGAAAGTTCCCGATCGACCAATCTACTGATCACTAATCCACCTCTCCTCACCTCCCCGTAACCTCGATCGCCAGAAACTGCCCGCTATTCGGCCGCAGGTCCATCTGCGCGCTCTCGACGTACACGTAGTAGATCCCCGCCTGCGTCGGGGTGATGGTCGTTTCGTAGCGGCCGTCGCCGAGTGACGTTAGGGCCTCGCGGCGGGTCCAGCCGCCGGCGGCGCGGAAGGCGAGGAGGCGGGCATCCTTCAGGTTGTTGAGCGGCTTGCCGGTGGCGCGGTCGGTGAGGCGGAAGGTCAGGTGGACCGGGGCGCCTGAGGAGAAGGTGCGGGTGTCGAGCAGGGGCTCGACGGTGACGCCGGCGATTCGTTCGGCGGCGCGTTTGGGGTCTTCGCGGACGGCGACGTCGAAGCAGGTTACGACGCGGGGGGAGTCGACGAAGACGGCGGCGTCGTAGGAGCCGGGGTCAGGGAGATGCGTCACGGTAGTGAAGACTCCGGGGCTCTGTTCACGCAGAGTGCGGTCGATCACGATGACGGCGCGCGGTGCGCGGCCGTAGTTCGAGAACGTGCCCATCGGCGCGGCCATCCCTTCCTTGTAGTAGTAGATCGATTGATCGGCGGGGTTGGCCACGAGCACGGAGCCGGGCTCAGGCGATTCGACGATGCCATCCGCAGGCGTAGGGGAGCCGGCCTCGCCGAACGATTTCTGGCCTGCCGGAAAGTCGACCACGGAGATTGCTTTCCCTTCCCTCAGATCGGCCAGCGGCACCATCAGCACGACGTCGCTCCGGAGGTGGCGGACATAGGCGAGATTCTGGGTGAAGGTGACTTCGAACGGCCCCCCCTCGAACTTGCCTCGCTGCTCGATCTTCCCCGAGGCGGCATCGAGTATCTGGATCAGATCCTTCGGCGTGTTGACGATGAAGGCGTAGCGGCCGCCGGGGGCGAAGCGGATGCGCGTCGCCCCAGCCTCGGCCTGAATGGTGTCGCGAACCTTTCGCGTCTTCGGATCGATGACGGCGATCTTCCCGTCCTTCCCGAGGACGTAGGCCATGCCGCTGGCCGACGAGAAGGCCACTGCCTCGGGGGGAGACGAAAGAGGAACGGCGACCGGCTTGCGCGGGCTGCCGGTCTCGACGAACGTGGCCACATTCGCTTCGCCGCTGGTCACGACCAGGTAACGGCCGTCGTCGCTAAAAGCGAGGTCGTGATCGCCGGCCGGAACGGGGATGCGGGTCCCGACGGTGAGATCGTTCGACGCGATTCGGGCAACCGCCGTATCGCTGGTGACCCACACTGCATCACTTCCCGTCTGGGCGGCGATGCGCTTCGGCTTCACGCCCACGTCGAGGTTTGCGGCCACCTTCCAGGTGGCGGTGTCGACGGCGGCCACGGCGTTGGCGTCGGGCATGGTCACGAAGAGGCGATTGGCGCCGCTGAGCGCCCAGTCGTAGCCGCGGCTGCGCAACGCGACGAGGGCGAGCAGGCGCGAGCCGCCGAAGCTGAATCGCGGATCGACGACGGAGAGGGTTGGATCTTCGTTGAGTGTGACCACGTCGTAGACGTTGAGGTCGAGCGCCGGCTCGGAGAAGAGGTTGCCGCTCAGGAAGGCGGCGATCCTGGCTTCGCAGGCGGTGCGGCCGGAGGGAGGAGCCGCGTCCTCGCGGGCGGCGAACCAGGCGGCGGGGTTGATGCCGCGCAGTTTCGCGCCGGTGGTGGCGTCGGTGAATTTCAGGGTGATTCGGGCAGGCCCTCCCTCGCGGAGATCGGCGCCGGCGAGCGGCGTGACGGTGAGGTCGACGACGATTCCCTTGTCGGTGTGCCGGGAGTGCATCGGTGCGGCGAGCGCGGCTGACAGCCATAACAGAGCGGCGGCGGTCGCTGCGAGGAGACGATTGGTCACGTCGGATGATAAGACGATCCTTTGCCTCGGGATGTGAATCTGCCCCGCCGCCGTTCGTTTTCACACGGTGCTTGCGGCAGCCGTCTACCTGGAGGATTACACTCTCTCGAACACCCGAGGATTCTCGATGACGCACGCTTGGCTCGTGGCGATTCTGGATCGCTTTCCCGAAAAGGGCGGAGCCATGCTAAGGGTGGAGCCATGTTGAGGAGGATGGGATGACGGCATCGACAGCCCGGCTCGCCGAGCGATGGGAACGGTCCGATCTCAAGCCACCACGGCCGCGGATCGTCGTGGAGACGCTGGCCGGCTCGTGGAAGAAGACGAACGACAAGCAGCAGTGGATCGACTCGCTGATCGTCGATACGAAAGGGGATGAGCTCTACGTGACGATCTTCGGCAGCGCGCCGCCGTCGCCTCCTTCGTGGGGACGTGTGCGTGCCGAGGTGCTCTACTCCGGCGGCATCGGAACAGGTGACGCGCGCGCCGGAGCGTTTACCACGCATTACCGCTTCGACGACTTCGACGTCGAGGTCCAGGCCAATCTGAACCTCGGCCTACTGGTCGTGGCGACGTTTATCACCTTCCGCCATTCCGCTCCGCTCTCCGACCGCTTCACCCGCGAGTTCTTCTACCGGGCCGTCGATGGTGACCAATCATGACCGTTACCGCACCGGCTGTGGCTGGGCTCGATCCCGGCGTGCTCGTTGGCGACTGGCGCAATACCAACGCCGAGGGATCGATCGCCCGAATCGTCTGCACGAGGAATGACGGCGGATCGATCGACGTACGCGCTTACGGACGCTACGCCCGCACGCCGGGGGATTGGGGAAGCGTTCCGGCGTCCGTCTACGCATTCACGTTCGAGGAGCGGGCGGCGGGGGCGTTCAGCGCGCGCTTCGAGCTCGGCGAGGCGCGTGTCGATCTGCAGGCCAATGTGAAACTCGGCGTGCTGGTGGTGGTGGAGCTCATCACCTTCCTCGACGGCAGCGGACGCTCGCATTTCTTCGATCGCGAGTTTTTCCATCAGGTGAAGGGATGACCGCGGACGTGACACCGATCCGGCAGACGGAGAGCGAGCCCCGCCCGATCGCGGGGATCTATCTCTCCGATCGCGGCCGGGCGCTGGTCGAGCAAGTGGCACGGCTGGCACGCGCGCAGTTCGCGGCACGTGCCGCGCAATACGACGCCGAGGCCTCGTTTCCGAAGGAAGACTTCGACGATCTCTTCGCCACCGGGCTTGGGGCGCCGACCATTCCCGAAAGCTACGGTGGTCTCGGTCTCGGTCCGTATCGCGGCGACGTCTTCACCCTATGGATGATGACGAAGGAGATCGCTCGCGCCGATCTCTCGCTGGCCCGCTGCTGGGAGGGTCACGCGAATTCGCTGGTGTTGCTCGACGGCATGGCCGATGAGGCGCAGAAGCGGCGGTGGTTCCCCGGAGTGGTGGAGCGCGGCGAGACGTGGGTGGCCTGGAGCGGCGAGCCGCAGGCGCGGGCGCCCGGCGAAACGTCGCGCTTCGGCACAAACCTCGAGCGCGTGAATGGCGATTACGGGGGGGGCTACCGGCTCAACGGCAAGAAAGCGTTCTGCACCAGCGCGGGAGGCGCGACGTGGGCTCTTCTTCTGGTCAGCACGGCCGGACCGGGGGGGGCGCGGCACGCCACCGGCGCGGCGGCCGACACCGTGCTGCTCGCAGCTTGCGATCTTCGCGACCCGTCGGTGCGCGTCGATCCCCGTTGGTGGGATCCCCTCGGCATGCGCGCCACCGTCAGCCATGTGGTCGAATTCGAGAACACGTGTATCCCTGACGAGAACATCATCGGTACGCCGGGCCAGTATCTTCGCGAGGGTTGGCAAACGTGTTTCGTGCCCCACTACGCGTCGTCGTTCCTCGGCGCGGCGGAAGCGGCCTACGACTACGCGATCGACTACATCCGCTGCCAGCACAAGACCGATGATCCGTACGTCCAGCATCACGTGGCAAAGATGGCGGTGGCGGTGGAGACCGCGCACCTCTGGCTGCGCCACGTGGCTACGCTCTGGGAGAGCGGTGCGTATGCCGAGGCGCAGGTGGCGGGGAGCCGGGCGCGGCATCTGGTCGAGCATCTGGCGCTGGAGACCGTCGACCACGCCGTGCGCGCCTGCGGCGCGCGTGCGCTCAACCGGCCCAGTCCCGTCGAGAGAATCGTCCGTGACCTGTCGATGTACGTGCGGCACGACAACGACGATCAGGTGCTGGCCACGATTGGCAAGTCGGTACTCGGCAAGACCTTCGATTCGTCCTTTTTCAAGCCGTGAGGAACCGACATGACGCTGACTATGCCGAAACGAATCGTCTGGGCGTTCGCGCTGGGGTTGGTGGTGTTCTACACGCCGTACGCGGGACTGTCGAAAGCAGTTACCTCCGGTCTCGTGCCTGGCGTACCGAAGGGTCTCCTCGGACTGGAGATTCTGCCGGCGGCGATCCTCGGCACGGTCTTCATGGTCCCTCTGATCATCACTCTGGTGGGATGGTGGAAGTACGCGCGCTTCCGCCGGTTCCTGGGCATTCCGGTGCCGGTGACGACGCCAACCATCGCTCTCTCCGGATTCGGGCTTGCGCTGATCATCGGCAGCACGACGGTGGCCTACACCTTCAAGGGGATCTCGATCGTCCTCGCGCTCATCATGATGCGCGGCGGCCTGCTGATCATGGCGCCGGTCATCGACGTGGCGTACAAGCGGAGAGTTCGTTGGTTCTCGTGGGCGGCGCTGGTCATCAGCTTCGGTGCGCTGGCGGTTTCGTTCGCCGCGGCGAATGACTACTCGCTGCCGCTGCTGGCGGCGCTGAATCTCGGGGTCTACCTGAGCGGCTACGCGCTGCGCACGCCGTGTATGACGAAGCTGGCCAAGGTGCACGATCCCGAGGTCACGCGCGCCTACTTTGTACAGGAAGTGTTGGTCACGATCATCCTCCTGCCGGCCATTCCGGCCATCGCGGCGCTGTTCGGCAGCGGCCCGAGCGCGTTGGCGCTACGCCACGGCTTCACCACCTTCTGGATGTTGCATCCCGCGGCGATCCTGCCGGTTGTCTTGATCGGGGTCTTCTACGCCAGCCACAACATCTTCGGAACGCTGATCTATCTCGACGGACGGGAGAACACCTTTTGCGTGCCGCTCTTCTGTGGCGCCAGCTTTCTTGCAGGATTCAGCGCCGTGTACGCGTTGTCGAAACTGTCCGCCTTCCCAGCTCCGCCATCGTCGCAATTGATCGGCTCGGGGATGATTCTCTCAGCACTGCTGCTCCTATCGCCCTTCCATCACCGGATCGAGGACGCTTGGGCGTTCGTGACAGGCAACCGCCTCCGCGGCGCGGCGCTGGTGACGGTGCGGGAGCGGCTGATCCTCTTCGTCTGCAGCGGCAACACCTGCCGTTCGCCGATGGCGGCGGCGATCTCCAACGCCGAGGTGGCCACGCGGCTGGGCCTGTCGCCGGTTGCCCGCGTGCGCGCGGAGAGCGGCGGGCTGACGCCGCGCCTCGGCGCGCCGATGACGGGAGAGTCGCACGACGCATTGCGGGAGCTGTCCATTACTCCGGGGCACCATGAGGCGCGGCCGCTGACGGCGGAGCTGATCGCCGCGGCGGACGTTATCTATTGCATGACCGAGCCGCAGAGGGTGATGCTCGTGCAGCAATACCCGGAGGCGGCGGTGAAGGCGCAGTGTCTTGATCCTGAAGGTGATATCCCCGACCCGATCGGGCACGGATACGAGGTCTACGCCGAGGTGGCGCGCCGCATCCAAAGTCTGGTGCGTATGCGCTTCGACGAGATGGGAATCGTCGCCGAGGTGAGGGGCTGAACAATGGCGCTTCGATTCCACTGGAGCATGTCTTCGGCCGGCGAGGAGCTGAAGGGGGCCAAGGCGCGCGGGGCGGTTTCAGGAATCCCGAACCTCGACGCCCACATCCGCTTCTGCCGGCAGGCCGAGGAGTGCGGCATCGAATCGCTGCTGACGGCCTTCGGTTTTCATCGCGCCGATCCGATCGTGCTGGCCGCTGCTCTGGGCATGCTGACCACGAGCATCAAATTCATGGTGGCCGTTCGTTCCGGCGTCTGTTCACCGACGCTCTTCGTGCAGCAGGTGAACAGCGTGGCCGCGGTCACCGGCGGACGCATCTGTCTGAACGTCGTTGCCGGACATACCCCGGAAGAGCAAAAATATTACGGCGATTTTCTCGCGCACGACGAGCGGTATGAGCGGACCGACGAGTTCCTCACCGTCTGCAACGCCTTCTGGAAAGGCTCGGGCGAAGTAAACTTCGCCGGCAAGTACTACACGGTGGAGAAGGGAAAGTTGAGCACGCCATTCGTCTCTCCCGACCGGACCTCTCCGGAGATTTTTCTCGGCGGCAACTCCGCTCCCGGCGAGAGGCTGGCGGCGAAACACGCCGACTGCATGTGGCGCCTGCCCCAGCCGGCGGCGGCGATGCGCGACTGCGTCAAGCCGCTCATCGACGGCGGCATCGAGGTCGGCATTCTGGTCTCGCTTCTCGTGCGCGAGACGCATGAAGAGGCCATCGAGGCCACGGAGCGCCTATTGGCCCGCTTCGACGGCGCTCCGCGGAGGACGCACGAGGAGTTTGCGCGCAAGTCGGATTCGGTGGCCTTCACCTCGACCTACAAGCTGGCAAACGCGGACGACTGGCCGGCGCCGTATCTCTGGACCGGCGCGGTGCCCTACATGGGCGCGCCGTCGGTAGCCATCGTCGGCTCGGCGGAGGAAGTGACGGATGCGCTCTTCACCTATCGCGACGCGGGCGTGACGCAGTTCCTCTTCATGGGCTGGCCCGATCTGGAAGAGATGGAGCGCTTTCGCCGTCTCGTTCTGCCGCGGGTGCGCGCGCGCGAAGAGGTGGAAGCGAGGCGAGTGGAGGTGGCGGCATCATGAATGAGCTGAAATTTCACTGGCGGCTGACTCAGGGAGGCGAACGCCACGGCGCCTCGCGCGGACATCAGGCAAGCCTCGGCGAGACCGGGCTGCCGGATCTCGGGCAACGCATCCGTTTCTGCAAGCGTGCCGAGGAGTTGGGGATCGACTCGCTGCTGACCGACTTCGGATGGTCGAAGCCCGATCCGATGTTCCTCGCCGCGGCCATCGGTCTGCAGACCGAGACGATCAAGTTCATCGTCGCCTATCGTTCGGGCCTGGTCTGCCCGACGTCGTTCGTGCAGCAGCTCAACACGCTCTCCACGCTCATCGAGGGCCGTTTCTCCATCAATGTGATCGCCGGAGACACGCCGGAAGAGCAACACTACTACGGCGACTGGCTGCCGCATGACGAGCGCTATGCGCGTACCGAGGAGTTCCTGGCGGTCTGCCGGGCGTTGTGGCGCCGGGACGGGCCGGTGAACTTCGCAGGGAAGTACTACAAGGTCGAGGGGGGAAAGATCAACACGCCGTTCACCGCCGCCGGCCGGACCTTCCCGGAGCTCTTCATCGCCGGCAACTCGCAACCAGCGCACGATCTGGCGATCAGTCAGGGGACGATCTGGATGCAGATCCCCGACACGCCGGAGACGATGCGCGAGCGGGGCGCGGACGTGCTCGCCGCCGGCAAGGAGTTGGGCGTGCGCTGCTCGATCATCGGGGGCGCCACGCGCGGCGAGGCGCTGGAGGCGGCGTACGCGCTGGTATCGGAGACGCGGGACGGATTCGATGACGGGGCCAAGGAGCGCGAGTTCATGCGCAAGAGCGACTCGGTCAACGTCCGGACGACCTACGCCAGGGCGGGCGAGTCGGAGTGGCTCACGCCGTGGCTCTGGACGGGGGCGGTTCGTACGCACGGCGCTCCCTGCATTGCCATTGTGGGTTCGCCGCAGGAAATCGCCGAAGGGATCGAAGAGTTCGTCGACGCCGGCGTCTCGCAGTTCATCCTGGCCGGCTGGCCGAAACTGGAATCGATGGAGTTTTTCGGAGAGGAAGTGCTGCCGTTGATCCGGCAGCCGAAGACGATCGCAGCGGCGCTATGAAATCAATCCTGCACAAAGCCACGGCCGCCTCCGTCGTGAGCGAGCCGTTTCCGCACGTCGTGATCGACGACGCGCTCGAGCCGGAGTTGTACCGCGCGCTGGCGGCGTCGTTTCCGGATGAGCGGTCGTTCATCGGAAACGGGGCCATCCAGAACAACTGCAACTACCGCATTCCGGGGCAGGATCTGATCCGCAATACAGGTTACGCGAACGTATGGCGGGAGCTGTCGGCGCACCACACGTCGAACGAGTTCTTCCGCGAGGTGACGGCGGTTTTCGGCGATGCCATCCGCTCGTTGCACCCGGCGCTCGAAGCGGGCATCGGCAAGCGGCTCGAGGATGCCGCGACGAATGTTCGCTACGCCGAGCCGATGGCCGATTTCGCGTTGGATTGTCAGATCACCTGGACGTCGCCGGTGCGCCGCCGATCCAGCTCCGCGCCGTGTCACGTCGACCGCGAGGTAGCGCTGTACGCGGGGATGCTCTACATGCGTCCGCCCGACGATCATGCCGATGGCGGCGACCTGGAGCTCTATCGCTTCCGGCCGGGTCAGAGGCGTTACAACGGCGACCGTTCCGTCGACCTACGCCGTGTCGAGACGGTCAAGCGGATCGGCTACTCTGCAAACCGGCTGGTCTTCTTCATCCATTCGCCCGACTCCATCCACGGCGTGACGCAGCGATCGCCGACGCCGCTTCCACGGCTGCATATCAATTTCATCGCCGAGGCGCGCGAGAGGATCTTCGCCCTGCCGCAAAGCGCGCGGGGAGAGGCGGCATGATGTCCTCGGAGAGGAGTGTCGCCCTTCTAATGGCACCGTCGTCATCACACTATCGAGAGTCCCTCGCCCCGCGGCACGCGGGGAGAGGGAGACACGAAGCGAAGCGGAGTGCGGGTGAGGGGTGTTGCTACATGCGCGAGTGTGGGGATCCCCTCATCCGCCTTCGGCACCTTCTCCCCGTGCGCGGGGAGAAGGGCTCTCGATGTTGGGTTGTGTCATCTCCCTTCACCGGCGCTCAGTCCGTTAACCGGCTCGGAGAAGATCATCATGATTGACGAGAGCGTCGCCGTGGTCGTCTGCGCCGGGCCTTCGCTCGACCTCTTCTCCGCGGCCGCGTGGGCCGACGTACATCGCGCGGGTGAAGTGGTCTCGATCAATGGCGGAGCGACGGCAGCGGGAGTGCTTCGTCACGACGTTCGTTTCACCTGCATGGCGGCGATGGACCTCAAGCTCGGCCTGGCCCGCAGCGTGCCGGCGTTGCCGCTCGTGTGGGAGGAGACGCCGGCGTGGCGCATCACCTCGGCGGAGGCCGTGGGCATGAAGGCAGAGACGTACGTCCGCGAGCTCGACGAGCTCGATGGCGTGCGCGGATGGAGTGACGATCACGACGCCGGTTACAAAGGCGGCAGCAGCGCCATGATCGTCGGCAACTGGCTGGCCAATCCGTGGCCCGATGACCCTGCCGCACGCGAGGAGCGCGAGCGCATCGCCGACGAGCGCGGCAAGCGGATTCCGCGGCGCGGTTTCAAACGGCTGGCTTTCATCGGCCTGGACATGGTGGCAGGCGATGGCCGCCACGCCAACGGCGCTGGGACGCACACCAGTGGTTTTGCCTCCTCGTTCGGACATTTCCGAAAGGTGGCGAAAGGGTGGGGAAGGTTCTGCGAGCAGGCCCATAGACGCGGCGTGGAGTGCGTCAATCTCACGCCGGGCACGGGCCTGCAGCAGATGCCGCGGGCCGTGGTGCCGGTGTCGTGGCTCCTTTCCGACTACGTGATGAGTCTCGCAGGCGCGGAGAGAAGAGGCTGACGTGACGATCACATTCATCGCCTGCGTCGAGCGCGGAGAGCTGGAGGAGAAGACGCTCCTTCTCTGCCGGTCGATCCGCCGCTATGGCGGCCGCTTTGCGGATTCACCGATCCTGACATTCCAGCCGCGCCTCGGCACGGACGTGAGCGACGAGACCCGGCGCGGTCTGGAGTCCCTCGGCGCCACTCACGTCACCGAGCGGCTCAATGTCGATCTGGCGGAGTATGCGATTGGCAACAAGGTTTTCGCCTCGGCGAGGGGAGAGGAAATGGCCACGACCGACTTTGTGGCCTTTCTCGATAGCGACACGATTCTGACCTCGGAACCCTCCGCGTTTGCGCTCGCCGAGGGGATCGACGCCGCAGCGCGGCCGGTCGACTACTGGCGCCACGGCAAGGAACCGCTCCACGATCCCGATCACGAGCATTGGAAGACGCGTCACCGCCGCGTGGCCTCAGCCGGTCCGGGCGATCCCATCGACCCCTACTGGGAGCGGATGTACGAGTTGTGCGGCGTAACGAACCGGCCTTGGGTGGAGACAGTTGGCGATCGCAAGCGGGTCCGTGCGTACGTCAACTCCGGGCTGGTGGTGGCCAGGCGTACGGCGGGTCTGTTCGCGCAGTGGAAGCGCGACTTTCTCCGGCTCATCGAATCGGGTCATCTTCCGCCGGGCGGCGATCGGCATTATCTCGATCAACTCTCGCTTGCGGTCGTGCTGGCGCGCGTCTGGGAGCGGGTGGAGATCCTCGACGGCCGTTACAACTATCCGCTCATTGGACGCCCGCTGCTTCCGCAGCCGTTGCGCAGTGCGCAGCTCGAGGAGCTCGTGCATGTCCATTACAATCGCTACTTCAACGTTCCCGAGTTTCTTCGCTCCGTCCGGCCGCCGCTCCAGCGCGACAGCCCGGTCGTCGGCTGGCTCGGAGAGTTCCTTCCGTTGCGGCCTGTCCTTCACGATTGAGGAATGACGAGCATGCGATTGACCGATGAGCAGATCGCGCGATACGACGAACAAGGCTTTCTCGTTTTTCGCGGTCTTCTCGCACCGCCCGAGCTCGATGTGATCGAGGGAGCCATCCCGGACCTCCTGAGCCGCAATGGTCCTGACGTGGTGCGCGAAGAGCGCGACGCCAGCGTCGTGAGGATGGTGTTCGGCGCGCATTTTCATCACGAGGTTTTCCGGCGTTTGTCGCGCCATCCACGCCTGGTCACGCCGAGCGAGCAGATCGTCCGCGACCGCGTGCACGTTTACCAATCGCGGCTCAATGCCAAGTCGAGCTTCCACGGAACCGGATGGGCGTGGCATCAGGATTTCAACCAATGGTACCGGCAGGATGGAATGGCGCGGCCGCAGACGGTCGTGGTCGGGATCTATCTCGATGACGTCAACCCCTGCAACGGACCGCTTCTCATCATTCCCGGCTCACACAAGCGCGGGCACTTCTACAACCCGGACGCGATGGATATCGACGATGGGATCATCGCCACCCTGGCGGCCGAGGAGGGGATCGAGCCGGTGATGGGGCCGCCGGGAACGGTGGTCTTCTTCGACGCATTGTCCGTTCACGGATCGGCGGCGAACATCTCTCCCTGGCCGCGCCGCATCTTCTACCTGAACTACAACGCCGTCTCGAACCGCCAGATCCTTCCTTTGCGGGAGCCGTTTCACTGCAGCGTCGATCTCACGCCGATCTCCGCCATGGCGGACGATTGTCTGCTGCGGCAGGAGGCCAGCGCATGACGGCAACGCTCCCCGAGCGGCACACGCCGGTGCGCACGCGCCCGTTTGCTCCCCCCTGCCAGATCGCCGGCCGGGAAGAGGAGTTGCTGCTGGAGGTGCTCCGGAGCGGGTGCTGGTCAGGCTTCCGCGCCGGTGCGAACGGCGCCGACATCCGCGAAGGGGGCACGCTGTCGTCGGCCGCGGCGCTGCAACTGGCGTCGTCCGAGCTGCGCTTTCTCGGCGGGCCGATGGTGCGCCGGCTCGAAGCGATGTTCGCCGAACGTTGCCGCGCGACGTACGGCGTTGCCGTCAACTCGGCGACGTCGGGTCTCGTGGCCGCATTCGGCGCCATCGGCCTCGAGCCGGGCGACGAGGTGCTCGTTCCCTGCATGTCGTTCCACGCCACCGCCACGGCCATCCTGGCCTTCGACGCGGTGCCGGTCTTCGTCGAGGTTGATCCCGAAACGCTCTGTATCGACGTTGCCGGCGCCGAGTCGAGGATCACGGAACGGACCCGCGCCGTCGCCGCCGTTCACCTCGGCGGGAACTGCGCCGACGTCGATGCTCTGATGGAGATGGCCCGCCGCCGCGGATTGCGCGTCATCGAAGATTGTGCGCAGGCTCCCGGGGCGCGTTACCGCGGCCGCGAGGTTGGCTCGTTTGGAGACGCCGGCATCTTCTCGCTGACGGAGACGAAGACGGTCACCTGCGGCGAAGGAGGAGTGGTCGTCACCAGCGACCCTGGCGTCGCCTTGAAGCTGCGCCTCATCCGCAATCACGGTGAAGGGCTGGCCGGTTTTGACTGGAGCGACGCCGAGCTGGTGAACGTGATCGGCTTCAACCTCCGCCTGACGGAGCTGCAGGCCGCCGTGGCCGTGGCGCAGATGGAGCAACTCGACGAACGGAACCGCGCCCGGCGCGCCAACCAGTCTCGCCTCGTGCAGGGTCTGCGCGGATTTCCCTTCCTCGTCCCGCAGCGAATTGATCCGCATGTCGAGGAGGCGCCGTACGCGACGACGTTCCGCTACGTCCGGCGCGACGGGATGCCGTCGCGCGATGAGGTGGTGGCGCGGTTGCAGCGCGAGGGGATTCCCGCGGTCGGCGGGTACGAGAGGCTGCTGCACGAGCATCCGCTCTTCGCGCGCCGCATCGCCTATGGCATGGCCGGCCATCCATTCGCCCTTCGCCCGGAAGTTCGCTACGGACCCGGCACGCTGCCGCGTTCGGAGGCACTCAACCGCGAGCTGATCTGGTTCACCTGCATCAACTCCCCCAACACCGTCGAGGATATGGACGACATCGTGCGGGCATTCGAGAAGGTATTCGAGCCGTGAAAGAACGATTCGCGCGCGACGGCATCATTTTTCCTCTGCGTGTCCTGACCGATGCGGAGGTGGAGCGTTATGGCGCCGACATCAGCCGGACGATGGCGGAGTGCGGGAGCGACCGGCGTCTCGACCAGCTCCATCTCTTCTTCCAATGGGCCAGGGAGATCGCCACGCACCGCGTGATCGTCGATACCGTGCGGGAGATCCTCGGCGACGATGTTCTGGTCTGGGGCTCGCTGATGCTCTCGAAGCCTCCGCACGATGCGTCGTTCGTGGCCTGGCATCAGGATGGCCACTACGCCGACTTTCTCGGCGACGCGCCCTCGCTCTCCGCGTGGATCGCGCTCACGTCAAGCACGGTCTCCAGCGGTTGCATGCGCGTCGTTCCGGGATCGCACAAGACCAAGCTCGCGCATGCCGTCACAGCGGAGCCTCTGAATTTACTCAGCCACGGCCAGGAGATCGCCGCGGAGGTCGATGACAATGATGCCGTCGACGTCGTGCTTCGCCCCGGAGAAATGTCGCTGCATCACGTCGACATCGTCCATGGCTCGAACGCCAACCATTCCTCCGCGCCGCGCACCGGCTTCATCGTCCGCTACACCACGCCGGCCATCCTCCGGTCGCGCGCGCCGCTCCTCGTCGCCCACGGCCGCGGCGACGCCACCCACGTGCCGCTGGTATCGATGCCGCCGCCCGCCGACTTCGAATCCTCCGTGGCCGCCTATCGGGCTCGTTGATCCATGCGCGTTACGTTCGTCATCGCATCGCTTCGTGGAGGAGGCTCCGAGCGCGCCACGGTCAACATGGCCAACTATTGGGCGGCGCGCGGGTGGACTATTTCGATCGTGACGATGTACCAGGGCCGCGTAGAACCGGTGGCGTACGTGCTCGATGAGAGGGTCGTACACCATGACCTCAACTGGGAGGTCCCGTTCCGGGAGCGGCCCGAGCCGCCGGCGGAAATGCTCCGGCAGGTCGATGCGGCGCTGGCCATCTTCACACCCAAATCGCGCGAGTACTTTCGGGGATTGCATCCGCTTCTGGCCACGCTCCGGAAGGCCATCATCGATACGCGGCCGCAGGCCATCATCTCGATGATCAACTCGACGAACATCCGCACCGTCGCCGCCACACGCGGGCTCGGCATGCGCGTCTTCGTCTCGGAGCGCGGCATCGCCAGGCCATACGCGAACGAGAAACTGCGCACCGAGGCTTATCGGCTGGCGACGGCGGTCATCGCGCTGACCGCGGGCGACCTGGCGTACTACGTCCGGCAGGGAGTGAGGCGCGGCGCCTGGATTCCGAATCCTGTCTTCCCGCGCGACGTGCCGCGGCGGGACGATCGCAACGGCACGCGCGTGCTGGCATCGCTCGGCCGGTTGTCATGGGAGAAAGGCTACGACCTGCTGATCAAGTCATTCGCGCGGATCGCCGCCGAACATCCGCGGTGGCGGCTGGAGATCTGGGGCAAGGGAAGTGATCGCGAGAAGCTCCAGGCCTATGTCACGAAGCTCGGTGCTGCCGATCGCATAACGCTGTGCGGGTTCACCTCGGACAACGACGAGGTGCTGGCGCGCGCCGACCTCTATGTGCAGCCCTCGCGGCGGGAGGGATTTCCGAACGCTCTCTGCGAGGCGATGGCCTCGGGGCTTCCGGTCATCGCCTTCGACTGCTCTCCCGGCGTGCGGATGATCGTGCGCCACGGCGTCGACGGTGTGCTGGTGCCGAAGGACGAAGTCGGCGCGATGGCCCGCGCACTCGGCGGCCTGATGCGCGATGACGCGGAACGCTCCCGCCTCGGCGCGCGCGCCCCCGAGGTCGTGCAGCGGTTCAGCGTGGAGGAGATGATGGGGCGCTGGGAGGAAATGCTGCAGTGGCCGATGTGATCCAGAGCCTCTGGATCGGAGCGTCTCTAACATCAATGGAACGGCTGACCATCCAGTCGTTTCTCCATCACGGTCACGAGTTTCATCTCTACGTCTACGACGACGTGGCCCGGATCCCCGAAGGCACCATCATCCGCGACGGCAACGAGATCCTCCCGAGCTCGTCGATCTTCGTCTACCGCGACCACAACTCCTACTCCGGCTTCTCGAACTTCTTCCGCTACAAACTCCTCCTCGACCGCGGCGGCTGGTGGGTCGACACCGACCAGGTCTGCCTCCGCCCGTTCACCACCGACGACCCCTACGCCTTCGCCAGCGAACCGGGGAAGAACGGCGAAGACGTCATCTGCGCCGGAGCCATCAAGGCCCCGCGCGGGTGTGAGGCGATGCAGTACGCGTGGGATGTGTGCGCGGCCAAGGACAGCGGATCGTTGAAGTGGGGGGAAGTCGGTCCGCGTCTCGTCGCCGAAACCGTGCACCGCTTCGGGCTGGAACGATACGTCCGCCCTTCCCGGACCTTCTGCCCCATCGGCGAAGCGGAGTGGTTGACGATCATCTCCCCCCGCCGCCCCCCACTCCCTCCCGATTCACTCGGCGTCCACCTCTGGAACGAACGGTGGCGGCGGGAGGGGAGGGATAAGGATGCGGAGTATCCGGCGGAGTCGCTGTATGAGCGCCTTAAGCGGAAGTATGGGGTTCGGGGCTAACCAAAGATTCAAGGACGGTTTCCTCTGCGTCCCATCCGCGTCATCTGCGGATCACCCGCTCCACTCATCGATCAAACTCGCCACCAGCGCCGTCCACCCTGTCTGGTGTGATGCCCCCAACCCTTCCCCCGTATCCCCGTTGAAATACTCGAAGAACCAGATCAGATCCTTCCAATTCGGGTCGTGGGCGAAGAGCTCGGCCTTGCGGCTGCCGCGGGGGCCGTGGACGGGGCGGTAGCCGTCGGCGTCGGGGAGAAAGATATTGGTCATACGCCGGGCCAGATCGGCGGCCAGGCCCGTCAGCGTGGTCGTATTCTCCGGGGGTGGGACGGGCACGCCCGTCAGAGTCATGCCGCGGCGGCGGGGGCGGGCGGTGCCGGCGCCGAGGCCTTCGTCGGCGCGGGTATCGGCGAACGAGGACTCAGGGTCATTGCGCGGCTGAACATCGTGGCCGTCGCGAAGGGCCACGCGCACGTTGCCGCTGTAGGCCTTCTCCAGCTTGCGCAGCGTCTCGATCATCAGGAACGTCGTCGGGAACCACACCGGGCCGCGCCAGTTGCTGTTGCCCCCCTTCAGCTTTGTCGCCGCCTCGGCCGGCTCGTACGTCACCGAGGCATTGCCGAAGACGAAGGGCTGCTGCTGATGAGCCTTGCTCAGGCTGCGCAGGCCGAATGTCGAGAGGAACTCCTCCGGATCGGCCACGCGCGCCAGGAGATGCTGCAACTGATTCTGATCGACTACGGCAAGCACGTGCGTCGTCTCACCGTCGTGGTGGACGGTTGTGACGCAGTGCTCGACGATGTCGGCGCGATGCTTCATGAACCAGTCGAAGTTCTCGCGGAACACCTCGAACGGCTCGATCCACTTCCGCTCCAACCGCTCGATGGCGTACAGCGGAATCAGACCGACCAGCGAGCGGACGCGGAAGGGGACGTTCCTGCCGTCCGGGAAGCGCAGCAGGTCGTAGAAAAAGCCGTCGGCCTCGTCCCACAGCGTCCGGTCGCCGCGCATCATCTTCATGGCCGCGCCGATGTAGACGTAATGCTCGAAGAACTTCGTGGCCAGCCCTTCATACGCCGCGTTCTCCTCGGCCAGCTCCAGGGCGATGCGCATCATGACCAGGCAGAACATCCCCATCCATCCTGTGGCGTCGCTCTGATCGATCGAGGCTCCTCCGGGCAGTGTCTCGCTGCGGTCCATGACGGTGATGTTGTCCAGGCCGAGGAACCCCCCCTCGAAAACGTTGTTCCCTTCGCGGTCGACCTTGTTCACCCACCAGGTGAAATTCAGCATCAACTTGTGAAAGCACTTCTCGAGGAAGGGACGGTCGGCGCCGTTGCGGATGCGGTCCATGTTGTAGACCCGCCACACCGCCCACGCGTGCACCGGCGGATTGAGGTCGGAGAACTCCCACTCGTACGCCGGGAGCTGGCCGTTCGGATGCTGGAACTGCTCGAACAGCATCAGCCAGAGCTGCTCCTTGGCAAAATGCGCGTCGATCAGCGCCATGACCACGGTGTGGAAGGCCAGGTCCCACGCCGCGAACCACGGGTACTCCCACTTGTCCGGCATCGACAGGATGCGCATCGAGTTCAGGTGGCGCCAGCGCGCGTTGCGCCCGTGCTGCCGCTCCGCCGGCGGTGGCAGGTTGGGATCGTCGCCGTCGAGCCAGATGTCGACGTCGAGCAGGTAGCTCTGTTTCGACCAGAGCAGCCCCGCGAAGGCCTGCCGCTGCACGTGACGCTCCTCGGCGGATGCGCGGGGAGGGTGGATGGCGGCGTAGAACTCGTCGGCTTCGGCGCGGCGAAGGTCGATGATCGATTCAGGCGGTGCAGAAGCCGGCGTCCCGCTGGGCCCCAGCCTCATCGTCATGCTGTACGACGCTCCCGGATCGATCTCGACACGTACCCAGCCGCAGGCCTTCGATCCGCTCTGTGCCGGGTTCACGGCCTCGTGCTCACCGTTGACGATGCGGCGATGAAAGCCGTCCTTCACGTAACGGCTGCGTGATTGCGCCCCCCAGACCCGCGGACCGTTAGTCTCGTTGTCGGTGAAGAGCAGTTCCGTCCCCGCCGGAAACTCCAGCACGTGCGGCCCTAGGTGCGCGTTGTGGAGGAGGCCGGCCAGCGCCGGGGTGTTCGAGTCGTCCGCGATCACGGCGGGGCGGCCATCGACCTCGATCGCCTTGATCGACGGTGCCGGCACCGCCTCGCCGCTCCAGCTCCACGTATTGCGAAACCACAGTTGCGGGATCAGGTGTAGCGGAGCGCGCTCGGGGCCGCGGTTGTGTGCGGTGATGCGGAAGACCAGCGACTCGGCGTCTTCCTTCGCCACCTCGATCACCACATCGAAGTAGCGGCCATCGTCGAAGATCCCGGTGTCGATCAGCTCGAACTCCGGATCGTGCGCTCCGCGGCGGCGGTTCTCGTCGATCAATTGTGTATACGGAAAGGCCCGCTGCGGATACTTGTAGAGCAGCCGCTGGTAGGAATGGCTCGGCAGCGCGTCGAGATGGAAGTAGCACTCCTTGACGTCCTCGCCGTGGTTCGCCTCGGCTGGTACGAGCCCGAAGAAGCGCTCCTTGAGGATGGCATCCTGCTCGTTCCAGAGTGCCAGCGACCAGCAGAGGATCTGATAGCGGTCGCAGAAGCCGGCGATGCCGTCCTCGCCCCATCGAAAGGCCTTCGATCTGGCCAGATCGTGCGGGAAGTACGACCAGGCATCACCATTCGCGCTGTAGTCCTCGCGCACCGTCCCCCAGGCGCGGTCAGCGAGGTACGGCCCCCACTTGCGCCAGCAGGCGACGTCGTGCGGGGCGCCGGACATGCGGGCGCGTTCGGCGGTCGAAGGTGCAGGAGGTTGAATGGTCACTGTTGAAGACTCAACATTCAACATTGAAATTCACCACCGGTGATACGCCGGATGCCCTTCCTTCACCGCCACGAACGTCCCTCGGCACGTGTCGGTGACCTTTCCGTTCGACTCGATCGACGCCTCCACCACGGCGCGGTCGCCGGTCACCTCGACCACGCGGGCGCGGACGCGCAGCGGCGCCATCGGCGTCGGACGTTTCAGGACGACATGGAAATCGGAGGTGACCGTGCAGGGTGGCGTCGCGCTTCCGCTGCGCTCCATCAGCACCATCGTCGCCGCCCAGTTGCTGTGGCAATCGAGCAGCGCGCCGATGATTCCGCCGTTCAGGACGTTGTCGAAGGCCGCGTGATGCCGCTCCGGCGTCCAATCGCAGACGAACTCGTCCCCCTCGCGGAAACTGCGGATGCGCAGCCCCTTGTCGTTCGCCGGCCCGCACCCGAAGCAGCGGTTCCCCGGAGCCCACGTTTCCTGGATGCTCTTTTCGGTCACGAGGGGGGATTGTATCGGTTGCGGCGCGCCAGCGCTCCGGAGCGCTAACCCGCATTTCTCACACTCTCACTTGAATGGTTCCGTCGAGAGCCTTGCCACTCCCTTCGACGAGGTACAGAGTGTCGACGATCTAAGTGAGACTGTGAGAAATGCGGCTAAAGCGCCATCACCTCCGGAAAAAACTCCTGGAACAGCCGCTCCAGCTCCGCGCGCGTGCCGGCATCCTCCAGAAAGTGCACCGACGGCGCGAGATGCGGATGGCGTGATAGCCGGTGCGAGATTCCTTCCAGCGCCAGGCCAATCCCATCGATGGTCTGATACGACTCCAGCCATCCCTCGTCGCGCATCCGCGGGTAGACGATGCGCAGTTTGCCCGGCAATCGGTCGATATGCGGATCGATCGTGGCGTAGACACGGGTGAGGAATGCCTCGAGCGGCTCGGGCGCATAGCGGCGGAAATCAGCAGCCAGAAAATGGTCGAAGAAAACATCAGCGATGACGCCCGCGTAATGTCCGTGCTCGGGGAACAGCAAGCGGCGAAATGCCGCCACCGCAGGATGCGAATCGGTGAAGGCGTCGATCTCCCGATGCCGGCGGATCCCCTCGGCGATGCCCGGCGGGACTTCATCGCCGATCCGCCCCTTGACGAAGTCCCCGGCCAGATTGCCGATCAGCGACTCAGCTCCAGGTTCGGCCAGTAAGAGATGCGCCAGATAGTTCACCCGGGCTACGATACCGCTATGCGCAGATCGATCACTCTTCTCATCGTCGTTCTCTCCGCCGGTTACCTCTTCGGGCAGACGATTGCGAAGCCTGCCATCGACCCATCCGAGTACGCCGCGCGGCGCGCGCGCCTGGCCAAAGAGATCGGGCCCAACGCCATGATCGTTCTCTTCTCCTCGAAACTGCAGATCCGTAGCGGTGATCAGGAATGGCCCTTCCGGCAGAGCAACGACTTGCTCTATCTCACCGGAATCGCCGAGGAAGAGACCACGCTGGTGATGGTTCCGGGCGACCCCGATTTCGCCGAGGTCCTCTTCGTCCGCGACCGCAACCCGATGCAGGAAGGGTGGACCGGGCGAATCCCGCCGCACGAAGAGATCACGAAGATCAGCGGGATCAAACGCGTCGAGTCGGCAGGCCGATGGCGTGCTCTGATCACCTCGGCCATGTTCGGCAGTCAGTGGCCATCGCCGGATTCGGCAGAGCGCATCCTGCCGCGGGCCATGCCGAACTTTTACAGCGCGGTCCTGGCCGGAAGCGCCGAGCTATGGACTGTAAACGAACAGATCCCTCTCGGGCCCAATCCACCGCTCACGGAGGAACAACTGTTCGTCAAGGATCTGCGCGACCGGTATCCGGCACTTCGCTTTCGCGATGCCCATCCGCTGCTGATCCACATGCGTGAGGTCAAGAGTCCGGCCGAGGTCGCCGTGATCCAGCACGCCATCGACATCACCGAGATCGCCCAGAAAGCGGCCATGAAGCGCGTGTTGACCGCCACCAGCGAGAACCAGGTCGATGCCGTCATCGACTTCACCTACAAGGATCAGGGGACGTGCTGCTGGGCCTTCCCGTCGATCACGGCATCGGGGACGAACACCACCACGCTGCACTACATGGCCAACAACGCCCCGGTAGACCGCAAGGCTCTGTTCCTCACCGACCTCGGCGCGGAGTATCTCGGCTACTCGGCTGACGTGACGCGCACCTATCCGGCCAGCGGAAAATTCACCGCCGACCAGCGCGCCATCCACGACGCCGTCTTCGCCGCGCAGGAAGCGGCCATCGCCGCGCTCAAGACCGGCGGCCATTTCCGCGACGCCGATCATGCGGCCATCGCCGTCATCGGCCGCGAGCTGTTGCGATTGGGTTTGGTTTCCAACGCGGAGCCACGCCAGGTCTACCTCTACTTCCGCCACGCCCCCGGCCATCACATCGGCCTCGACACCCACGACGCCACCGACCGCGACCGCAAGATCGAGCCGAACATGGTCTTCGCCGTCGAGCCCGGGATCTACGTCCGCAAAAACGACGTCCTGGCCAGTCCCGTCTACGCCAAGCTGACGAAGGAGGAGCAGGCCTCGATCGCCAAAGCCCTCGACCGCTACGACGGCATCGGCGTCCGCATCGAAGACAACGTCGTGATCACCGAGACCGGCGCGCGGATTCTCTCAACGGGCTCCCCAAGAAAATCCGACGACATCGAACGCTTCATGGCCAAATGATTTGATCCGCAGATGACGCAGATGAAACGCAGATAAGACCGTCTCGATCTGCGTCCCATCTGCGTCATCTGCGGATTGGTTTTTCGACCTCACATCGTCCGCATCACCAGACGGAACGGGCTCGGGCCGAAGGTGTTGTCGGGGCGCATGGTCAGGACGCGGACCGTGTTCGGCTTGTTGCCGGCGTCGTCGCCGGGGGTGGCGGCGATGAAGCCGGCGGCCCCTTCGACGTCCGCGGTCATCCCGAATTCGCGCGCGGTGACCATCGGCAGGGTGACCAGGTATTCGCCGGGGGTGATGGTCTCGACCTCGGCCGGCGAGCTTGCCCGCATCAGACGGGCATGGCCTGATTCATCGACCGTGAAGTTCCACTGCATTTGCGCGAACATGTCCATCACCTTCTTTCGAATAGTGAATACGGATGACGAAACGTTACAGATTGGTCTTCCCGGCGATGGGGATATCCTTCGCCCTCCCATGAATGCCATCGAAACGCGCTCGTTGCGCAAGGTCTATCCAGCGCCGGCCGTCAAGAAGAAGAAAGGCCTGCCGGCTCCTCCCGCGCCGCCGGCGGGCGGGATCGTGGCCATCGACGCCCTCGACCTCGCCGTCGCCGAAGGGGAATTCTTCGGCGTGCTCGGCCCGAACGGGGCGGGCAAGACCACGCTGATCGGCATCCTCACCACCCGCGTCCGTATCACCGCGGGAGAAGCGGTCGTCGCCGGGGCCAACGTCACCAGCCAGCCGGCCGATGTGCGCCGGCGCATCGGCGTCGTTCCGCAGCGGCCGAATCCCGACCGCAGTCTCAGCGTCATCGAGAACCTCGTCTTCCACGCCACCTACTTCGGCATCGCGCGCGCCGATGCCCACCGCCGCGGCCAGGAGCTGCTGGAGCGGCTCGGCATCGCCGACAAGATGAACGCCAAGGTCGACCAGCTTTCCGGCGGGCAGCAGCAGCGCCTCATGATCGCCCGCGCGCTCTCGCACGACCCGCGCATCGTCTTCCTCGACGAACCGACCGTCGGCCTCGATCCCCAGGCGCGCCTCTCGCTGTGGGAGATCCTGCGCGAATTGCACGGGCAGGGGAGAACGATCGTCATGTCGACCCACTACATGGAAGAAGCCGATCAGCTCTGCGATCGGCTGGCCATCATCGACCAGGGGAAACTCCTGGCGCTCGACACCCCCGCGGCGCTGAAGCTCAAAGCGCCCGGCGACACCCTCGTCGAGGTCACCTTCGACGGCGATGCCGCCGTTGCCGCCGATGCCGCGCGGGCGATGGAGGGGGTCTCGAACGCCGAGGCCCGCGGCCCGCTGCTGCGCGTATTCAGCAGGCGGGGAGGGGCAATCATCCCCGCCCTCATCGACGCCGGAGAAGCGCAAGGCAGGATCGTCCGCGACATCCACCTTTCGCGGCCCAGCCTGGAGACGCTCTTCATCTCGCTCACCGGAAGGAAACTGACATGACCGCGGAATCGCTCCCTCCCGTCGCCCCGTCACGCGTGTTCATGGCCATCCTGCTTCGCGACCTCACCGTGGCCCGCCGCGAGCTGCCGTACTTCCTCGTCCGCACCGCCCTGCAGCCGATCCTCTTCGTCGTCGTCTTTGGTTTTCTTCTGCCGAAGATGGGGATGATTCCGCGCGGCTACTCGACGATGATGCTCCCGGGCGTGGTGGCGCTGAGCCTGACGCTTTCGGCCATCCAGTCGGTGGCGCTCCCCATGATGCAGGATTTCGGCTTCAGCAAAGAGATCGAAGACCGGCTGCTTTCGCCCGTGCCCATTCAACTGGTGGCGGTGGAGAAAGTCTTCGCCGGTGTTCTGCAGGGCATCGTGGCCGCGCTCTTCGTCCTGCCGGTTGCGCGGCTGATCATGGGGCCGATCCCCGGTCTCAGTTTCGCCAACGCGCCGCTGCTCCTTGCCGTGACCATCCTCGGCGGGGCCGCTTTCTCGGCCATGGGTCTCTACCTCGGTACCGGCATCGCGCCGCCGCAGATCGGTCTGATGTTCAGCGTGATCGTGGCGCCGATGATCATGTTCGGCTGTGCGTACTACCCATGGGCCGGGCTCACCCAGGTCCCGGTGATGAAATGGCTGGTGCTGATCAACCCTATGGTGTACGTGTCCGAGGGGCTGCGTGCCGCGCTCACGCCGGGAGTGCCGCACATGCCGGTCGCCGCGATCCTGGCCGCCCTGGTGTTGCTGACGGTCCTCTTCATGTGGATGGGCCTGAAGGCGTTCGACAAGCGGGCGATGAGCTGAGGGGCGGGGTTGCGGAGTCTCGGGGTTGCGGGGTTGCAAGGTTAGGTTGCTGAGTTGCAAGGTTACTGAGTTGCAAGGTTGCCGAACGCCACGCTGCAGGTTTTAGCAACCCAGCAACTTTGCAACCCAGCAACCCCGAGACCGCGCAACCCCGAGACTCCGCAACCCCGAGACCGCGAGACCCCCTTGTTCCCGCCCGCCCTTGCGCGTAAGATTTGCAGGCGATTCCCCATCGCGCCAGCTTCGTCCCTGATCAGCGCTTCTGTCCTTAAATACTGATGGACTCGGATGTCCAAACAGAATACACTGTGCTTGGTTTGTCCATCCAAAATCGTAGCAGAGAGGAGAACGTGTGACACCAGTAAAGAGCAATCGTGGTAGACCCATTGTCCACACCGAGCCCTGGGCGAAGATTACAGTCGTCCTGTTGGATCGGCATGTCGCGTACCTCGATCGTCTTGCCATCGACATTCGTCTGAAGCATGGCAAGGCAATCAGCCGCGCGGAAATCATCCGAGGCTTGATCGAAGCTGCTTTCCAGAGCAACGTCGATCTTTCGCAGGCGGATTCGATCGGGACGCTTGTCGAGCTTCTGACCGGATCGCCGATGAAGAATCGGAAAACCCGCTAGTCAGCGGGATGCAGTTCGCCTCCGGCCTTTCGCGCGCAGCTCGCCTGCCGCGAGTTGAGCAATCTCATACTCACTGCTCGCAACAGTGAGATCGATGTTGCTCTCCTCGATGCGGTCGAGAATCGTGCGGATCGCATGGGGCCACCCGAATGCCTTTGGCATCGCGGGGTTGATCTCGCCCGACATCTTCGTCAAAAACGAAGCATGCCGGTGCGAGAGGAAAATGGTCTCTGTCGCCGGGTCATGCCCGGCGACAGTTTTATTGGTAGAGGCTAGTTTCATAACCGGGTCCACATGAGGAGTGTCTGGGGACCGGAAATCCCTACCCACCCCACCAAAAAAGTTTTTTTTGGCTCAGGAGTCTGGGCGGGCAGGCCGATAGAGCGAAGGTGGCCGAGCCTTGGGCAACCAGCGCAGCCGGCCGTGCCGGCTCAGGGACGGGGTGGCAGGCTGGCGGGCACAAGCATGACAGGCGTCTCCACCTGCCGGATGAGTTCCTGCTTCAGGGTGCTGATCTCGTGCGCGGCCACGTTGAGGAAGAGGGCAGCGGCATCCGCCCCCCGGACGTAACGCACCAGCTCGGCGTCGATCTTCTTTCCCTTCAATACGATCGGCTTGGTTTCGATCCCGGCGAACAGCTCCTCTGTCATCTGGGACACCAGAGCCTCCCCGGCGGCCTGCTCCTCATCGTCGCAGACGATGAGGAGATGGACCTCGGATTTCTCCCGCCGGGCGATCGAGGCCGCCAGCGCCGCCGCCGACGTCGAGCCCTGCTTCAGGTGCACCGGCACCAGGATCCGCTGCAGACCGAGGGGGGCGCGGATGCCGTACCGGATGGCCAGGACCGGTACCGGAGCCCCGGAAAGGACGTTGAGCGTCGTCGAGCCGATGATCAGATGCGCGACATGGTGGCGTGCATGCGTGGAAATGACGATGAGATCAGCCCCTTCCTCTTCCGCCGCCAGGCAGATGGCGGCGCCCGGATCGGGAGCCTGCTTGATGACCAGCCTCGTCTGCACCGTGGCACTGGCCCGCCGGGCGTGGTCCCGCAGCTTCTCCAGCTCGCGCTGCTCGGCCAGGGCGTAGAGCGAATCGTCGGCCGGGAAGCGCAGCTCTTCCGGATTCGAGACCCTTGTGGCCCGAACGTGAAGAATGACCAGCTCCGCGCCGGTCGAGCCGGCCAGCCGCACTGCCGAATCGAACGACCACTCCGCGGCCGTCGAAAAATCAGTCGGAACTACGATGCGCCGCCAGGGGTACATGGTTTCTCTGCGCTACGCGCGTTGTCGGTTATCGGTTCTCGGTTCGGTTATCGATTGGTTTGGTTGTAACGCCAACTGTACGACTGATCCACTGATCTGCTGACTGCAGATTCACTAACCCGCATTTCTCACAGTCTCCTTGAACCGCTTGCGACTCCCTCAATCGAGAGTCCTTCTCCCCCCGCGGTTTCTTGCGGGGGGAGAAGGTGCCGAAGGCGGATGAGGGGGCGGTTCTCGCGCTGAAGTTGAGTGTTTTCATGAGTTTCCACGCCCGTTCATGAAAATAGTCCACTGCTCGGCAAGAACCAACGCCCCCTCATCCGGCTTCGCCACCTTCTCCCCCAGCTGAAAAGCGCTGGGGGAGAAGACTCTCGACGAATAACAGGGTGCCGACGATTTCCAGTGAGAGTGTGAGAAATGCTGGCCAATCCACGAATCCACTGATCCACAGACAACGCGCGCCAGCGCAGACAACGCGCTTCGCGCCGCTACTCCCGATCCAGCGCATTCGCAGAAGCAGCCGCCGCCTTCGGTGTCTGGACCTCGCTCGCCGCGATCGGCTGCTGGGTGATGACGTAACGGATGACCGTCTTCGGCTCGGCCTCCGTCTCGGCGACCTGCAGCATCACCTGTCTGGTCCCCTGCTTCATGGTGTCGCCGGGGATGAACGGATCCTGCATGGCCTGGTTGAGCTGCACCTCCAGCGTGCGCCACGTCTGCGGTGCGGGATACGGCGCCTGCGCCGGGAAGGCCCGGAACTGCGCCAGGTAGGTGGTGTAGTAGTGGTAGACCTGCGGGAACGAGTCGTCGGTGGCCAGCGTGTAGACCTCGGCGGCCGGACCGTACTGGTTCTTGATCATCACCGAATCGCGGCGGGTCAGGTCGTCGCGATACTTCGCGCCGGCGTAGATCGGGATCACCGCGCTGATCGATTTGAGAGCCGCGCGGGCGTCGACCTGCGGCTGCGCGGGGGGAGCGGTCGTGACCGCCGGGATGCCGTTTTTCTTCGGCGTCTGCTCCTCGGCGGCGTGGCTTTCCTGTCCGCCGGTGCAGCCGGACAGCAAGCCCGCGCAGAGCAGGATCGCCGCGGCTGCCGTGCCCAAGGAGTTGGTCATATCGCCATGAAACAGCAAGCGGTATGCCGTTCGTTTCAATTACTGTCCGCCTTTCGCGCGGCGAGCTGAACGGGCGGCCGGGCGCCCCCGCTGCGCAGACGGTCGATGGCGGTCTCGCCGCCGTACTTCGAAACGAGCTTCTCGTCGTACTCGTCGGAGATATTGGCCACGATGTCGAGCGAGGCGATGAGTTGCTCCGGACGCAGGCGGCGTCCGAGGAATGAGTGCGAGAAGAAGAGATCCTCGCCGGCCATGCTGAACGCGCCGAGGGGAACCTCGGCATTCACGCGCAGGAGCTCCTGCATCAGCTCGAAGGAGGGCTCCACCCCCTGGACGCAGAAGGCCAGCACCTCGATGACCGCATCGTCCTCCTGATACGGCTCGATGGAGATCTCCAGCACCGTGGAGCCGTACTTCAGATAGAAGTCGCAATGCTCGGCGTCGTCGAAATGCTCGTCGACCAGTTCATCGAGATACGACTTGACCTGCCGGTAGACCTCTTCCTGGCAGGCCGTGTTGAATGATTTTTCCCGTTTGGAGGCCATCGCCGCTGATTGTAAAGCAAAGGAGTCGATCGTGCCGCGAATGCGGCGGATATCGTGAAGGAATGATTGCAAGCTGTTCGGGCGAGCGCTAGCGTCTCGCCGCCGACCCGGCAAGACCCCGTCTCGCGTCGACCTCGATCTCAGCGAAGTCGTGACTCGCGGAGCATCTTCCCGACCTTCTCCCGACCTTGCGATCGGCCGCGCTGAGGTAATCTCGAGAGAGGCCGAGTGCGCGGCGAACGCCCCGAGTCCACCAGGTGACCTCGTGGAGTCCACTGGACTCGCGGAGCCGCTTTGATCTCAACGACGACTGACGATGCCACCAGGAGATCGATTCGATA
>DATMNC010000053.1:0-5198 GCA_035569395.1 Thermoanaerobaculia bacterium | reverse complement strand
TCTACAAGTTGTGGCTGGCGCACGGGGTCACGACCGTTCGCGAGACGGGTTGCTTCAACGGTCTGCAGTGGACGCTGCAGCAGAAGCAGGCGGCTGCCGATCACCGGATCGATGCTCCTCGCATCCTGGCGTACGCGCCGTTCCCCGGTACGAACGACTACGTAAAGACGATCCACACTCCCGACGATGCACGCAGGTGGCTTCAAGCCGTCAAGGATAGGGGCGCGGACGGCATCAAGTTCTTCGGCGCTCCGCCGACCATGATGAAGGCGGCGCTGGAGCAGTGCGGAAGTCTCGGCCTGCGCACCTGCTGTCATCACGCGCAACTGGCGGTCGGCCGCATGAACTCGCTGCGGACCGCACAATGGGGACTGACGAGCACCGAGCATTCCTACGGAATCCCCGAGGCGCTGCTGGACGGTCAGACGCTGCAGTCCTTCCCGCCCGAGTATGACTACAACGACGAATACCTCCGGTTCTCGACCGCTGGGCAGACATTCCTCCAGGCGGCGAAGCCGGGCTCGCAGAAGTGGAACGAGGTCCTCCAAGCGTTTCTCGAGGCCGGCCACACCTTCGTGCCAACCTTCAATGTGTACGATGGCAACCGCGATCTGATGCGCACCCGCCGGGCGGATTGGCACGATCGATTCACCGATCCGACCCTTTGGGCCTACTTCCAGCCGCGGCGCGGCGGGCACGGGGCTTATTGGTACCGCTGGTCGACCACCAACGAGGTCGAGTGGCGCGAGACGTTCCGGCTCTGGATGAGGTTCGTCAACGACTACAAGAATCTCGGCGGACGCGTGTGCGTCGGATCGGATTCCGGGTTCATGTTCCAGACATATGGGTTTGGGTTTGTGCGTGAGCTCGAACTCTTGCAGGAGGCGGGGTTCACTCAGCTGGAGACGCTGCGGGCCGCGACCACCTGGGGTGCGGAGCTGCTCGGAATCGAGGAGGACGTCGGAACGCTGGAAGTCGGAAAGCTCGCTGATATCCTGGTGCACGACGAGAATCCGCTCAACGACTTCAAGCTTCTCTACGGCACCGGCGCCATGCGACTGGACGACCCGACCGCCTCGGTGGTGTGGAAACGCAGCATCTCCAGCGTCATCAAGGAAGGCGCGATCTTCGATCCGGTCGAACTGCTCGCCGACGTCGAGGAGATGGTCGAAGCGCGGCGGAGGGCGGCTTGAGGACCGGCTCCCAAGGCCGGCCGGCCACGCCGGAGTTCGTCCTGCTGACAGGCAACCTCGGCAGCGGCAAGACGACGCTGTTGTGCGACTATCTCTCGCTGCCGGACTCGGCGGACACCGGCGTGATCGTGAACGAGGCCGGCGAGATCAATGTCGATGGTGCCATCGTCTCTTCCGGGCGGCGCGATCTTTCCATGACGCTGCTCGGAAACGGTTGCGTTTGTTGCTCGTTCGGCGACGACCTGCACGCGGCGATCGACGAACTGCTGGCAGTGCGTCGGCAATCCGGCGCCGGCGAATTCCGCCGCATCGTCCTTGAGACGAGTGGCCTGGCGATGCCGGGCCCCATTCTGCGCTCGCTGATGCGCTACGACAGGGCCGAATACCGCTTGCGCATCGTCTCGACTTTGGATGCCGTCAATCCAGAGACGGACGACGTGACGTTTCCGATCCGGTCGGCGCAATTGACCGCCGCCAGATCGATCGTGGTCACGAAGCTCGACCGCGTTACGGCGGGCGGTATCGCAGCCGCAGAGCGTGTCGCCAGACAGTTCAATCCGGCGGCCGGCCTGATCGTCGCGGCGGACGGACAGGCTCGCGCCCGGGCCGCCTTCGCGCCGAGCGAGTTCGAAGCACGGACGGTGCCAGGCCAATTCCAGGCGATAGCAGCCACCGATCACTCGCGGCTCGGCGTTTTCCTCGCGGACTGGCCGGCCGCCGTTCCGTGGACAGATCTAGGCGATTGGCTCGAAGATCTCGCGGGACTTTGCGGCGACAGACTGCTGCGCGTCAAAGGGCTGGTGTCGGTGGGCGGGGTGGCTCGACCGATCCTGATCGACGGCGTCGGCACGACGTTTGCCGAACCCCGTTGGGTGGAAGCCGCTCCCTCGACAGGACGCGGAATCGTCATCATCGCGCGGGACCTCGGCCTGGACGAACTGACCTCAATGTTGGGTGCCTACTCGGCGGAAGTCAGGCCGACCCTGAAGATCACATCTAGGCGTGTCGCCTGAGCAGCGCGCGGAGGACCACCGGTGTTGCTCGGACGAGAAGCGCCGAATTTCTCAGCGAATGCTACCGGGCTCGAACGGACGAACCACCGCGCCGGCGTTCAGGATGTTCGACGGATCGAAGGCGGTCTTGATCCGGCGCATCGCGGCGATGCGACCCGCGTCGCCGTACTTCTCCAGAAGATGCCTCTTGAACCGACCGACGCCGTGTTCCGCGCTGAAGGTGCCGCCGAGGGATGCGGCTGTGTCGTAGAATTGCGTCGACAGGCCGCCTTCGATCTCGCGGGTGAACTCGATCCGATCGGCGTCCGGAGGGACCAGGACGTTGTAATGCAGGTTGCCGTCGCCAACGTGGCCATAGACGGAGACCTCAAGATCGGCGTCATAGGCGCGCACCTGCGAGCCGGCCACGTCCAGAAAGCGCTGGATGGCGGAGAGCGGTACCGAAATGTCGTGCTTCACCGAACCGTTCCGGAGCTTCTCGCCTTCCGGAATCGTCTCGCGTACCTCCCACATCGCGGCCCGCTGGGCTCCGCTCTGCGCGAGGTAGGCGTCTCCGATCCATCCAGATTCGACCGCCTTGCCGAGAACGGCTTCCATCAGTCCGTCGAGATCGAGATGACTGGAGGAGGAGGCGAGCTCGAGGAGTATGGCGCCGCCTGGTCCGGCGCCGACGGAGGGCGGGTTGGCCATCGCGTCGGTCGCGAGCGCGATCGACCTGGCCGCCATGAATTCGAACGTCGTGAGCAGGTCCGCGGACTCCCGCCGGACAAGGGCGAGAAGCTCGGCGAGCGGGACGCCAGCCGCAAGCTTCAGCCAGGCGGTCGCGCAGCGGGTCGGCCAGGGCGCAAGACGCAGCACGGCGCCCGTGACGATGCCGAGGGTTCCCTCGCTTCCGACGAAGCACTGCTTGATGTCGTAGCCGGTATTGTTCTTCCGCAGCTTGCGCATGTCGGAGACCACGGTGCCGTCCGACAGTACCGCTTCGATCCCGAGGAGCAGATCGCGTGTCATCCCGTATTTGACGACGGACAATCCGCCGGCGTTCGTGCCGATGTTGCCGCCGATCCGGCAACTGGCTTCTGCCCCGAGGCTGAGCGGCAACAGAAGTCCGGCGGCCGCCGCCGCGTCCTGTACGTTCTTCAGGATGGCGCCGGCGTCGACCGAAATACTCATGGAGACGGTGTCGATTTCCCGGATCCCGTCCATCCGCTCGAGGCTCACGATCATCTGCTGTCCGGAGGCGTCCGGCGTTGCACCACCGCAGTAGCTGGTGTTGCCGCCCTGCGGAACGAGTCCGATGCCCAGGCGCGCCGCCAGCCGCACGATGTCGGCGACCTGCTTCGTCGTCGCCGGTTTCAGCACGGCGAACGTCGAGCCCGTGAGGAGTTGGCGTTGATCCGTCGTGTAGGTCGCGATCTGCTCCGGGTCGTCGACGACGCCTCCGCCATCCAGGAGGTCGCGAAAGGCGTTAACGTGTACCGACTGAGACATGCTGCCGCTCCCGATTGGCGTCGGATCATCTTTGCACGGTCGTGCGGCAACGGTTGCCGTCTGACGGCCGTTTCGAAGAAGCCCATGCCGAATTGCCCCGATCTTCGGCAGTTCGCGCCGCTCCAGCTTTGTGGTGATCGTCTCATAGGGGGCCCGTTCAGACTCTGGAGTGCGCCGGCGGCAGATTGTGCCGCCGCGAAGCCAAAGTCCGATCGGTTCTGCGGGGCGCATCGCGACGACGCGGCGATCCTGCCATCCGCCTTGCCTATGCTGATACAATTAAAGAGGAGACACCGACATGTTGCTCACCGATTTCGACGCGCTGACCTTCGACTGCTACGGCACATTGATCGATTGGGAGAGCGGGATGGTCGAGGCCCTGAAAGGCCTCACGGAGCGCGTGAGGCGTCCGCTCGCACGCGACCAGATTCTGGAAGCGCATGCGCGCCATGAATCGAGCCAGCAGAAATACACTCCGGCGAAGCGGTATCGCGACCTGCTGCCGATCGTCTACAAGCGTCTCGCCGAGGAGTGGGGCGTGCACGTCACCAACGAGGATTGCATCGAATACGGCCGATCAGTCGGAAACTGGCCCGCGTTCGAGGACTCCCCGGGAGCGCTCCAGTACCTGAAGAAGTATTTCAAGCTCGTCATCCTTTCCAACGTGGACAACGAGACCTTCCAAGCGAGCAATCGCAGGCTCCAGGTGGAGTTCGATGCGATCTACACCGCCGAGGACATTGGATCCTACAAGCCGTCGCCCCGGAACTTCGACTATATGATCGAAAAACTGGGAGAGATCGGCGTGAAGAAGGAGAAGATCCTCCACACGGCCGAGAGCATGTTCCACGACCACAAGCCGGCGAACGAGCACGGTTTGAAATCATGCTGGATCTATCGTCGACACGCTCAGCAGGGTTTCGGTGCCACCATGAATCCGGGCGAGATGCCCCACGTCGACTTTCAGTTCAACAGCATGCATGAACTTGTGAAGGCGCATCAGGAGCAACTGCGAGTTAAGTGATCGGTCTCGTCAATAGCAGGCGGCCATCAATCCAAGCCGCGGATGCAGCCGCTCGATTTTCGCAATTTCGCCACGCATCTGTTCGGTGATCCAGTCCTGGATCTCGGCGGCAACCGGACGCATCGGCAGGTTGCGCGGGGGCAGGAACTCACAGATCCGTCTTGTCGTGGTGAGCGCCTCGGAGGCCGGAACGAGTGCGCCGGTCAGCAGCCAGCGCGATGCAACCGTCAGCCAGCCGAGCGCGATCCCCTGGCCGAGAAGCGCGGCCTGTACTACCACGGCGTAGTCGGTGAAGCTCAGCGCCTTGGACGGGCCGCGCCGCCCAGTCAGAAAGTGCGGATAATCCGCGGCCCAGTCACCAGGCGTGTCGACGAGCCGGATGATCGTGTTACCCCGCGCGGGCTCCGTCTCGTTCATATAGCCGGGGCTGCAGACGGGCAGCATGACCTCCTTCATGACCAGCGTGCCGCCGGGTGA
>DATMNC010000052.1:0-127602 GCA_035569395.1 Thermoanaerobaculia bacterium | reverse complement strand
AAGTAGGGGACCCAACCAAATCGCGACCGCTATGACTACCAGTACAAGAACGAGAAAGATCGCCAGTTGGGAGCGCCTTGCAAGACTCGGCAGTAACCACGGCGAGCAGCCTAGAGCGTCGAGAGCTGCCGTTGCTTCCCCTTCTGAATCCGCTCGAAGGAGAGCGGCGACCCGCGGGTTGTCGGAGTCACTTGGCGGCTGAGCCCAGGCACCCGCAGCCGCGTAGCTGGCAAGAACGACCAAGAGAATTGCAGCTACGATTTTGGCGGGAATCCTGGCTTTCCGTGTTGCCATCTGGCTCTCCGATCGGTTGTCACCAATGGAGAGTCGGGGTCCAGCACTTTCCCTACCCCCGAGTGCGTCGTGAACCGTTCTGACGACGACTGAACGGATGTTTGCGGGTATCGACATTTCGCACCGTCTCGACACAGACGAACTGCATCACGCCGGCCCTGCGTTTCGTGAAGGGACAGACCGTGAACGTCCCGAAGACGTCTTGCTCGAAGCCGGCCACTCCGCGGAGCTCCCCGGGGAGCGAGCGCGGATCTTCAGACGGGATCACGCCAAGGAGACAGTGCGTCCCGACCGGCCAGATTCGAAATGTAGGTGTGCCGTTGTAGGCGGAGAGCCTGCCGCGCACCACGAAACAGGAACCGGCGAGAGCGGGATTGGCCTTGCATCCGGCCGCCATGTCGATGGGCCCTTTCGCGACGACCGCTACGGACCATGCCAGCAGGGTTGGAAGAAGAGTGAGTATCCGGCGGAACTGCGAATGGCTCCTGGCGGGTGCTACCGCGCGAGCAAGATGGTTCACACGTCGATCCTGCCCGGAGCCATTTCGACCGCCTCCACCCCCCGCCGGAAGATGCGCGCCGTCTTTTCGCCGAGGAGCGTCGTCGTGCCGTTCTCGACGCGGAGGATCGATCCTTCGCGGAGGCCTACGACCGGCGTCTCGTTCTCGTCGAGGAACTCGCGGATGCGCTCCTCGCGCGTTTCGCCTTTGTGCGTCGATTGCGGATCGGGGTCGAGGTAGTGCGGGTTGATCTGGAAGGGCACCAGAGCGAGTGCGTTGAATGACGGAGGCTCGACGATAGGCATGTCGTTGGTCGTCTTCATCGTCGGCGCGGCGATGACCGTGCCGGCGCTGGATCCGAGGTAGGGGAGGCCGGCGCGGACGCGCTCGCGGATCGGTGAGAGGAGGTTACGCTCGTAAAGCGTCTTGAGCAGGCGAAAGGTGTTGCCGCCGCCGACGAAGATGGCGTCCGTGCGGTCCAGATCGTCGATCGGGACGACATCGAGATCCATTCTGCTGAGGCGTTCGCGAACTTTGATGGTGTAGGCGGCGTGATCGTGGGAGGCGAACGGCACGAAGGCTACGCGACGCGCGGCGCCGAGGAACTCTCGAATCGCCGATTCGGGATGATCGAGAAAACCGTAGCCATGTACGGTGGAGGAAGAGATCAGAAGAAGGCGCATGTTCTGCCAAGTCTAATGATGCTTGCTCTCTTTTTCGCTGCCGCCGTCGCCATGAAGCCCGCTCCCGCCCCGCCGCCTGATCTCACCGCGCCTCCTGCCGATGCGCAGAAGAGCGCCGATGGGTTGGTCTCGAAACCGCTCGAGGTCGGGACCCCGGCCGAACACCCGGGCAACGGCGACTACATCCATATCCGCTATGCGGTGTGGAAGGCATCCGACGGTTCCGTGGTCGACTACACGCGCACCGAGGGGACGTCGTTCGTCGAAGCGGCGAAGCTGCTGCCGGGCATGCGGGAGATGTTCGAGCAGATGACACCAGGCGAGAAGTGTCGCGCCTGGATTCCGGCATCCCTCGGCGGCGGCAAGATCGCCTCGGGCGAGACGTTCGTCGTCGACGGACAGCTCGTCGACATCGTTCATCCGCCGGCCGCTCCCGCGGATGTCGCCGCGCCGCCGGCTGATGCGACGAAGACGTCCTCCGGCCTCGCATACAAAGTTCTCCTTCCCGGATCGGGAACCGTGCATCCGAAGGGCTACAGCAAGGTGGTCGTTCACTACAGCGGCTGGACCACCGACGGCCGGATGTTCGACACCTCCGTGCTTCGCGGCGAGCCGGCGGAGTTGGGGCTCGACCGGGTGATCCCCGGCTGGACCGAGGGGATCCAGCTCATGACCGAGGGGGAGAAGGTCCGCTTCTGGATTCCGCAGAAAATCGCCTACAAGGGACAGCCCGGGATGCCGGCGGGGATGCTGGTGTTCGACGTGGAATTGATCAAGATCCGGTAACTCAGCGGCGAGACGCCGCCGAGCCAGCCGGCGAGACGCCAGCGCTCCTGGGCCGCGCCTCGTAACGCTCCGCGGTTTCACGTCACTACCTCAGAAAAGTGAGGTGGTCCATGTTGGAAAAGCTGATTTACGCGATCCTCGTACTGGTCCCGTTCATTCCCTACCCCTATCCAGGGGGGTCACTCGCTCCCGATCACCCATTTCTCGAACGAATCGCCCGGCAACTCGCGGATGAAGCGTGACGGTTCCATGAGCACATCGAGGCCGCCGCGGTCGCGGGCCATCACCGGGAAGACGAGATAGAGCTCCTGTTTGGCGCGGGTGACGGCGACGTAGAAGAGACGGCGCTCTTCTTCTTCGCCCGGGATGACGATCTCGTGCTCGGCGGGTGCAGCATCGCCGACGATCTCTGCCGGCATTTCCTCGATGGCGAGGTCGGTAGTCCCGCGAAACAGCGCGTCCGTCAGCTCGAACGCCGCGTGCAACTCCTTGGGCTTGACGCGCACAATGCCGCCCGGGACGCGAAGGGCGCGTTGCGACGGGAAGCGGCCGTCGGCAAGCCAGATGACGAAGACAATGCGCCACTCCAGCCCCTTGGCCTGGTGCACGGACGACAGCACGATCTTCTCGTCCTCGGGGCCGACCGCGGCCACGTCCTCGCCGGCGATGGGATTGGCTAGCGCTACTTCGTCAAGGAAGGCGTTGGTGTCGTCGTAACGGAGCGCGTATTGGGACAGTTGCTCCAGATCGTCGAGGCGCGCTTGGACGTTGGCGAATTTCGAGCGCGCGTAGTCGGCGTAACCGCGCTCGACGACGAGCCGGATCGATTCCGATGGGTTGTGCTGCATCGACTCGCTGCCGATGATGCCAAGGACGTCGCGAAGACCTTTCAGGACCGGAGTGCGCGACCGTCCGCCGGACACGGAGGCCACTGTCCCGGCGCTGTTCAGGAACGCCTGCAACGGATCCTGCGCCGTGCCGATCCTTCCCCACACCTCGGCCGCCGTCTTTTCGCCCACCTTCGGGTAAAGCTTCATCACGCGCTTCCACGACAGCTCGTCGCGCGAATTGGTGACGATCTTCAGATAGGCGATCACGTCTTTGATGTGCGCCTGCTCGAAGAAACGGATGCCCGAGCGGATCTCGTAGGGAATCAGGCGGCGCGACAACTCCATCTGCAGCTCGAGTGACTGGTAGTGCGAGCGATAGAGCACGGCGATCTCGCCGAGGCTCTCGCCCTCGTCGCGCAGCTCCAGGATGCGCTGGGCGATGAACGAGGCCTGCTCGAATACGTCGTCGACGCCGACCACCGCCGGGTCGGGTCCGTCGCCTCGCACTGCGTGCAATTCCTTGCGGAACTGGAAGCGGTTCTGCGCGATCGAGGCGTTGGCAAGGCTGAGGATCTGGCGTGTTGAACGGTAGTTAGTCTCCAGTTTGTAGATCTTCGCCTCAGGGAACCGGAGCGGAAAGGTGATGATGTTTTCGAACGACGCGCCGCGAAAGGAGTAGATCGATTGCGCGTCGTCGCCGACGACCATGAGGTTTCGCCGGACCGCGGCCATGGCGTCGACGACCTCGGCCTGCAGTTTGTTCGTGTCCTGGTATTCATCGACGAGGATGTATCGATAGCGCCGCTGCAGGGCCGCGCCGGCGTCCGGATAGTCGTCCAGCAGCAGCTTCCAGTTCACCAGCAGGTCGTCGAAATCCATCGCATTCGCTTCGCGCTTCCGCTCCTTGTAGCGGCGGAAGACGTTGATCATCTCGTCGCGATAGATGCCGAAGTGCGGGTAGTTGTTCTCGAGGTGCAGCTCCAGCGGCGTGCGGGTGTTGATCAGGTAGGAGTAGATGTCGATGAGGACGTCGCCCTTCGGGAAGCGCTTCTCCAGAGTGTTGATTCCGAGAGAGGAGATGGCCGATTCCATCATCTCTTTGGCGTCTTCGGCGTCGAGGATGGTAAAGCTCGACCGGTAGCCGAGCGTGGCTGCGTGCTGGCGCAGAAGACGGTTGCCGATGGAGTGGAACGTACCGCCCCAGATGCGGCGCGTGTCGATGGTGACGAGCTGCTCGACGCGGCTGAGCATCGCGCGCGCCGCCTTGTTGGTGAAGGTAAGGAGGAGGATGTCCGACGGGTCGATGCCGTCTTCGATGAGGCGCGAGACGCGATAGGTCAGCGCGCGCGTCTTGCCGCTGCCCGCGCCGGCGATGACCAGCATCGGCCCCTCGCCCGCCATGACCACGTCGAGCTGTTCCTGATTCAGCTCGTCCTCGTATCGGACGCGATACTGCTTCTGCGCCTTGGGTTCCTTCTTGAGTGTGTAGCGGCGGATCTTCTCGGGCACGAGGGAAAGGGTAGCAGGTGGGGTGAGTCGTTGCCGGTTGTCGGTTGTTCAACCGGCCCGCCAACCGCCAACCGACAACTCAGACTCATGACACTTGTCATCCTCTTCTGCTGACGTTCCGCAGTGTTGCCTTGGATGCCGGCAACCGATACTGGCGGCATGAAACATCTGCTATTCGCAATCCTCTTTCTTGCTGCTCCCCTTGCCGCGCAGCAGACCGCCATCACCAACGTCCGCCTCTTTGACGGCGCGCGAGTCATTCCGCATGCGACCGTCGTGATTGACGGGACGCGGATTGTCGCCGCGGGGGCGAAGGTGGCGGTTCCTCAGGGGGCGACGGTGGTCGACGGCAGCGGAAAGACGCTGCTGCCTGGGCTGATCGATTCGCACACGCACGTCTTTCCGGGGACACTCGAGCGCGCCCTTCGCTTCGGCGTCACGACGGAGATGGACATGTTCACCTCGCCTCGGACGTCGGGACCGCTTCGCGCCGAGCAGGCCAAGGGTCCGGTGACGAATCGGGCGGACATTTATTCAGCCGGGATCCTGGCCACGGTCGCCGGTGGGCATGGGAGCGAGTACTTCCCGATCCCGACGTTCAAGACCGGCGACGACCCGCAGGCCTTCATCGATGCGCGCATCGCCGAAGGGTCGGATTACATCAAGCTGATCGTCGAGACCGGGGAAGCGTACGGGATGAAGCGCCTCCCGACGCTCTCGAAGAGCGATCTGACCCTGCTCATCGCCGCGGCGCACAAGCGCGGGAAGCTGGCGGTCGTGCACATCTCGACGCTCAGCGCGGCGCGTGATGCCATCGATGCCGGTGCCGACGCGCTCGTGCATGTCTTCGCCGACAAGCCGCCGGACGCCGCCTTCGGCGCGTTCGTGGCGGCGCATCACGCCTTTGTCGTGCCGACGCTGACGGTCAACGAGAGCACGACCGGCGTCGCCAGCGGGGCGTCGCTGATCACCGACGCGCATCTGGCCGCCTATCTCAATTCCGACGAGAAAGACAACCTGAAAGCCTCCTTCCCGTTTCGGACGGGGGCGGGGGCGAAAATGGAGAACGCGTTTGAGGCCGTGCGGCAGTTGAAGCGTGCCGGTGTTCCGATTCTGGCGGGAACTGATGCGCCGAATCCCGGGACATCGCATGGCGCGAGCATGCATCGCGAGCTCGAGCTGTTGGTGAAGGCGGGACTGACGCCGTCGGAGGCGCTGGCCGCGGCGACATCGGTGCCCGCGAAACGGTTCAAGCTCGATGACCGCGGCCGCATCGCTCCTGGCCTGTGCGCCGACCTGCTTCTGGTCGATGGCGATCCGACCACCGACATTCTGGCGACGCGCAACATCGTCACGATCTGGAGAAACGGCGCGGCGCTCGATCGCAAGCCGGAGTCGAAGAAAGGCACGCCCGCCGCGGCCGTTGTCCCGGCCGTCGGCGATGGAATGATCAGCAACTTCGATTCGGGCGATATGAAGCCGGCCTTCGGCAGCGGCTGGGAGATCTCGACGGACTCAATCATGGGTGGCACTTCCACGGCCGCGATGGACGTCGTCGACGGCGGCGCGAACGGAACGCCGAAAGCGCTGCATATCCACGCCGATACGAAGCCGGGCTCGATGTATCCGTGGGCCGGCGCCATGGTGATGCTCGGCACGACGCCGATGCAGCCGGTCGATGTCTCGTCCAAGAGCGGCCTCTCGTTCTACGCGAAGGGCGACACCGACCTTCGCGTGATGCTGTTCGCCGCGAGTGCCGGACGGATTCCGCGCCTGACGACTGTACACGCCGGCGCCGGTTGGACGGAGATCACGCTGCCGTGGTCCGCGTTTTCCGTCGATGGGAAGGATGTGCAGGCGTTTTTGATCTGCGGTCCGGAGAAGGGGGCAGTTGATTTCGTGGTTGATGAGGTGCGATTGAAGTGAGGCGCAGACAAGAGTGTCGGTGACACATAAACTATCGCCATGACCCCTGAGCACGATTACGCCGGCTGGACGAAGTACATCTGGCTGATCTACATCATCCCGTTCGCCGGCTATCCGGTTCTGGAGAAGGCGAGCGCGGGACGGATTGCGCTCACCTGGTTCGCCACGGCGGTCTTCACGGTCATCTATCTGGCCGGTTATCGGGTCAGCAGGAACCGCGTGCTTCTTGTCATCGGCGCGATCACGCTTTTGGGAGTCGCCTTCATGCCGTCGAACCTCGGCGCGGGGGCATTCTTCATCTTCGCGGCGTCGTTTGCCGGGTCGGCGGGCGGGGTGCGGCGGGCGTCCACGATCATCGGCATCATTCTTCTGGTATTGCTCATCGATGTGCTGATCATCGGTCTCAGCCCGATGTATTGGTGGTGGGCCGCGTTCTTCACCGTCGTCATCGGTGCGGTGAACGCCCATTTCGCCCAAGTGGGCCGGGCCAACAAACGTTTGCAGATGGCCCAGGATGAGATCGAGCATCTGGCCAAGGTGGCGGAGCGGGAGCGGATCGCGCGCGATCTTCATGACGTTCTCGGCCACACGCTGTCGCTGATCATTCTGAAGTCGGAGCTGGCCTCGAAGCTGGCCGACCGTGATCCGCAACGGGCGCGCGAGGAGATTCGTGATGTGGAGCGCATTTCGCGCGAGGCGTTGTCGGAGGTGCGTCAGGCGGTGCGCGGCTATCGCGCCGGACTGCAGCACGAGCTCGATGGGGCCACGGAGATGTTGCGCACGGCCTCGATCGTGCTGACGACGCAACTGGAGCCGGTTCCGTTGGCGCCGGCGCAGGAGGCGATTCTGGCGCTGGCGCTGCGTGAGGCGGTGACGAACGTCGTCCGCCACGCCGAGGCAGAGCGGTGCACGATCGCCCTCGGGCGCAGCGGTGACGAGATTCGTCTGGTCGTTTCGGACGATGGCCGCGGCGGCACGCGGGAAGATGGTGCCGGCATCAGCGGCATGCGTGAACGCATCGCGGCGCTGGGCGGAAGGGTGACCCTCGACGGTTCGCGCGGCACGACGTTGACCGTGGCGCTGCCGCTGGCCAGCGGTCCGCAATCGGTCAGCGCCATCGAGCGCTCGGCATGATCCGCGTCGTCATCGCCGAGGATCAGGCCATGGTGCTCGGTGCGTTGTCTGCATTGCTGGAGATCGAATCCGATATCGAGGTCGTGGCCCGCGCCCGGAACGGCGACGAGGCGCTCGCTCTCGTCCGGACGCACCGGCCGGACGTGCTTCTGACGGATATCGAGATGCCGTCGAAGACAGGACTTGAGGTCGCGGCGATGGTGCGGCAGGAAGGGCTGCCGACGCGGGTGGTGATCCTGACGACTTTCGCCCGTGCCGGCTATCTCCGCCGCGCGCTCGAAGCGGGGGCATCGGGATATCTGTTGAAGGACTCGCCGGCCGAACAACTTGCCAATGCCATCCGACGCGTGCACGCCGGTGGCCGTGCTGTCGATCCCGAGCTGGCTGCCGAGGCGTGGAGCGAGCCCGATCCGCTGACTGACCGCGAGCGGCAGGTGCTGCGCCTTGCTGGTGAGGGGCAGGCAACGGGCGACATCGCCGAGTCGTTGCACCTATCCGAGGGGACGGTGCGCAACTATCTATCCGAGGCCATTAGCAAGCTCGGCGCGCAAAATCGCGTCGAAGCGGCGCGGATTGCCAGGGAAAAGGGGTGGTTGTAAGGCGCACGTGGTTGCTGGGTTGCTAGGCTGCTGAGTTTCAACCCAGTAACCCAGCAACCGAGTAACCCTGCCAACGCCCGTCAACAGACTGCAACGAAGGTCCTTCTACGGCCCCTTCCGATTCAATCGGAGAATGCCCTCTTCTGATTTAGCATTCAACGGAGATGATCCACGTTTGTAACGGAGGCTGTATGAAACGATTCTTTGTCACAATTGCTCTGGTCGCCGCGGTTGGCTGCGCCTCATCGCCGCATCTGCAGCAGAAGACTCCGCCCGCCCCGGCGCCGGCGTCGTATACGCCGTCGTACGGCTTCGATATGGGAACCTCGCCGGTCGGCGTGATCCCGTCGGCGATTCTGCACGACGGGGCGCGCAACAAGAACCTCGAGATCTCGATCGAATATCCGACCCGAGGGAAGGGACCGTTTCCCATCATCATCTTCTCGCACGGATACGGCGGATCGAGCCACGGGTACGAAGGATTGATCTCGTATTGGACGAGCTACGGCTATGTCTGCATCCGGCCGTCGCACGCGGATTCGGGCGCGCTGAAGGACGCCATGGCCGATCTGCTGGCCATGCGGCGCGACGACAAAGTGACGAACGACCGCCGGCGCGAGCGCCGGCCGGCCAATGCCGAGGCACAGGGAAAGCCGCGTCCGACTCCGGCGGAGATGATCTGGGAGAAGGAACGTGAGCCGCAGTGGCGCGACCGCGCGCGCGACGTCGTCCTCATCCTCGACTCGCTCGACGATCTGGAGAAGGACTATCCCGAGCTGGCCGGAAAATTGGATCACGCCCGCATCGGAGTCGGCGGCCATTCCTACGGAGCGTTTACGTCGATGCTCGTGGCCGGGGCGAAGACATTCAGCACGCCTCCGCTGGCGCTCGGCGACCCGCGCATCAAGGCCATGATGGCCATGTCGCCGCAGGGGGTGGCCGAGAATCGCGGACTGACCGCCGATTCCTGGCACGCCGTCAAGGTGCCGGCGATGTTCATGACCGGCACGCGCGACTACGGCGCGACGGAAGCAGAGACTCCTGAGTGGCGCCGCACGGCCTTCGATCACTCACCGGAGGGCGACAAGTACTTCGTGCTGATCAAGAACGCCAACCATATGACCTTTACCGGTGTGGCCTCGGGGCTTGGCGAGCAATACGCGACGACGCGCGAGCCGCCGCTCACCGATCCCCGCACGGGACAGGTTCTGAACCGCAGCTCGCTGGATGACCCGCGCAATCCGCAGATCAGCGACCGAGGGACATTCGCGTCGATCCGTTCGATCTCCCTGATGTTCTGGGACTCGTATCTGAAGGATAAGAAGGATGCGAAAGGCCTGCTCGATCCGACGAAGTATTCGGGGAGCGTGGAGTTCGCGAGGAAGTAACGTACTAGCGTCACTCCGCCTGCCCGTCCCGGGCTCGTTACATTTGCTGGTACCCTCAGCGGAACGCCAGCGCTCCGACTGCTAGAATCACCCTACCTTACTTATGTCTGAGGATGTCACCACCTCACTGCGAACTTCGTGGACCACGACGCCGATCGAGGAATCGGCGTTGCTGCGGAAGCTGACGGAGCAGCGCTTCGAGAGTGAACAGCTTCGCGTGCTCGGCAGCGCGGTGCGCGTGGCGGGGGAGGGGATCGCCATCCTGACGCCCGCGGTGGAAGCGCTGGGGCCGCGAATCGCCTTCGTCAACGACGGCTTCTGCGCGATTTATAAGCGCCCGCGTGAGGAGATCATCGGCGAGACGCCGGTGGCGTTCGGTATCGTCGACCGCCATCGCGTGATCTTCGATTCGATGCTGCATCATGTCTTCGCGCGGAAGGCATTTGCCGCCGAGGTTGCCGCCGTGAGGAAGGACGGGCGGGAGTTCGAGCTCGATCTTCAGCTCGTTCCGGTCGAAGACGGCGGCGAGCTGACGCACTGGGTGGCCTTTCTGCGCGATGTGACCGACAGCCGCAACGAGATCGTTGCCCTACGTCACCAGGCCATGCACGACGGGCTGACCGATCTGCCGAACCGGATGATGCTGTTCGACCGGCTGGCCGAGGCGCTGGAGATGGGGCGAAATGAGGAGAGGCTCATCGCCCTGCTGCTCATGGACCTCGACCGCTTCAAGGACGTGAACGATACGTTCGGCCACCACTTCGGCGACGTGCTCCTCAAGCAGGTGGCCTTCCGTCTCCGCAACCAGCTTCACTTTGACGACACCGTTGCCCGCCTCGGCGGAGACGAATTCGCCATCGTGCTGACGTCGGCCCTCGACGCCAACGCCGTGGCCATGACCGCGCGCCGCATCCTGAATACGCTGCAACAGCCGTTCGTCGTCGAAGGGCAGGTTCTGGAAGTGGGGGCGTCGATCGGCATCGCTCTCGCCCCGCAGCACGGCAGTGACGCGCGCACCCTGATGCGCCGTGCGGACGTGGCCATGTACGCCACGAAGCAATCGAATACCGGGTTCACCTTTCATGAGCGCGATGACCAGGAGTCACGCGACCCCGATCAACTCTCGCTCGTCGTCGAGATGCGCGGCGGCATCGAGCGCGAGGAGTTCGAGCTTTACTACCAGCCGAAGCGGCATCTTCGCAGCGGCTTGATGACGCGTGCCGAGGTGCTGCTGCGCTGGAACCACCCGGTGCGCGGCCTGCTGCTCCCGGCGAGCTTCATCCCCATCGCGGAGCGGACGGGGCTCATCAAGGTGATGACCGACTGGATTCTCGACCGCGCCCTGCAGCAATGCCGCGCCTGGCAGGACGAGGGCGCGCCGGTGCACATCGCCGTCAACGTCTCGGCGAAGAGTCTGCTGGAGGAGACGCTGCCGTCGAAAGTGCAGGCGGCACTGGACAAGTGGAACGTCGACCCGCGCTTTCTCAAGATCGAGATCACCGAGAGCAGCATCATGGCCGACCCGGCACATGCCCTGGCCATCATGTCGATGCTGCAGTCGATGGGCGTGCGGCTGTCGGTCGACGATTTCGGTACCGGCTACTCGTCGCTCACCCATCTGCGCGAGCTGCCGATCGATGAGATCAAGATCGACAAGTCGTTCGTGATGGGGATGATGACCAGCGATGCCGACGCCGCCATCGTCCGCACGGTGATCGATCTGGCCCACAACCTCGGCAAGCAGGTTTGCGCCGAGGGGGTCGAGGATGCCGTCACGCTCAAGTGTCTCGAGGAGATGGATTGTGACCTCGCCCAGGGCTACTTCATCAGCAGACCCGTCCCTGCTGCCGCGTTCATGACGTGGCTTACGGATAACTTCTGGGGCCTCAAGAAGTAAGGGAAGGGCCTCGATCACCTCAGGTCGGTCGATGGTAGCGTCGCAGGCTGAGTCGTGTCGATGTTGTCAGCGTCGAAGCTGAGGACGGTCTACTCGGAGACGCTGAGCGCGGCCGACTTTTCAAGCTGCAGCACGCGCTTCAGCTCGCGCTTCGCTCCGAGCGAGAGAGAAACCTCGTCGGGCATGAACGGCATCGAGCGGGCGATGGGGGTGTTCGTCAGCGCGAAGGCGTTCGGAACCGTGGCGACGTCGGCAAGCCTTGTCCCGATGAGCGGTGCGAGGAAGGGGAGGTAGTTGAAGGTGCCGTGAAGGCCGTATTTGTAGACGTTGATCGAGCCGAGGTTGCCGAGGTCGAAGTCACCAACGGCGGAATGCGGATGAAGGACGAAGTCGTGCGCGAAGCGGAAGATGGCCTCGGGCGAATAGTCCGGCTTCGGTGCGTCGGCGGCGGCGAGCGGCGTGGCCACGCCGAGGATGATGAGCAGCAGGGCGGCACGGTTCATCGGCATGCTTATTGTGACGCGGCTTTGCCGGAAAGGGTTACGAAAAATTCGTCAACGAATGTCCACCCGTGCCCGAGCGTCCGTGCGCGGCCTCTGCGGGATCGACGTTCCCGTCAGCGCCAGCCCGTTCGGCATCTCGATCGAAGGGCGGAAGGCTGTGGACTGTAGCGGAGCCAGCAGTGGCAGATAGGCGAACGTGTAGCGCCCGCTGTGGGTGGTGAGCCGGACAGCGCCAACCTCGACTTCGAGCCGGTTGACGGATGCGTCATCCGGGATGATCTGCAGGACCGGGTGTGGCGGGGTCTGGCTTGGTGTAACCGTCGCCTGTTGTTGACCATACGCGGCGGCACCGATGAGGGCGGTGAGTGTGATGAGTGCGATTCCTAGTCTTCTCATGATGGGAGGTACTAACGCATACGGCGTGCCGAGAACCGGCACAGACAAGAGTGTCTGTGCCGGGCGGTCGCAGGCCGCGGTAGGGCTCACGGAACGGCAACTTTTGCCCTGGCGAACCCGGCGCTGTTGTTGGCCTGATCGACGACGGCAACCGAGAGGATGTTCTCCCCCGGTGTCATGGTGATCGAGGCCTTGTAGGTGATCTGTTTCTCGCGAAAGTCGTCTTCGGCATCGGTGGGAACCTTTACTGCGTGAACGTTTCGGATTACCTTCGAGGTCGACTCGCCTCGACCGACGACGACGTAGACGGCAAAGTTGCCGACGAGGTTCTCGCCATCAGGCTTGAGCGTGATCGTCGGCGCCATGGTGACTTCGAACGGCACGCGGTACTCGCTTCCCTGTTTTTCGGGCGTCCCCGGTTTGAGATGGATCTCCCACTCGTTGCGGGCATCGGTCGCATAGAGGTTGGCGGTGACGCGGGCGCTCATTTCGTCGAGCGGCGCCGCCGGAGCCTTTGCGGCGTACGTCTCCCTGGCCCGGAACCGGTACTCGGGGTTCTTCATCTTGACGACGATCCTGCCCAGGGTGTCGGTTGCGGTACCCGAGGGTTTGAAGCCGAGGGAGTAGTAGGAGTTGAGATCGGCGGCCAGCGTCTGGAAGGCGGAATCGAAGTTGTCGGAGTTGGTGAGCGCCAACCCGCCACTGATGCGGGCCAGCGTCTGGTAGGCCATGGCCGTGTTGGTGAAGGCGGTGAACTGCTCCATCTTGTCGACCTGAATATTGCTTTCGGCGCTGACGGCATCGCGCATATCGGCGGCGTCGATGAGGTAGAGCGTGACGTTGTTCGCACTGGCCTGTTTGGCGGCTTCCTCGATCGAGTAGTGCTGCATCGATCCCGCCTTGCCGCTGATGGTTTCTGACCCCAGTGTGAGATTGCCCATGTAGGTCGAAAAGGAGTTGTAGAGCCACTGATAGAGCTCCGCGCCGGGATGCTCGGGAAGATGAGCGCCTGCAAAGATGACGACGTTCTTGCCTTCCAGTCCCGCGAGCGCGCCGGTGGTCGCCCCGAGCGCGGCCAGCGTGTTCCTGGCACTGAAAATGTCTTCCTCGACGAGAGTTTCCACGAGTCCCAGCGACTGGCCGTAGACATCCTTCCAGCTGGACCTTCCCTCCTTGCCGGTGTCGATGAGCTCACTGACCTGTCGTTTGACCCGTTCGAGAGAGGAGGCCCGGTTGGAGCTGGCACTGACGATCTTCTTGAGCGACTCCACCCCATCTTCGATGGCCTTTCTGTCGCTAGTGAACGGCGTGATCACTTTCACCTGTTGCGTGCAGAGGACGATCATCACGCGATCCTGCGGCTGCAACTGACCGTCGATGAACTTCCGGAGCGATTGGAGCACCTTGTCGCGGCGAAACGGCTCGAGCGAGTAGTTGTCGAGGAACATGACGATGTTGCGCGGACGAATTTCGACAGCAGCGCCCTCGGCAGGAGCCGGAGCCGTGTTCGCAGGCACCGGGGGCTTCGCCGATGGCGCCGCGGGGGCGGTTGCCCCACGCACTTCGTAGAGGTTCGTGATCTCCCGCTTCTGGCCGTACTCGTAGATCTCGAAGTCTGCTTTCGTCAGTCCGGTGACCGGTTTGCCGGCTCGGTCGCGCACGACGACGTCGACGTTGACGACGCGGACTTCGATCGATTCCGCAGCGGTCTGTGCAAGGGATACGGCGGCGCTGAGGAAGAGGGCTGCGGCGATGACAATGGATTTCATGTTTCTCATGCTCATTACTGTTTGAGTGGCTGATGATGCGCCACCGGCGTTAGCCCGCAGCGCTCCACCCCCTCGGCGTTGAGTACCGTGAGCGGATTGGCGGCAACCCAGACGAGGCGTTGCCGCGTGAGTGCGTCATTGAGCCGCCCGATGGCGGCCTGGAGTCCGGCGGTCATGGAGATGTCGTCGATCGAGCCCCAGGAGGCGGCCAGATCGGGCCGCGGTCCATCCGCTGACCAGACGAAGAGCGGCACACCAACGGCTTCGAGATAGCGGCGCACGACCGGCGGAGTGTAGAGGCTGCGGTCGGGTGCTTTGCTCACGACGAGGATGACCGCGCGGCGCCGGCCTCGTTCCAGGGAGCTCATCGCCGCGACGGCGACGGCGTCGGTGAACTGGCGCGGCTCAGTGGCGGAGGGGGGCGGCGAAAGGCGCTGGCTCAGCAGCCAGGACACCGACGACACCTTGCCGTGATTGACGGACTGCGGGAAGGCGATCGCGGTCGGCTCGCCCGGCGCGTTGATGGGGCGCGGCACCGGCCAGAGAATTCGCAGCGCCGTCCCCGAATCGAACCGCAAGTCGGCGGAGGGAGGACGCGTGGCCGGATCCTTCACCATGACCACGAACGCGTCGCCGCTTTCGATGGCCGTCGCGCGTAAGGGGGAGCCGCCGGCCGAAAAACAGCCGTCGAGCGAGTCGGGTTGCTTCTTCCCGTTCGTCATGACGAGCATTGGCGCCACCTCAGATCCCGCGGAGCCCGAGAACCCCGCCTCAATGGCGACGTCGCGCTTGGCGATCTCGCCATCTTCAAACTCCATTTCAGCCGACACGAGATGCGGATGAGACCAGTCGACCTTCGGCAGGCGTGCGCGGAAGTCGCGGCCCACGCGGACGGCGGTGTCGTCGACGAGTAGTTTCGCGCTCTTAGGCTCCTTGTGCAGCCGATGCCGTCCGACCAGTTCCACCTCAACCGGTTGCTGCCCTTCGCTTCGAATGATGATCTCCATCTCGGCGGGGGGGCGCGAGAGGTTGATCAATTGCGAGGTGCGGCCGACTTCATGTCCTTCATCGTCGAACGCGATCGCCGTCAAGTCGCGCGGCGTCAGCTCGCTCCCGAAGTCGACCCTGGCCGACCACGGCGCCCTGTCCAGCCGGGCAACTTCGCGGCCGCCAAGCTCGATGCGCACCGACTTGACCGCTTCATCGACCCGCAACTCGACAGACTGCGTTCCCGTGATCAAGCCGAGAAAGAGCGAGAGGAAGATCACCTGCGGCACTGGGGCATTCTATCGGGTCAGCCCCCTGGGACCGCGGGCGTCTCGCCCGCGCTTGTCCGGCAGGATGTTGCGAAGAAGCGCGTGCGGGACGCACGCGGTCCCAGGGGGGTTATCGCGACGGGCTCTCGATTACATACAGATCGCTCAACAGCCGCGTGTAGCTGTACACCGTCGTCGCGCCGTCGGGGGTGACGAAGATCGGGCCGACGTTGATGAGGCCGGAGGGATCGGCCGGCATCGCTTCGCGTGAAAGGGTGCGGGCGCCGGTGGCAAGGTCGACCTTGTAAAGCATGGCCGGTACTTTTCCGAACGAGGCCACGAAGAGCGAACGGCCGTCGGCGGTGAAGCGCGTGGGGACGTCGCCAAACTTCAACGCGGGCACAGGAAGGCGGGCGCCGCCGCTGACGGGATAGAGATGGAACTTGCGGTCGCTGTCGCGGCCGAGAACGAAGCGGCCGTCGGGTGTGATCTGCGTGCCGGAGACATTTTCGGGAGTGATGGCGCGCGGCGCGCTGCCGTCGAGGGCCTGCATCCACAGCCGCGGCGGGTGTCCGTTCTCGTCGCCTTGAAAAAGGATGTGCGCGCCGTTCGGGAACCAGCGGGCGTTGCGGTGGTTGATGCGGTCGTGCGTGATCGGACGCGGCTGGCCGGTGCCGGTGGGAAGCATGACGATCGGCGCCGGCTTGCGGTTGCGGGGGATGGAAAGGACCCATTGCCCGTCAGGCGAGAGGGCTTCCGACGTGCCATCGCCAAGCCTGACCGCTGGCGAGCCGTCGATTCCGCGCAGATAGACGCCGAAGATGGCGCCGCCGGCTTCGCCCGACTCGGAGAAGATGATCGTCTTTCCGTCGGCGGAGAGGTCGCGCACGACGGAGTAGTCGAACCACGACAGATCGAGCGGCGGCTCATTTCCGCGGATGCCGACGATTCCTGCGCGGACGATCTCGCGCGAAACGAGCGCGCGGCCGTCGGGGGCGACGTCGTGAAGCCAGAGCGGTCCCGCGCTCGCGGCGACGATCCGCTCTTTGCCACCGACGGTGACGGCGGTGATCGCCCGCGGCGTGTTGCCATCCTCGGCGGAGAAGATGATCTCTTTGCCATCCGGCGACCAGGCCAGCCCTTCGACGCTCTGCGATTCCCTGGTCAGGGAGCGATGCGATTTCCCGGCGAGCGTGAGGAGAACGACCGAGCCGCGGTCATCGTTCAGAAATGGATGGTCGAGCAAGGCGATGGATTTGCCGGCAGGGTCGAAACGCGGATGGCCGATCCATCCGTTCGTGTCATAGATGACGTTGCCGATCGGGAACTCCAACCGGCATCGGCCGCCTACAGTCCGGACGACTGCCAGCCGCCCGTCCGGCGACCAGTCGGCGAATTCGACGTCGTCGAGAATCGATCGGGGAGCACCGCCGGCGATCGGCACCTGCGCCAGCGTTCCGCTCTCGCGCAGGTAGCCGATGACATGGCGCCGGAGCGAAATGGCGAGCTGTCCGTCGCGGGAGACGGCGAGGAGGTCAGTGCCTTCTCCGATCTGGAGGTCGCGCGATTCGGGCGAGTCGGCGCGAACGGAGAAGATCGACATCGGCTTGCCGCCCCACCGCGCGCCGTAGAACACGGTCTCGCCGTCGGGCGAGAAACGGGCGTTGAAGATCGTGCCGCTGCGGAATGTGAGGCGCTTGTACTCCGGCGGCGGCCGCGTTCCGCGGCGTTGTCCGGCCAGATAGGCGATCACGGCCACGGCGAGAATCGCCAGGACGATCGCGGCCGGTTTCAGGATGTCGCGTTTTCGGAAGTGCCAGTTCGGGTGGAAGGAGATGGCCTGGCTGGTGAGGCCGGAGAGCGACCCGAGGTCGAAGGCGAGGTCGCGGGCTGACTGGAAGCGCTCGTCGGGATTCTTCTCGAGACAGTGACGGACCACGCGATCGAGCGCGCCCGGAACGCGCACGTTGAGCTCGAAGAAATCGGGAGGATCGTCTTTCAGGATGGCGTTGAGCGTCTCGATGGGAGATTCGCCGCGGAAGGCCGGGACGCCGGCCAACATCTCGTAGAGAATCACGCCGAAGGCGAAGATGTCGGATCGGTTGTCGCCGCTGCCGCCGCGCACCTGCTCCGGTGCCATGTAACCGACCGTCCCCATCAGCCGCCCCGGCTCTGTCGGCGTGGTGGGAAGGGTGAGCTCGTTCTCGTCTCCCGGCGTCGCGTTCGGCAGGCGCGGGCCGGAAAGCTTGGCCAGTCCGAAGTCGAGGATCTTGACGTGGCCGTCGCGGGTGATGAAGAGGTTCTCCGGCTTGAGGTCGCGATGGACGATGCTCCGCTCGTGCGCGGCAGCGAGCCCGCGGGCGATCTGGGCGGCATAGTCGAGCGCCTTACGCGGTGGAATGGGACTCTGCTTGATGCGAGCCCTTAGCGATTCCCCCTCCAGAAGCTCGGAGACGATGTAGCGGAGTCCCCCTTCATCGCCGATGTCGTAAATGGCCAGGATGTTGGGATGATTGAGCATCCCGGCCGCCCGCGCTTCTTGTTCGAAACGCCGCAACGCGTCGGCGTCATTGGAGAGGTTGCGCGTCAGCACTTTCACGGCGACGTCGCGGCCCAGGCGCGTATCCTGCGCGCGGTACACCTCGCCCATGCCGCCCGCACCGATGGCCGTTAGGATCTTGTACGGACCGAGCATCCTGCCCGGAGCAAGCATGGGTGGGAATCATGTCATGGGATGGGGTGGGAGGTTGATTAGAATCCGGTTGCTGAAGGGTTTCGCGGTCTCGCGGTCTCGCGGTCTCGGGGTTGCAAGGTTGCTGGGTTGCTGGGTTGCTGAGTCGATAAGGAATGTGCAGCAACCTTGCAACCTTGCAACCCAGCAACCGCGAGACCGCGCAACCGCGAGACCGCGAGACCCCGATAAGGACATCATGAAACCAGAACCGACCATCCACCTCACTCCAGGCAAGCGCGTCCTGTTTCTGACCAAGGACCCGGAGCTGATCCGCCGTCAGTTGCGCGGCGAGCTCGATCTTCAGATGCGGGATCTGACGATCGATGACCTGCTCGACGACATCAACACCGACGCCATGACGCCGGCCTGGGTCTGTTTCAGCCACAAGCCGGAAGACATCGCCCGCGACGCCTACGCCGGTCTCATCGTCGACGGCAAACGCCTCTTCGAGCACGACGCGCTCATCAACGGCAACTTCGAGGTCATCGTCAGCGGCTACCGCAAAGGCGTCGGCAGCTCGCGCGAGACGGCCACGCAGTGCGAGGTCTGGAGCGGCATCCGCATCGCCGTCGCGGCATCATTCGCGCCGATTCACGCTGGCAACAACATCAATCAGGGTCTGCTCATGGCCGATCACGCCATGCTGGAACGCCTCCAGGCCGGTGAGGCGATCGCCATCGAGGAGTTCTGCAAAGGATACGACGCCATCACCCGGCTCATCATTCGTCAGGGAGGCCTCTTCCCCTTCGCAAAGGCGGTCGCGCGCGGCGAGATCGATGTCCCGGTGCCGAACACCCCGAAACGGCCGATGACGATGGGAGAAAAAATTCTGGCACGGCATGTTCTCTCCTCCGGCAAACGACAACTGACCCCCGACTCACAGGTGTACGTCAAACCCGGCGACGCACTCGTCGTCGAAGTCGATGGCGGGTATACGCACGAGTTCACCACGGCGCAGGTGCATTACTTCTTAGAGCAAGAGTATGGCCCGGAGTACACGATCAAGAACCCGCAGAAGTTCGCGGTGTTCGAGGACCACCTCATCTACGCGGACGATGTGGCGCGGATGCGGCCGTTCATGGCCAAGATCCGGACGCTGCGCGATCTGCAGAGGGAGTTCCAGCAGCACACCGGCTGCCGCGATTTTTCGGCCGTCGATAACATCTCTCCCGGCATCTGTCACGAGGTGGCGCGCGAGCTCATCATCGATCCCGGAGATTTCATTCAGGCCACCGACAGCCATACCTGCATGGGCGGAGTGAACAATGCGCTGGCCTGGGGTGTCGGCGCGACCGAATACGCCAATCTCGTGCACTCGGGGTTCACGCAGGTGGAGGTGTCGGAGTCGATCCGCTTCGAGCTGACCGGCACGCTGCGCGAGAACGTCACCGCCAAGGATGTGATGCTCTTCATCCTGCTGCAATTCGCCAAGCGGCAGATGACGCTCGACCGGATCATGGAGCTCACCGGCCCAGGACTGCGGTCGCTGTCGATGGACGAGCGGGCCACGCTGGCCAATATGGCCACCGAATGCGCGGCCCGGACGGCGATCATCGAGGCCGATGAGAAGACCTTTGCCTGGATCGCGGCAATGCGGCCCGGAGTCGATGTGGACGTGCTACGTGCGCGGGCGGTGTCGCCCGATCCCGGCGCCGAGTATGTGGGCGGCGTTCACACCATCGACCTGAGCACGATCCGACCGATGGTGGCCCATCCGGGCGATCCCGATCACGGCATCCCCTCCGATCCGACGAACGGGGCCTTCGTCGCGGACGTCGAGGATACGAAGATCGACATTGCCTACGCCGGCTCCTGTACGGCCGGCAAGATCGACGATTTTCTCTTCTACCACCAGGTGGCCAAGGAGGCGGTCGACGCCGGTTTGAAGGTGGCGGAGGGGGTGAAGTTCTACATCCAGTTCGGCTCGCACGCGGTCGAGACCTTCGCGCGCGAGAACGGCCTGCTGGACACGTTCGAGCGCGCCGGCGCCGTCGTTCTCAATCCCGGCTGCGGCGCCTGCATCGGCTGCGGCCCCGGAGTGTCGGACGATTCCGAACAGGTGACCATCAGTGCCATCAACCGCAATTACAAAGGCCGCTCCGGCCCCGGCAAGCTATGGCTGGCTTCTCCGTTGACCGTAGCCGCCTCCGCGTTCACCGGGTACGTGACCGCGTTTACGCCGGGGATGTTCGCGAAGGAGTTGGTGGGGGCGTGAGGGGAAAACCCATTCAACCACAGAAGCACAAAGGACACTGATGTTCTCTCTGTGATCTCTGTGCCTCTGTGGTCGATTAGGTTTTCCCTCACGCACCCGCGGCCCGTCTCTTCGCAGGGCGTAGCGCCTGGGCGAGATCGTCCGCGAAGGACGCCGCATCGCCTGCATCGAGCGACGCGATCGTGACGCGGACGGCCGGGAGAGTCCTGATCCGATAGCGCTCGCCGGCCGCGACCGCCCATCCGCGCTGGAAGAGCGCCTGGACGACGGAGCTCTCTTCGGCCAGGGGGATCCAGACGTTCAGCCCGGAAGTGCCATGGGCTTCGATGCCACGGACGTGCAGAGCATCGACGAGAGCATCACGGCGCCGCGCGTACGTTCGCTCGGCGCGGGCGAGCTGCTTCTGAACGCTCTTGTCCCGCCAAAGCGCGACGACGAGTTTCTGAAGGATGTGGCTCACCCAGCGGATGCCGAGCGTTTGCCGCCCCTCGACGCGGGCGATCGTCCTCGCGTCGCCGGAAAGAATCGCCAGCCGGAGATCAGGTCCGAGGGACTTCGAGACCGAACGGACGACCGCCCATCGCTCGCGTGACGCTTCGACGAGCGTTACGTACGGCGTACCGGCCACGGGACCGGCGTGATCGTCCTCGATGAGCAGGAGCTCGGGCCGCTGACGAAGGAGTGCGCGCAGCTGCCGGCCGCGTTTCTCGGTGACAGCGGCACCGGTAGGGTTCTGCGCCCGCGGCGTGACGATGATGGCCTCCGCGGCTCCGGCCTGCTGCATTGCCCCGGGCAGCAAACCCTCGTCATCGACAGAGACCGGCACCGGTACGAGCGAGAGCGCGTGGAGAAGGTCGATGACGCCGGTGAAGCAGGGATCTTCGACCAGAACGCGGTCGCCAGGGCGCACCTGTTCGCGCAGCACCCGCTCGATGCCGTCGAGTGCACCGCTGACAACGGCGACCGAATCGGCGGGAACACCATCGCCGGCGAACTGCGTGCGGGCTAACGCCACAAGGTCGGGGTCGCTGAGGTCATCGCGATACAGCCGCGGGCGTCCGTCGAGCTTGCGAAGAAACGGGGCCAGATCGGGCAGCATGTCCGGCGCAGGATTGCCCGTGGCCAGATCGCGAACATGCGGGGGCAGCAGCGCGGGGGCGGGCGGGGCGGCGGGGGAGGCGTGGCGGACGATCGTTCCACGGCGGCCGTCGGCGAAGGCGATCCCACGCTCCTGCAGGATGCGGTAGGCGGCGGCCACGGTGGCCGGGCTGACCCCGAGCTGCTGCGCCAGCGCGCGCACGGGCGGAAGGCGCTCGCCGCCGGCGATCCTGCCGCCGGCCGCGGCCGACTCGGCGCTGGCGGCGATCTTGACGGCGGTGGTTCCCTTGAGATAGCTTTGTACTGACATATGAGCGATACTGTACTAGAACAAAGCACGTCATTGCAATCGCCGCGTACGACCGTCAAGCGTCTGGCCAAGCGAGGGGAGTACGGCCGCGAGACCATCAACGGCATCATCGACGAGGCGCTGATCTGTCACGTCGGCTTCGTCGTCGACGGTTCGCCGGTCGTCATTCCCACCATTCATACGCGGATCGGCGAGACCCTCTACTTCCACGGCTCGGCCGCCAGCCGGATGCTCCGCTCGTTACGAGAAGGTATCGATGTCTGTGTAACGATCACCCTTCTCGATGGCCTGGTGATGGCGCGCTCCGCCTTTCATCACTCGATGAACTATCGTTCGGTCGTGGTTATGGGGAAGGGCCGCGAGGTCGTCGATCGCGAGGAGAAGCTGCGAGTGCTCGATGCGCTCGTCGAGCATGTCTGCGCGGGCCGCGTGCACGACGCCCGTCCGCCCAACGAGAGCGAGCTCCGGCAGACGCTGGTCATCGCGTTGCCTCTCACCGAGGCCTCGGCCAAGATCCGCAGCGGTCCGCCGGCGGACGATGAGGAAGACTACGCCCTTCCGATCTGGGCTGGTGTCATCCCGCTCGCGGTCACGCCTTCGTCGCCGATCGACGACGAGCGGATTGCCGCCGGTATCACGGTGCCGGAGTACGCGACGCGCTATCAGCGCTGACTACTCGGTGCTCCACGGTGGGACGACGCCGTTCATGCGCGCATAGGCGACGGACTGTCCGAGGTGCTCGTGCAGGTGGTTCAGGGCCATCATGAAGGCGGCCCGTTCGGTGCTGTCGTTGCCGAACATGCGAATCGGCTTGTCGAGATCGGCGTCGCTCGTATTTACGATGGCGTCGCGCAGGAAATCGAACGAGCGGCGCAGCTCTTCGACGACGTGCGATTTATCCGTGATGCGCTCGAACGACCGCGTGTCCAGCATCGGCTTGTCGCCGACGAAGCTGACCAGCGTGTAGTTGCCGCCGGCGATGTGCATGTACACCTCACTGACGGAGCGGACGCCGCCTACGGGCCGCCACGAATACCGGTCGGCCGGCATGGCCAAGGCCAGCGATACGATCTTTTTCTGCACGTCATCGAGGTCGTGCAGCAGTTCCGCGCGCACGCCGCTCTTCGGCACCGAGGGAGAGGTCGTCTGCCGGACCTCACGCGGGTGCGCGCGGACGGCGGCGGGAAGCGGTATAGCGAGGACGATCAAAATCGTGGCGATGGAGGTTAGTCGCATTCTGGATTCCCGCGCGCGCAACAGGTTACTCCCGCCGGATATTTGCGAGCAATGAATGATCTGGTGCGAGGATGATCTTGCGGGCCACGAGGGGAAACTCCTTCGACATCGTTTCCTCGTTCTTTCGGATGGGCATGAAGAACGTGCCGGAGCGGTTTTCGTCGAACTCGACGCGTATCGGAACGGCCAGCAGAAAATCGTCGCGGACGCCGCTCCGTTTCACCGTCACCGTCAGCTTGGAGCCGCCGGTCGAATTCGGTTCGATCTTGTAGTTCCAGCGCAGCGTCGGTATGGCCGAGTCGTAGACCCAGTCATCGAAGAAGTAGCTCCAGTCGCCAGGCGCGTTTTTCTCGACAACCTTCTGGAAATCGGCCGTGCTGGCCTCCTTGCCGCTGTACTGTTTGACGAAATCTCTGAGGATCTGGACGAAGACGTCGTCGCTGTGCGTTTTGAAGCGCAGGACCGAGCGGAGCATGTGCAGGACGAGCGGACCCTTGTGGTAGGCCTGTATCTCGTAACCAGCCGGGATCTCCGAGGTGCCCGCGCGGTAACCAACGCCGATGGGCCCGAGCCGGGCTCGGGCGGCTCCGTTGAACTCGATCAGCCAGGGACGATTGAACTTGCTGAAGCCGCCGGCGAGATTGCCCTGCACGATGCCGTCATAGGCGTTGATGATCTCGTCGTAGAACTTGTCGCCGCCCTTCACTGTCGCTTGCACGAACATCATGGAGGAGTACTCGGCGAATGATTCGCTCAACCACTGATCGCGATACGTCTTCCATCCGATTTTGTGGCCCCACCACTCGTGTGCCACTTCATGTGCTCGAAACAGCTCGGTGGCGCCCGGATGCTCCTCGTAGGTGAACTCGGAGAGGTGCAGGAAGCCGTCGAAGGCCTGTCCATGACCCGCGGCGATCGCGGTTACATAGATTTGCGGGGTGTCGAGCTTGTCGTCGAACAGGTATTGATAGAAGCGCAGGGAGTTGACGACGTCGGCCCCGGCATTGCGAATGCGCGCGCCGGGGTCGAGCCCTGTCACGGTACCGAACGAAATGACTTTCGGGACGCCTGCGATCTCGAGCGGAACCTCGGTGAAGCGCTCGGCTGTGGAGAAGGTCACCATCTTCGCCGGCTTCTCGACCAGCCATATCGAATTCTTACTGCCGTCAGGCGATTCCGTCTCCGTGGTGCGCCTTCCCATGGCTCGCACTTCGTTGCGCCTGGCTACCTTGAGCTCCAACCGCGCGGTGGTGCTGTCGAATGCCTCGGGAACCGTGGGATACCAGGTATTGCCGAAAGCGTAGTTCGGCGTTTCCAGTTCGTAGTGGAACGTGACGACGTGTGGCTCGCCGGCCTTCAACGGCGCAGGAAAGATCAGCGTGAAGGTGTAGTCGTATACGTCGTTGCCAATGGAGGAGCTCCGCGCGCCGATGTGATCGCGAAGGATGGCGAGCGATTGCCCTTTTTCATCCGTCGCCGCGAGATTATGCGCCGTCGGATCGAGATGGAGAGGCAAGGCGATCAGGCCGTCGACGTTCGCCGCAATCGTTTCCTCGATCGTGTACTGGCCATTGAGCATCAACTGTTCAGTCGCGCCCACGCGGCGAGGATTCCATTTGCCCCTGGACAAATCGGCCTTCACGTCGAGATGGCTCACGGTTGCGGGGCGGACGTCGTGTTCGCCGGGTCCGCCACTCGCCGAACGGTCCTCCGCACGATCGAGACTGATCCACACCTCGGTGTTTTGCCGGTCCCATCGAATCAACTGGCTCTCTTCGCGGCGGAAGGAGTCGTAGTCGTAGGTGACCCAGTCGAAGTCGGCGGTCTTCATAGCCGCGGTCATCTTCAGTGCGTCTGGGTTGAGCATCCCTGCGATGACAGCCGCGTCGACGTCGGTGCCGAGGTCGATCAGCCAGTGATTGTGGCGATTCTCGGCGATGGCATTCTTTGCAAACGGTTCCTTCGCTGCCGCGGGGAACAGTTTGTCGATCGTGTCGGCGGAGGTACGCAGAACGAGTTGTGTGAACTTCTGATCGACTGACGAGATGTCCTTCCTGGAGAAACGACGGAGCTGTGCCACTTCGATGCGATCGGGGACCGCCATGGTGAAGTGCCCTTCGCCCGCGAAGACCAGTCCCGTAACACGGCCGGATGACGTGGGCTGCATGAGGTAGACGCTGCCTGATGTGAGTGTGATCGTGGCTGTGTCGCGCCTGATCGAGATCACCTGCGTCAGCGCGATCGGCGCGCTGGCGAACTGCCATCTCTGCAGGTGATCGTAGTCGCCGCGCGCTTGCGCCGGATCGGCTGCGAAGGCGGGCAATGAGAAAGCGAAGACAAAGGCTGCCAGAAGCGACGATTGAAGTCGCATGGATCCCCCTGATGGATGCCTGGAAAATGGACGTTGGATAGTTCTCGCACTCTAGCACCACGCCGGCGTCTGTTTGACTGTAACGACTGTTTCATGAAACACTCGTTTCATGCCAACATCAGCCCGGCGGGATGAACTGCTCGAAGCGACGGTCCGGTATCTGCTCCAGAACGGTGTCGCCGAGCTGTCCCTTCGCCCGCTGGCGGCCGCGGTCGGCTCGAAGGCGCGTCTTCTGGTCTATCACTTCGGTTCGAAAGAGCAGTTGCTGGTTGAGGCCATGGGGCTGATTCGAAGCCGCGCCAAGGATGCGCTGGAAGTGGTGATGACCGCGCAAGCCGGCGACGCCGATCTTGACGTGCTCGTACGCGCTCTGTGGAAGTGGGCGACATCCACGCGGAACCGTCCCTATTTGCGTCTCTTCTTCGAAATGCACGGACTGGCGCTTCAATACCCGAGCCGGTACGCGTCCTATCTTCAAGGATCGATCGATAGCTGGATCGATCTGCTGACCTCCACTTTGACGCGGGCGCTTGGCCGGGCGCGGGCTGCGACCATGGCAACGCTGATCGTCGGTGTCATCGACGGGTTATTGCTGGACGCCCTGGCCACTGGCGACTGGAAACGTACAGGCAGAGCCGTCAACGAGTTTGCCGCACAACTGTCGCAGAAAAGGAGATCGGGGCGATGAAACGGTTAATCATGGTTGGATTCGCGATCTGGCTTGTGGCAACGATTGCGTTGCGTATGGCCGGTCAGCGGGTGCTGAATCCCGACAGGCCGTGGTCAATCATCGCCCTGCTCGCGATTTCGGCGCTCCTGATGTTCCGCCTTCCGCGGTTTCTCTTCTCGCGTCTTGCGATTCCATGGGAGCAGCGTGCCCTCGGCGGCATCGCCCTTGTCGCACCCGGAATGTTCCTCGACACGGTGAGTGCCGTCTGCTTTTCGAGCGTCTTTCCAAACATCCAGCCGGACGCGGCTGGACTGTTCGGCGGTTGGTTACTCTTCTGCAACGTGGTGGTTTTAGTGAGCGCCGCTACGACGAGTTATGGAACGGCGGGCGAAGCGGCGGCGACGGACCAGTGAGCATTGCGGAACCGCCAGCCGGCGGGCCCGTACTCGGCCACTCCGGTGAAGTATCCGTCGTCCTCAATCGTCCTGCCTGCGGGGTCGACGCGCACCTCGTGCCACGGCACGGCCACCATGGCCAGGCCGGGTGCGAGCGGTTGAATGCGCAAGTCCGCTCCCCAGCGAAGCTGGATGCTGGTGATGACTTGGCTCAGGCCCTGAATGCCCTCTCGCGCGGCAGCACCCGAGGCGAAGACCAGCCTCCCGTCGGAAACCATGAAGAAGTTCGAAGAATCGTCGAAGAAGTCGCGCCACGCGACCGGACCTCTGGCCGTGATGTCTGTCGCGACGCGAGCCATAAACTGGCGCACCGCGTCGGTGTCGGATGCTGGTGACGGCGCGGGTGCGTTGGTCGATACACAGGAACTCATCGTCGCGGCGAGGAAGAGAACGGTGATCGGTGGGATTCGCATGGTTACCCCCAAGGCCTGTGCGTGCTGACGGGCTCGCTGCTCGAGAGGTTATCGCGGCTGGACGATGTTGGTGCGAAAGGGGGGAATCGAACCCCCATGGTCTAATGACCACAGGCTTCTGAGACCTGCGCGTCTACCAATTCCGCCACTTTCGCATATCGAGCGGGGACCGAGATTTTCGGTTGCTCGCTCTGGAATGTCAATCCGCCGATTCGTATTCCTCTAACAGCCAGCGCAGTCGGCCGTGCCGACCTTCCCACGATCCTCCAAAGGGGCTATTCTCCTGACGGATATCTGCCGAGAACCCATGCTGCCGACCGAAGCGGTCTCCGCGATGACGGAGCGCGCGAAACCTACCGTCGTTCCCCCGCCGGAAAACGTCGCAACCGAGATCTGGAATCTCCCGAACTCGCTGACGCTCTTCCGCATCTTCCTCGTGCCGTTCATGGTGGTGGTTCTGCTGACGAAGTATTCGAATTATCTCGGTCTGGCCATCTTCTTCGTCGCCGCGATCACCGACTACTTCGACGGCTACTTCGCCCGCAAGTACAACAAGATGACCCGCCTCGGGGCGCTGCTCGATCCGATCGCGGACAAGCTCCTGATGTCGGCGGCCTTCATATCCCTCATCGAGCTGGGACTGGCCCGGGCCTGGATGATCGTGATCATCATCGGACGGGAGTTCGCCGTCTCCGGCCTGCGCTCGATCGCGGCCCAGCACGGCGTCACCATCGCCGCCTCACCGCTCGGGAAGACGAAGATGGTCGCGCAGGTGGTGGCCATCGCGCTGCTGATCGTCGGCTACGAGCTGGGTGAGTTTCGATTCATCGGCGAGCTGGCGCTCTGGGTGGTGATGCTGTTTGCGCTGGTCTCCGGCGTCGATTACTTCATCAAGTTCTCGAGGGCGGTACTGAAGCCGTAGTGCTGCGCCTTCGGCGCGTTGTCTGCGGCTTTGCCGCGTTGTCGGTTTTCTGCGCCTGCGGGCGCGTGGCCTGTTGGCGAGTTACCCAGCAACCAAGCAACTACTCTCCGCCTTCCTCGAGCGCTTCCAGGTTGCCGAGAATCGATTCGATGCGATCGCGAATTTCGGAGCGCTCGCGCTTGAAACGCTCGTTGTCTTCTTCGAGTGTCGAGGCCCGCTCCGCGGCGTCTCCCTGCTCCTGCAGACGCCCGGTGGCGTCGTCGAGCTGGCGGCGGAGGGTGTCGCGCTCGCGGCGCAGCTCCTGAATCGTAGCGATCGCTTTTTCCACGCGATCATTGAGGCGTCCGAGGATTTCTCCCTCCTCGGTTCCGGCAAGGCTTAACTGATCGTTATCGCGGTTCTTCTTCACGTTTGTTTTCCCAATTAGAGTAGTTTCACGGGCAGCGCGGCGGCGAGCCGGGAAGCGAGGTTTTGCTGGAATCCGGCGATCTCGCCCTGTGTCAGCGAGCGGTCGAAGGCCTGATACCACAGACCGAGCGTGGTCTTGATGATGTCGTCGGTCCCTTCCGGCACGAAGCGGTCGCGCAGACCGACCTCGTGCAGGTAAGGCACATTGAACGAGCGAATGGTATCGATGATGCGCTGATACTCGATGCCGCGCGCGTGTGTGAGCGCGAGGATCATGGGTACGCCGGGAAAGCGCGCCACCGGCGCCATCGTCCACTCGCTGTTCGCGGTAGCGATGATCGCCTCGACGTCGATTTCGGCAACGGCGACATCGCCTTTGATCCCGAAGGTCTGCAGCACATCGGCGGAGAGAAACCCAAGAGTGGCAATCTCGCGGTCGCCGTGCCAGGCGGTGGCCCGCTTGCCACTGCGCAGCCAGCGTTGATCGGAAGCCGCGAAGGTGACATCGACATGCATCTTCGCCGCGATCTGCTCGACGACCCCTTTGACGTCGAAGAAATCGACCGGTCTCTTCGGATCGCCCCAGAATGTTCCGGTCGAGCCGTAGAGGACGATGGCGATGCGATGGTGTTCGTGGACGCGGGTGTCGGGTGCCGGGTGTCGGGCGTCGGAGCTTTGGGGGTGGTACGTTCGTCCGACTTCGAACATCGCGCCGTCGCGCGTGCCGTAGGAGCGATTGAAGGCGACGGTTTCGAGTAGACCTGGAAGCAGCGACAGTCGCATCGCCTCGATGGCCTCGGAGAGCGCATTGGTGATCGCGATCGGTGCCTCGTCGGAGACGAGCGCGTTCCACTCCGGGCGGATGAAGGAGTAGTTGATGGCCTCGGACAGGCCGCAGCCGACGAGGACGTCGCGAATCGTGTCTTCGGCAACATCCGCGGTTTCGCGCCGCACATCAGCCGTGGTCATGCGCGGCAACTCGGCAGGAACATTGTTGAGACCGAAGAAGCGGAGCACTTCCTCGATCAGGTCTGCCTCCTCGTGAATGTCACCCCGATACGTCGGTACCGTGACGCGCAGGCCGTCGTGAACCTGTTCCGCGTTGAAGCCGAGGCGTCGGAAAAGCTCGAGCGCGTATCCGATACCGACGCTGCCGGCCGAAGCGTCGTGTAGCTTCGTCGAACGGAGGCGGATCGTCTTCGGCGTCACCTCCCAGGCAACGACGTCGATCGGCGCTTCGGCGATACCGCCGCTGCCGTCGGCGATCATTCTTGCCGCTTCGGCGATGACGGCCAGGGTGTCATTGGGATCGACGCGCCGCTCGAACCGGTACGAGGCGTCCGTCTTCATGCCGAGCCGCCGCGTGGTGCGCCGGATCGTCGTTGGATCGAACCAGGCGCACTCGAGCATCACATTGCGCGTCGACGCTGTGATCTCCGACTCGAAGCCGCCCATGATCCCGCCGAGTCCGACCGCGTGCTGCGCATCGGCGATGACGACGGTGTCGGGATCGATCTTGCGCATCTCGCCGTCGAGAGTCTTCACCGTCTCGCCTGGTTTTCCCCGGCGAACGATGATGGTCTGCCCGCTGACGCGATCGAGGTCGAAGGCGTGAAGGGGATGGCCGAGAGCGACCATCACGTAGTTGGTGATGTCGACAATGCTGTTGATCGGACGCAGGCCGACCGCTTCGAGGCGCTTCGAGACGAGCGGGGAGGAAGGCTTCACCGAGATGTTGCGGATGACCAGGGCGCTGTAGCGCGCGCACATCGCCGGCGTTTCGATGCGGATCGTTGGCGGCGATGCTGCCGCCGCACCAGCCGGCGACGATGCCGCCCAGGTTGTCGATCGCCCCAGCGCGGCGGCCAGCTCGCGGGCCATGCCGAGGTGCGACATGGCGTCGACGCGGTTGGTGGTGATCTCGAGATCGAAGACGGTGTCGTCGCCATGGCTCTCGGTCGATTCCACGGCGTGGCCGATTTCGGTCAGGCGGACGCTGAGCTGGTCATCGCTGAGATCGGAGAGATCGACGTAATCGTTGAGCCACTGGCGGGAGAACTTCATCGGGGCCGGGATTGTAGCTCAGCGCTTTCGAACGATGCGCGTGCCAGGAGTGCTTCGGCCGCATCGTGCGGATTGTTGCGCTTGTGCAGAACGTCGTCGAGGATGGCGTTGAAGTCCGGCGTTGCCGCCAGCAGCCGGCTCATGAATTTCTCTTTCAACATCGTCTCGATCCGGATGCGCACCCGCTCGCGGTTGCGTCGATCGAGCTCGCCCGATGTCTCAATATGCTCGAAGTGCTTGATGATTGCCGCGTCGAGCTCCTCGGTTCCCTGACCGGTCGACGCCACCGTCTTCACAATGGGCGGGATCCAGTCGCCGTGCTCTTCGACGAGCGACATCATCATCGTGACCTCGGTGACCGTGCGATCCGCCCCCGGCCGATCCGCTTTGTTGACGACGAAGATGTCGCCGATCTCCATGATGCCGGCTTTGATGGCCTGAATGTCGTCGCCCATGCCGGGAACGAGCACGACGACGTTCGTCTGCACGGTGCGGATGATCTCCACTTCGTCCTGGCCGACACCGACTGTCTCGACGAGCACGATGTCGAAGCCGGCAGCATCGAGCAGATCGACCACGTCGTTCGTCGCCTTCGCCAGACCGCCGAGAAACCCACGCGTGGCCATAGAACGGATGAAGACGCCGCGGTCGGTGTAGAGATCGGCCATGCGAATGCGGTCGCCGAGGATTGCACCCCCCGTGAACGGGGACGTCGGATCGACGGCGATGATGCCGACCTTCTTCTTCTGCCCGCGGTAGTACTTGGCGAGCGAAGCCACCAGCGTCGACTTGCCGGCGCCGGGCGAGCCGGTGATGCCGATGATTCGCGCGTGTCCGGTGGCCGGATAGATGCCGGCCAGCAGACGCTCCGCGCGGCCGTCGTCGCGCTCGATCAGTGAAACCGCCTGCGCCAGTGCGCGGTACTTGCCGCTGCGCAGTGCTTCGGCGAGATCGGTGACGAGGGTGTCGGGAGCCGGAGCCCGGGGGTCGGAGCGATCCGCCATCCTGATCTCCTACTCCGACAACCGACAACTGACAACGGACAACCGCATCACTGATTCACTCCAGCGAGCAGGTTCCTCGCGATCACCATCCGCTGAATCTCGCTCGTCCCTTCGCCGATGGTGCAGAGCTTCACATCGCGGTAGTACTTTTCGGCAGGGAACTCTTTGATGAAACCGTAGCCACCGAAGATCTGTACGCCTTTCTCCGTAGCGCGCACGGCGACCTCGGAGGCGTAGAGCTTTGCCATCGCCGAGGCCGTCGTTACCTTCTGCCCGGCATCCTTGATCGTGGCGGCGCGATAGCAGAGGAGCCGCGCGGCGTCGATCTCCGTGGCCATATCCGCGAGCATGAACTGGATGGCCTGGAAGTCGGAAATCGATTTGCCGAACGCTTGGCGTTGCTTGGCATAGTCGCGGGCCGCTTCGTATGCGCCGCGCGCGATGCCGACCGACAGCGCGCCGATGGAGATGCGGCCGCCGTCCAGCACTTTCATGGCGTCGATGAACCCGTAGCCGATCTCGCCGAGGATGTTCGACGACGGTACGCGGCAATCCTCCATCACCAGTTCGGCGGTGTCGGAGACGCGCATGCCGAGCTTGTTTTCCTTCTTGCCAGGCCGGATACCGGGGCGATCCATCTCCACGGCGAACGCGGTGATGCCGTGCTTCTGATCCGACTTGTCGGTCACGGTCAGAACGACGGAGATGTCCGCGTAAGTGGCGTTGGTGATGAAGTTCTTCGTCCCGTTCAGCACCCACTCATCGCCGTCTTTGATCGCGGTGGTGCGCATGCCGGAAGCGTCGCTGCCCGAGCTGGGCTCGGTGAGGCCCCACGCGCCGATCCATTCGCCGGAAGTCAGCTTCGGAAGCCACTTCTTTTTCTGTTCGTCGTTCCCGGCGAGGTAAATATGTCCCGTACCGAGAGAGTTGTGGGCGGCGACGCTCAGGGCGAAGCCGCTGTCGATGACCGCCAGCTCTTCGATGACGTGGACGTAGTCGACGTAGGAGAGTCCCGCCCCGCCGTACTCCTCGGGGACCGTGACGCCGAGCATGCCCAGACCGCCGGCGCGCTTGAAAACATCGGTAGGGAAGTGCTGCGCCTCATCCCACTCCATGAGGTGTGGCTTGATCTCGCTGAGCGCGAAGTCGCGCACCATCTGTTGAATCTGTGTCTGCTCGTCGGAAAGACGGAAATCCATTCACGCTCCTCGGGGATCTCGTTGTCCAGGGGCGCGCAGGCAGCGCGCCGCGCAGGTGGAAGAGGGATGATAGCAGGGAGGTGGTGTGTTGGTAGAATTGTAAAGATGGTTAGTGTACCTACGGTGAGCATCAGCGATCACGAACTGAAGCGTATGCACGCTGAGACGGGCGTTGACGTCTACGCGTTGCTGGACCTGCTCGAGCGTACGCCGGCGGAACGCCTACGCATCGCGATGGCAAACGCTCGTAATCTTTCCCGGTTGCGGGCAGTAACGCGCCGAGCCAAATGACCACGAGCGGAGAATTTGACGCCTTCGGGATCCTTCGATTGCTCCACGCACATGGTGTGAATTTCGTCATCATTGGCGGTATCGCCGGTAATCTTCATGGCTCGAATCTGATCACCAACGACCTCGACATATGCTTTGCTCGCGACCGTGAGAATCTTCGCAAACTCGCCGCAGTCTTGAACCAGATTCATGCGCGCCTGCGCAACTTCCCGCGCGACCTTCCTTATGTTGTCGATGAGCACGCCCTGCGGCTCGGAGAAACCTTTACATTCGAAACCGACTATGGCCTCTTCGACTGTCTCGGAAACCCAGCTGGTACTGACGGCTATCTCCAGCTTCGCGGCAACGCCGAATGTATGACCGTGGACGGCATGCCAACCTATGTCGCCAGCCTGGCTGACCTCATTCTCATGAAAGAAGCGGCCAACCGCGAGAAGGATCAGTGGGCGCTAGTCACGCTGCGAGCGCTGCAGAAGATCGCGAGGTGAGCTCGCTCACAGCAGCATCCGATACACATCGTTCTTCCGCATCCCGAACTTCTCCGCCACCGCCTTCACCGCATCATTCCGCCGCATTCCGCCGGCCCTGAGCCGCTCGAACTCTGCCGCGATCTCCTCCGGTGAAGCAGCACTGGTCTCGGCCCGCGCGGCCGCGAAGACCAGTGTGATCTCGCCGTAGATCGATTGCCGCGTGCGCAGTTCGGCGAGCACTTCGCTGATCGTGCCGCTGAGGAACTCCTCGTGAAGCTTGGTCATTTCGCGGCCGACCGTGAGCTCGACGTCGCCAAGGACGGCCAGCGCATCCTCCAGCGAATCGACGATGCGCTCCGGCGACTCGTAGACGATGGCGGTGTGGCTCAGCTCTGCGACCGTGCGATAGAAGTCCGTTCGTTCACCGCGGCGATGCGGCGCGAAGCCGAGGAAGGTGAAGGGGAGCGGGGCGATGCCGCTGGCGACGAGAGCGACGACGCCGGCGAAGGGTCCGGGGATGGGCTCGATGACCAGTCCCAGCTCGCGTGCTACCCGCACCAGCCGGAATCCCGGGTCGCTGATCACCGGCATGCCGGCGTCGGAGACGAGCGCGATGGTCTCGCCGGCGGCGATGCGATCGGCGAAGGCGCGGGCTTTCGCCTCTTCGGTGTGCTCGTCGAAACGTTCGGTGTGTTGGGCGATGCCGAAGTGCGTCAGGAGCTTGCGCGTATGGCGCGTGTCCTCGCAGAGGATGAGGTCTGCCGATTTGAGCGCTTCGATCGCCCGCGGCGGAAAATCGCCGAGGTTGCCGAGCGGCGTGCCGACGATGAGAAGCTTGCCAGTCATCGCAGCGCGTAACTCCGTGCCAGCAGGATCGCCGCCGCCGAGGCGACGTTCAGCGACTCCATTCCATGCGACATGCCGATGGCGATCGTTCTGGCGGCCTTTGCGATCGCCGGCGAGAGTCCGGAACCTTCGCTGCCAAACGCCAGGATCGCGCGTCGGGAAGGGGGATCGGCGATTTCCGCCCGCGTGTCCGCGGCGACGATAGGCCAGCCGAATGCGAGCAATTCCTCGGCGGTGCAGCTCACGACGGGCACCGTCAGGATTGCGCCGGCGGAGGCCCGGATCGCTTTCGGTCCGAAGGCGTCGGCGCAGCCGGGCAGTAGGGCAATCCCATTCGCGTCGAAGGCGGCGGCCAGACGCACGATCGTGCCGGCGTTCCCGGGGTCCTGCACGCCGTCGAGCGCAATGACGATCGACGTTTCGCGCCCGAAAAGCGCACCGATCGAAACGCGCGGCCGCTCGAAAAGGCCGATGACGTTCTGCGGCGACTTCGTTTCTGCAAGCGCGTCGAAAATCTCCGAAGAGAAATCGACATCGCGCGTCACCACCTTGATCGGCGTCCACCCCGCCGCGATCGCATCGCTGACCGCTTTCGGTCCTTCGATCACGATCTCGCCGGCATGGTCGCGGATCGCTTCGCGGATGCGTTTGAACCAGGGATTCTGCCGGCTGCTGATCTTCATCAATTAGAATGACGCTCCTGGCGGGGCGATGATACTGAAACTCATCAAAGCGACGACCGCAGCCTCCGCCGGTGCGTGGTCTGCAATCTGGACCTTCCCCAGCATCCTCCTCTCCTCCTTCATCATCGCCTGGGCTGCCGAGGCGGCCCAGTTCCTCATGTCCCAGGGATTGGCGCTGGCGATTCTGGCGTGGCTGCAGACGCTCCCCGAGTTCGCCGTCGAAGCGGTCATCGCGTGGCAGGCGGGGAAAGATCCGACGCAGACGCACCTGGCCATCGCTAATTTCACCGGCAGCCTCCGTCTGCTGGTCGGGCTGGGATGGCCGATGATCTACTTCGTCGCCGCGGCGTTCGGCTGGCGGCGCGAGCGGCGCTTCATCAGCGTTCAGCTGGACGCGGAGCATTCCGTCGAGGTCTTCGGCCTCTTTCTTCCGATCGCCTACTTCACCTTCATCTGGTGGAAGGGAACGCTATCAATCTGGGATGCGCTGCCGCTCACAGCGTCGTACGCGCTTTACCTCTGGATCCTCTGGAAGATCCCCCCGCGCGACGATGAAGGAGAAGCGCTGGATGACCTCGGCATCGTGCCGCGCACCGTTCTGAAGATGCCGCCCAAGCAGCGCAACGCCGCGATCTGGATCCTTTTTCTCGCCGGTGGCGCGATTCTCTACTTCGCCGCGCATCCGTTCCTCAATTCCATGCTGGCCATCGCCACCACGCTCGGCGTGTCGAACTTCGTCTTCGTGCAATGGGTGGCCCCGTTCCTCTCCGAGTTCCCGGAGAAGCTGAGCGCGTTCTACTGGGCGCGCAAGGTCAAGACGGCCAACGTGGCGCTCATGAACATGGTGTCGTCGAACATCAATCAGTGGAGCATCCTCTCGGCGATGATCCCGGTCATCTTCGTCGTCAGCGCGGGCGAGATCCGGCCGCTGGTCTTCGACTCGCACCAGCGAGCCGAGATCCTGCTGACCATCCTGCAGAGTTTTCTCGGGTTCCTCCTCCTGCTGAACCTGGAGCTCAGGCTGCACGAGGCACTGATTCTCTTCGTCTTCTGGCTGGTGCAGTTCGCGGTTCCGTCATGGCGCGGACCGATGATTTATGTGTATCTTGCATGGTGCATTGTCGAGCTGGTGCGGCTGGTGATGAACCGGCAGGCACCAGCGGCCTGGCGCGGCTTGCGCACGACGCTCGGAGAACGGTTCACCTGATGGGAATGGACGTGGTCACGAAGCCCCGCATCCGCTTGACGCGCCGCGTGAGCGAGATGCAGATCTCGCCGACGCTGGCGATGATGAATCGTGCCATGGAGCTGACCGCTCAGGGTATCGACGTCGTCGACCTCGGGCCGGGTGAGCCCGACTTTCCAACGCCCGCCTCCGTCTGCGAGGCCGGCAAGCGGGCCATCGATCGGGGACTCACGAAATACACAAGTGGCAACGGCACGAAGGCATTGCGCGACGCCCTGGCTGCCCGTTACAACCGGCGCTACGGCACATCGCTCACCGCCGAGAATGTCATCGCCGGGACCGGCGGCAAGCAGGAGCTGTTCAACGTCACCCTGGCGCTTGTCGACAAAGGGGATGAGATCATCATCCCCTCGCCTTACTGGGTCAGTTTTCCCGATCAGGTGCAGTTCGCCGGCGGTACTCCGGTCTTCGCGCGCACCGATCCTCAAAACGACTTCCGGCCGACGCTCGCCGACATCGAAGCGGTGGCTACCGAGCGTACGCGCGGCGTCATCATCAACTCGCCCTGTAATCCCACCGGCGCGGTGATCGCGGAGAAAGAGCTTCACCGCATCGTCGAGTGGTGCGCCTCGCGCGAGGCCTTTCTCATGTTCGACGAGACGTACGAGTTCTTCGTCTACGACGGCGCGAAACACGTCTCGGCGGTGCGCTGGTTCAACGACTATCCGGAGACGATCGTCGGTGTGAACTCGATGTCGAAGACGTTTGCCATGACCGGCTGGCGTCTCGGCTATGCGGTTGCGCATCGCGACGTGATCGCCGCCGCGGGCAAGATCCAGAGCCATTCCACGTCGAATCCCAGCTCGATCTCACAAGCCGCGGCGCTCGAAGCGCTGGGCGGCGGTGAGGAGGAAGTTCGGCGCATGTGGGAGGCGTATCGCGAGCGCCGCGACTGGCTGATCCCGGCTATCAACTCCATCGACGGTCTGCGTTGCGCATACCCTGATGGCGCGTTCTACATCTTCCCCGAGGTCAAGGCATACTTCGGCAGAGGCGGCGTGTGCGATTCGCAGACGCTTGCGAACTACCTGCTCGACGAGGCGCGTGTCGCCGTCATCCCGGGTGCGGCATTCGGGAGCGACGACCACGTTCGCATCAGCTACGCCACGTCGATGGAGCGCCTGAAGGAAGGCGTGCTCCGGATCGGGTCGGCGCTGGCGAAATTGCGCTGAGCCCGCTGGAATCAAGACTTACCACCCCCCGTTACGAATCGCTGTCCAATAACGGCACGCCCAACGTACAAGGAGATTTTGTGAAGAAAACATTGATTGTCATGACTCTTGCGCTTGCCGCTCCGGCGTTGTTCGCGCAAGGCACGCCGGCCCCGGCCGCGGCCACGCCGAAGGCGGCTACCGCAACGGCAGGCGATCCCGATCCGATCGTCTGCACCGCCGGCGCCGTCACAATCCGGAAGTCGGAATTCGAGGCAGCGCTGAAGACCCTTCCCGCCGAGTATCAGAGCTTCGCGCAGGGCCCTGGCCGCAAGCAGTTCGCCGACGACTACCTTCGCATGCGCCTGCTGGCCAACGAAGGGGCGAAGGCCGGTCTGCAGAACGATCCCGAGGTCGTCAACCAGCTCAACCTGATGCGCGAGAATCTCGTCGCCACGGCAGAGCTCAAGAAGATCGACAGCGGCATCACGGTCAGCGACGCCGAGGTTCAGAAGGCCTACGCCGATGGCGCCAAGCAGTATGAGCAGGTCAAGGCTCGTCACATCCTCATCGCGCCCAAGGGGAGCGCCGCCGCCCAGCCCGGCAAGAAGGAGCTGACGGACGACGAGGCCAAAGCGAAAGCAGACGACCTGCGTAAGCAGATCGTCGGAGGGGCCAGCTTCGATGAGCTCGCGAAGAAAGAGTCGGACGACGTCGGCTCCGGCGCCCGTGGCGGCGACCTCGGCTCATTCAGCCGCGGCCAGATGGTGCCCGAGTTCGAACAGGCGGCCTTCAGTGCCAAAGTGGGAGATGTCACCCCGGTCGTGAAGACCCAGTTCGGCTACCACATCATCAAAGTCGAGGCGCATGATTCGGCTCCGCTCGAGCAGGTTCGCCCGGCGATCGAGAAGGAGCTCAAACAGACCAAGCTGCACGCCGCGCTCGACGCCATGAAGGAGAGCGCGCATCCGACGTACGACGAAGCCTACTTCGCCCCTCCGCCGGCTCCTGCCGCGGCCGCTCCGGAATCAAAGCCCGCCGCTCCGAAGAGCGACGCGAAGAAGACCGACACCAAGAAGAAACCGTAAGCGAGCAACTCCAATCACTCGACACGGGACGGCGATGAGCCGTCCCGTTTTGTTTGCTTAGCCTGCCGGCTCACCGCTCCACTTCGAAGTCCGCCGCGATCGACGGCAGCGCGTCGTTGAAGATGATGGCCGTCTCCGCGATCGGACAGAGCACGACGTGGCTTCGTCCCTGTGCGACCAACACGATCTCGTAAAAGCCGCTGTCGTTGATGGCGATGAGCGTGCCGGGCTGGTTTTTCATTTCGAGCGTCCGGTTGGAGATCGAGACCTTTGATGGGATTTCCATGGCCGGTAAGGGTAGGTTGCGGGCGAGACAGAGTCAACGGCGCGGTTGCGCGGTCTCGCGGTTACGCGGTCTCGGGGCGCCCGGTTTCACACGCGCGTCCTTGCAAGCGAACACCGCGAGACCGCGCAACCTCGAGACCACGCAACCGCGTCAGTCGTACTTCTTGCCGAAGACGTACGCCACGCCGACGCCCAGGAAGTAAAGGGCGATCATCGGCAGGGCGAGAAGCGTCTGGTTCACCATGTCCGGCGTCGGGGTCAGGAAGGCGGCGATGATGAACGACAGCACGATCGCCCACTTGGACTTCTGAAGCAGAAACGCCGGCGTCACGATACCGAGCCGCGCCAGGAAGAAGATCAGGATCGGAGTCTCGAATATCGCTCCCGAGGCAAGCATGATCGTGCTGGCGAACGAGAAGTACTCGTCGATCTTGATCATCTGCTTGAACTTCTGGCCGGTCTCGACGAAGAATTGGCAGGCGCTCGGAAGGATTATTTTGTATCCGAAGAAGCCGCCGAGGAGAAAGAAAAGGGTGGCCACGATGATGAAGGGGGCGGCGTAACGGCGTTCGCGCTTGTATAGACCGGGAGAGATGAAACGCCACACCTGCCACATCACGATCGGTGAAGCGACGAAGATGGCGGCGAAGAACGCCACCTTCATGTAGACCATGAACGGCTCGGTCAGGTGGGTATAGGCAAGCTTCTGATCTCCCTTCGGAAGATACTTCGTCAGCGGCGCCTGAACCCAAGCGTATATTTTGTCGGCGAAGTTCCAGCAGGCCAGGAAGGCCACGCCGATGGCGATGATGATGACGATCAGCCGTTTGCGCAGCTCCTCGAGATGATCGAGGAACGACATTTTCGGCAGCTCCGTTTCCGGAGGGCCGGGCACCTCATCTGCAGTCGAGGCGGTATCGGCGTTTTCGGTCATCAGCTGGCTGTGCGGTGCGGATTGACGACCTCGGGAGTGAGGTCGGCGATCTGGGCAGGAGGCTCGGCCGGTTCGCCGGTAGCTGTAGGAGTCGTGATTGGCTCGGGCGTCGTCACTGGCTCGCTCCTTGATACGGCTTCATGGACAGGGATCGTCGTCGATGCCAGTTGCTTCAATTCATCGACCTGGACCTCGCGCTCGATCGTGTTTTTGAAATCATCCGTCGCCTTTTTGAACTCACCCATGGCCTTGCCGAGGGTGCGTCCGATCTCGGGAAGGCGTTTCGGACCGAAAACGATCAGAGCAACGATGAAGATGAGGACCAATTCAGGGATGCCGAGCGAACCGAACATGAAGGAAGTCTCCTCTGACTGATACGGCCGCGTGAACATCGCCGGGCTGTCGAATACTCCGCGCCTATAATGAGTTCTTCGTGTGAAAATCAGGCGATCATAAAGCTATGGCAAAGATACTGAAGACGAAGCAGTGGACCTTTTCGTTGACGTTGGCGGTCGCGATCCTCGGTGCGACCCTGTTCGGTGGATTCTACGGCAACCGGCTCTTTGGCGCGCCCCTGCAGAGCGAAGTGTCGAAGCGCTTCCGAGAGTACACGGATTTGCTCAATGCTGTCACGGCCTGGGCGCCGGATGACGTCGGGGCGGACAAATTTGTCTACTCGTCGATCGACGGCATGCTCCGGACGCTCGATCCCCACACCTCCTTCCTCGAGCCGAAGGAGTACGCCGACATGCAGGATCGCCAGAAGGGCTCGTTTTACGGCCTGGGCATCCTGGTGACCAAGCGGAACGATCAGGTCACGGTGATCACGCCGCTCGAAGGGACGCCCGCGGCGCGCCTCGGTATCCGCGCCGGCGATGTCATCTCCGAGGTGGAGGGCGTCTCCACCGACGACCTGCCGCTCGACGACGTCGTCAAACGGCTCAAGGGCCCGAAGGGGACCACCGTTCACATCAAAATCGTCCGCATCGGGATGAAGGAGCCGATCCCTCTTTCGATCGTGCGCGCCGCCATCCCGACGAATTCCATCTCGAACGTGCTGATGCTGAAACCGGGCGTCGGCTACATCCGGATCAAGGACTTCACCGCCACCACGGTGCGCGAGCTCGATGAGGCCATCGATAAGCTCAAGGGGGAGGGGATGCAGAAGCTCGTCCTCGACCTTCGCCAGAATCCAGGCGGTCTGCTCGATGCCGCCGTCGGCGTCTCCGATCACTTCCTCGACAAGGGACAGATGATCGTCTACACGAAGGGCCGTACTCCCGATTCCGAGCAGAGCTACCTGGCGCCGGGCAAGCATCAGAAGCTGGACATGCCGATGGTGGTCGTGGTCAACCGCGGCAGCGCCTCGGCGTCAGAGATCGTGGCGGGCGCGCTTCAGGATCACGACCGTGCCATCATCGTCGGCGAGACAAGCTGGGGCAAAGGCCTCGTGCAGAGCGTCTACACCCTGCAGTACGGCGCCGGCCTGGCGTTGACCACGTCGAAGTACTACACCCCGTCCGGCCGCAACATCCAGCGCGACTACAGCTCGTTCTACGACTACTACGTCGCTGACGACAGCGAGGACGGCAACTCCTCCGAGATGCCGCTGAAAGACCGCAAGAAGTTCACGACAGCCACGGGCCGCGTCGTCTACGGTGGCGGCGGGATCACCCCGGACATCTTCGTCAAGCCGGCACCGCTGGCGCGCACGACGCAACTGCTCGAAGTACGCAGCGCCCTCTTCAACTACGGCGTCGACTACGTCGCCAAACATCCCGATGTCACCGAAGAGGTCACGGTCACGCCGGCGGTCATGGAGGATTTCGTCCACTTCGCGTCGGACAAGGACATCGCGCCGGTTGCCGACATCCGCGAGGCGTTGGATAAGCCGAACGACCGCAGCTTCATCGAGCGAGCCATCAAGGCCGAGATCATCGCCGCGAAGTTCGGTTTCGATGCGTCGTACCCCTATCGTCTGCAGGGCGACAATCAGATCGCCAAGGCCATGGAGGTATTGCCCGATTCACAGAAGCTGGCCGAGAAAGCGGCCGCGCTCCATGCAGCACCGGGCGCGAATTCGTCCGATGCCGGCACGCGTGCCGCGCAGGCGCTGCCGCACGGGAAATAGAACGCTGTATAAAAAGCACTCCGCCAGGTTGCGGGGTCGCGTGGTCGCGAAGTCGCGCGGCAAGAGTGCCGCGAGACCTCGCAACCGCGAGACCCCGCAACCTTTTTTTCATTCACTTGCTACACATGAGTCGCGGTGCTAACGTGTCGCCGCTTTTGCGCTGGGAGATTCTCTAGTTATGCCTGATCTCGGAAAGAAGTACACCTGTTACAGCTGTCATACGAAGTTCTACGACCTCGGCAAGCCTGTTCCGACGTGCCCGAAGTGCGGCGCGGACCAGCGTGATGCCGATGAGGCGCCTTCCGTACCGACCTCGCGCAGCCGCGCCCGCGCGGCCGCTGTGGTGCCGATCGTCGAGGAACCAGCCGACGAAGAGTTTGGATCGGAGGCGGAGGTCACTCCCGCGGCCGGCGACGAGGATGAGGACATCATCCCCGAGGCCGATCGTGAGGAGGAGCCCGCCGACGAAGAAGAAGACGAAGACTATTGAGTTGCCAGAAAGAAGGATTTGATGGGTAGAGTCGGTCTGCTGCTTGGTTGCCTCGGAGTGCTGGTTCTCATCCTGCTGATCGGCGGCGGCTGGTTCATCGGCGTCCGCAATCACATGGTGGAGCTGGATCAGCAGGTGCAGGCGCAGTGGGCGCAGGTCGAGAACGACTATCAACGCCGTTTCGATCTGATCCCGAACCTCGTCCGCACCGTGCAGGGCGCCGCGAATTTCGAGAAGTCGACGCTGGAAGCGGTCATCAGCGCCCGTGCGCGCGTCGGCCAGGTGCAAGCGCCTTCCGGCGGCGCGCCGGGAACGCAGTCGAACCTGCCGAATGACCCGAATGCGATGGCCCAGTTCGCCGGCGCGCAGGAGAACCTCACCGGTGCCCTCTCGCGCCTGCTCGTCGTCGTCGAGCGCTATCCGGATCTGAAGTCGAATCAGAACTTCCTCGAGCTGCAGTCGCAGCTCGAAGGGACGGAGAACCGCATCGCCGTCGAGCGCAAGCGCTACAACGATGTGGCGCAGACGTACAACACAGCCGTACTGAAGTTTCCGGCCAACCTGGTCGCCAACATGAGCGGATTCAAACCAAAGGCGTACTTCAAAGGCGCGGCCGGATCGCAGAACGCGCCCGAGGTCAATTTCAACTTCGGCAGCGCACCATCAACAACGGCCCCGGCCACGGGAACTCGATGAACATCCGCCGTAGCGCGATCGCGTTCGTCGCGATCGCGCTTCTCGCCTCGGCAGCACTGGCGCTCGACATCCCGCCCAAGCCGGCGCAGTGGGTGAACGACTACGGCACCCACATCCTCAGCGACGCCGAGGTGCGGCAGCTCAACGAGAAGCTCGAAGGCCTCTACAAACGCACCGGTGTGCAGTTCCTCGTCATGATTTTCCCTTCACTCGAAGGGGAAGACGACATTGGCTACACCAAGCGCGTCGCCGATCAGTGGAAAGTCAAAGACGACAAGGCCATGATCCTCTTCGTGTTCATAAAAGAGCGGAAGACGAGGATTCGGGTCGGCTACGGCCTCGAGGCGGTCATCACGGATGCGTTCTCCTACGACATACTCAATTCGACGATTCCTCCGTACTTTCGAGGAGGCAGGTACGCCGACGGACTAAGCGCTGCGGTCGATCGGGTGGTCGCGAAGATCGATCCCGACGCTGTGCCTGCCGGCCCAACGCGCTCCTCGCCACGGCCATCAATATGAGATTCGTGAACGTTCGCCGCACGGTAATTGTGTTCCTCATGATCGCGCTTCTCGCCTCGGCTGCGCTCGCGCTCGACATCCCGCCGAAGCCGACGCAGTGGGTGAACGACTACGGCACGAACACTCTCAGTGCCTCGGAGGTCCAGCAGCTCAACGAGAAACTGGAAGGTCTCTACAAGAAGACCAGCGTTCAGTTCCTGATCATGATCTTCCCTTCGCTGGAAGGCGAAGACGACCTCGGCTACACGAACAAGGTAGCCAACGTCTGGAAGATCAAAAACGACAAAGCGGTGATGTTTTTCGTGTTCCTGAAGGAGCACAAGACGCGGATTCAGACCGGCTACAGCCTGGAGCCGGTCATCACCGATGCGTTCTCATCCGATGTACTCCATGAGACGGTTCCGCCGTACTTCCGCGCCGGAGACTATGCCGGCGGACTGAACGCCGCGATCGATCAGATCGTCGGCAAGATCGATCCGACCGCGGTGGGCGCGACATCGTCGCCGAGGCAGCCCGTGGCGCGGTCACGGCGCTCAGGCGGAGTCGACAGAATCTTCGGCATCCTCTTCTTCCTGTTTATCTTCTTCGTCCTGGTTCCGCTGTTGTCTCGAGGGCGGCGGAGCGGCGGATGCGGCGGCTGCTTCTGGCCGATGTTCTTCCTCGGCGGAGGAGGGGGAGGTACGACCTTCGGCGGCGGCGGAAGTAGCGGTGGAGGCTGGGGCACCGGCGGTTCGTGGGGCGGCGGCGGCAGTTCCTTCGGTGGCGGCGGCGCGGGAGGTGGATGGTGAATCAGAAAGAGTTCCTGGCCCTGCTCGATCAGCCGCGCATCGTTGCGGCGATCGGATCCGCGGAAGGTGAGACATCCGGCGAGATCCGCATTCACATCCAGCGCAAAGTGGGCGGTGGCGATATCCGCTTCGTCGCGGAGCGGACGTTCGAACGCCTCGGCATGACCAAGACCGCGCTTCGCAACGGCGTGCTTCTCTTCGTCGCCTCCGAGGAGCGCAGCTTCGTGATCCTCGGCGACAAGGGGATCGATGAAAAGGTTCCGGCAGGATTCTGGGATGAGATCGCGGCGAAGCTAACCATCCGTTTCAGAAATGGCGAGTTCACCGAAGGCATCGTCGAGGCGATCACCGCGGCCGGGCACCAGCTCAAAACGTACTTCCCGCGTGCCGTGGACGATGTCAACGAGCTGTCGGACGAGATCGACATCAGCGAGGAGTGACGTGTCGTCGTCGGTTCTGATCGCCTTGGGCTCGAACCTCGGCGACCGTGCGCTGTTTCTCCGCCGCGCCATCCGTGAGCTACGGCACGTCATTCACGTCGTCCGCGTAAGCACCTTCATCGAGACGGACCCGGTGGACGCGCCGCCACCGAAGTATCTGAACGCCGTCGTGGCCGGTTACACCGACCTTCAGCCGCGGCCTCTGCTCGAAGCATTGCACGCAATCGAGACCCGCCTCGGCCGCCGCCGCACCACCCGCAACGCCCCGCGCGTCATCGACGTCGACCTCATCCTTCACAGCGCGAACCTGGTCCGTACCCGATCACTGACCGTGCCCCATCCGCGATACCTCGGGCGGGAGTTTGTGCGAGCACCGATGCGGGAGTTGCAGTTGGGGTGGCGGGATCCGGCCACCGGCGACAACGTTTGAATTCGCTTACCGGGTCGCGACCGGTCCGCCGCTCAGCGTCGTATGCACCTTGGCGTGAAGCGTCGGCGCGGCGTGGGTCAGCAGCGGGTAGGGGTTCACCATCTCGTCGTTCTCGTTGATGGCGAAGTGGAGGTGTGACGGCGTGTACTTAGCGTTGCCGGTGTTGCCGACATAGCCGATCAGATCGCCGGCCTGCACTTCCATCCCTTCGTACAGCCCGGCCGCCCAGCGGTCGAGATGCGCGTAATAGAACGATGCGCCGTTTTCGGTGGTCAGCCAGATGCAATGCCCGCCAAGCTTCTGATCGCCGATGAAGCTGATCACGCCGTCGACGACCGCCACGACCTCGGTGCCCTTGGGAGCAAAGATGTCGATTCCCTTGTGAACGCGCGCGCCACCGTCGCGGGGCGCATGCCAGCTATCGTCGAGATTGGCGGAGCGGACACCGACCACGGGCAGCCGCAACGGCATCCGCGAGAGGGGAGCGAACAGCGCCTGGGCGCGTTGGGTGAACTCACGATCACGCGTTTGGGCGCTGACCGCGGGGGGCGTGGCGATGGACGTGCGGGCGATCTCGCGGCTGTTGTAGCGGTTGAGGTCGATGCGCATCTGCGCCTTGAGCTGGCTCCAGTCGTCATCCTCGGAGGGGAGCGACGCAGCGTTGACGGAAGGGGCCGCCTGCGCGGTCTGGCCGGAGCCGAGCGAGGCGCAACCGGTGAGAGTGAAGAGCATGGCGCTGCCCAGCACGCCGATCGCGCCGACCCACACACAGCGAGCTCGAAGAGGATTCATCGGGTCCGATGGAACGGCCTGGAGTGTAAATAATTTCGGCGGAAGTGTAAAGAAACTACTGCTTACGGAAGAGCACGTCAGCGAATTCATCCACGCGGCGGACCCCGCAGACATCGACATCGGCGCGGATCTCCGCGGCGTTCGACTGCGGCATGATGACGCGCCGGAATCCCAGCGCCGCCGCTTCGCGAGCGCGCAGGTCTGCCTGCGAGACGCTGCGGATCTCGCCGAGCAGGCCGACCTCGCCAAAGACCACCACGTCGTGCGCGATCGGTACATTGCGCTGCGAGGAGATCAGCGCCGCCACCACGCCCAGGTCGATGGCCGGCTCGTCGATCTGCAGACCGCCGGCGAGGTTCGCGTAGACGTCGCTCAGCAGGAAATTGCCGCCGTTCTTCTTCTCCAGCACGGCCAGCAGCAGCGATACGCGGTTGGCGTCCATGCCGATGGCCATACGCTTTGGAGAGGGAAAGTGGGTAGCCGAGACGAGAGCCTGAACTTCGATGAGCAGCGGTCTCGTTCCTTCGAGCGCCGCCACGATGGCCGATCCGGCGGCGGTGCTTCGCTGCGAGATCAGCGCCGCCGAGGGATTCGGAACCTCCTGGAGGCCGTCGTCGTGCATCTCGAAGATGGCCACCTCGTTGGCAGGGCCGAAGCGGTTCTTGTAGGCACGGACCACGCGATAGTTCTGAAACTTCTCCCCCTCGAAGTAGAGGACGGTATCGACGATGTGCTCCAGCGACTTCGGCCCGGCGATCGTTCCTTCCTTCGTGATGTGGCCGATGAGGAAGATGGGGATGTTGAGGCGCTTGGCCGCCGTCATCAGCAGTCCCGCGGAATCGCGCACCTGGCCGACAGAGCCGGGAGTCGAGGCGCTGGCCGAGGTGTGGACGGTCTGGATCGAGTCGACGATCACAGCCACCGGTTTCATCGACTCCGTCACGGCGATGATCCGCTCCACCGAGGTCTCGGCGAAGAGACGGATGTTCTCGCTGGTCGTCCCCAGCCGCCGCGCCCGGATGGCGATCTGGCGCGGCGATTCTTCGCCGGAGACGTAGAGGACGATTCCGTCGCGAGCCAGCCGCTCGGCGGCCTGCAGGAGCAACGTCGACTTGCCAATGCCGGGTTCGCCGCCGACGAGTGTGACCCCGCCGAAGACGAGACCGCCGCCGAGAACGCGGTCGAGCCCGGCGATGTCGGTCGAGATCCGCGGCGCGGTGTCGCCGTCGATTGCAGCAATCGACACTGGCACCGCGCCGGACGCCGTCAGGACCGGTGCAAGCTGCTCCTCGCCGTACGAGTTCCACGCATTGCAATCCGGACAGCGCCCCAGCCACTTCGGCGACTGGCTGCCGCACTCGCTGCACGAAAAGACCGCTGCTTTCCTGGCCACGTGCTGCGATTGTAGCGAAGCGGCGCTTGCGGACCGCGCGTGGGCAGCCGCCGCTCTCAGCGGCGGTTCATCATGATCTACGAAACGTAGATGTTGTCGGAAGGCTTTAACCACAGAGGCACAGAGAACACAGAGGTTTTTCTCTGTGACCTCTGTGCCTCTGTGGTTAAAGCCTTTGAAGTCACACCCAGCAGCGCAAGCGTCACCAGCTACTTCTTCACCGCCGCGCTTCCGCCGCCGCGGAATTCGTCCTCGCGCAACTGCAGATCATCGCGGCGGGGACCGTCGCCCATCACCCCGGCGTAAACCTCGCGGGCCGTCTCGCGCGTCAGATGCGAATAGACCACCCCGTCGACGATCATGTTCGGTCCGTGGTCGCAGAGGTCGAGGCACGACACGGTGCAGACGCGCACCAGCGGCTTGCGCCCCATCTTCTTGTTGTGCCCCTTCAGCTCCGCATGGATGAACTCTCCACGCTCGATGCCGCGGTCAGGGTTGCCGCAGCGGCCGCCGACGCAGACGAGGAAGTGCTTTTCGAAGGGGTAGTTCATTTCACTCAACCCAATCCTGCCGTTGAGCGAAGCGAAACAGGCAGGATCTCCGGTGGAATCGCACGATTGCCTGACGCCCGCGCGGTATCACCGGAGATCCTGCCTTGGTTCGCTACGCTCACCGGCAGGATGGGACCTCTTGCAGGATGGGACCGGTGCATCACGACAACGCCCACTTCTTCCCCGCATCCAGAACCTGTTTCAGGTCCTTCGGACTACACGCCTCGGCGTAGATGCGTGCCACCGGCTCCGTCCCTGACAGGCGGAAGAGCAGCCAGGCGTTGTCGTCGAAGATCAGCTTCACCCCGTCGGTCTTGTTCACCTGGCGCACCACGAAGTGGTCGATCGAAGCCGGCGGATTGGCCAGTTTGGCGGCCAGCGAGTCCTTGAGCTGCGGCGTCAGCTTCATGTCGATCCGCTTCGAATAGAAAGAGCCGAATTCCTGGTACATCTCCTCGATGAGTTGATTCAATTTCTTGCCGGTGTGCGCCACCATCTCGGCGACCAGGAGGCAGGCCAGGATGCCGTCTTTCTCGGGCAGATGCCGGTACATCGACATGCCGGCGCTCTCCTCGCCTCCCATGGCGATCTTGTCGGCGAGAATCAGCTCGCCGATGTATTTGAAGCCGACCGGGGTTTCGTGCAGCTCGATGTCGAGCTTGCGGGCGATGGCGTCCATGAGATGCGTCGTGGCCACGGAGCGCGCCAGGCCGCCGGGGATCTTGCGCTCGCGCTTCAGGTAGATTGCCAGGAGCGAGAGGATGACGTTCGGGGAGACGAAGCGGTTGCGGTCGTCGATGATGCCGAAGCGGTCGGCGTCGCCGTCCGTGGCCAGGCCGAGGTCGAAGCCTTCGTCGGTCACGACCTTGCGCAGCTCGGTGAGATTCTTCTCGTTGCACTCGGGGGAGAACCCGCCGAAGTAGGGGTCGCGGTAGTTGTGGATGATCTTCACCTCCACACCCGACTCGAGAAGGAAGTAGTCGAGGTAGTCGCGTGAGGTGCCGAAGAGCGAATCGATGGCGATGCGCAGCCCGCTCTTGCGAATGGTATCGACGTCGACTTTCGTTTTCAGCTCGTTGAGATAGCGGTCCTTCGGATCGATCTCCTCGATCAGCTCGGCTTTCTCGTAGACATCGACCCGCTCGCCGGTCGCGGCCACGATGTTGATCTCTTCCTCGATCTGCTTCGTGATCTCCGGCAGCGCCGGCGCGCCGTTCGAAGTCGAGAACTTCAGGCCGTTGTATTCGGGCGGATTGTGGGAGGCGGTGAAATTGATCGCCCCCATCGCTTTGCGGCGAACCGTTTCGAACGATGCGCAGGGCGTGGGAACGTCGCGCGTGCAGAGGTAGGCCTGGATGTCGTTGAAAGCCAGGATGCGCGCCGCTTCCGAGGCGAATTTCTCGGAGAGGAAACGGGTGTCGTAGGCGATCACGACGCCGCGTCCCTTCTGATTCGATTTTTTCAAATAGTTGGCAATTCCCTGGCTGGCGATCCGGACGTTGTCAAACGTGAAGTCCTCTCCGATGATGCCGCGCCAGCCCGAGGTTCCGAATTTGATCATGATTCTCCTGATGAACTGCGGCGTGGGAACTTAGCACAGTGCGGGGTTGCGGGGTCTCGCGGTTTCGTTAACGGGGTTTCGCGGTCTCGCGGTTTCGGGGTGTTGGGTTGCAAGGTTGCTGGGTTGCATGGTGAGACCTGCCCATTCAGCAACCCAGCAACCCAGCAACCCCCACCGCGAGACCGCGAGGCCCCGCAACGGCATGGCAAGGTTCACGCAATATCATTGCCCGAATGCCAGAACGTCCGGTCCTGCTGATTGCGGACGATGACGAAGATGTCCAACGCCTGCTGACCCTGTACGTTCGTCCACTCGATTGCGAGGTGCTGACGGCGCGCGATGGGGAGCAGGCTCTGGCCATCGCACAGTCGCGCCTGCCTGACGTCGTCCTGCTCGACGTCATGATGCCGAAGCGCAGCGGGTGGGAAGTCTGCCAGGCGCTCAAGGCGGTGCAGCGGACCTCGCGGATCGCCGTCGTGCTCGTCACCGGCCGCGGCGACGTCAAGGACCGGTTGACCGGGCTGCAGCTTGGTGCGGATGACTATCTCGTCAAGCCATTCAACCGCGACGAAGTGGTCAAGCGAATCGACGCGCTGCTCCATCGAAAGCATCGCCAGCCGCTTTCCGAAGACGAGGTCCCGCGGTCAGAGAGCATGCTCTTCGACCGCGCCAGCGGTCTGCCAACCGTGCCGATGGTGCTGAGCCGTCTCAAGGAGATGCTCATCGAACAGAGCGAGATCGGCATCGTTTACGTCGACATCGAACAGTTCGAGGCGATCGAGGCGGAGTATGGCTGGGCCTTTTTCGACGAGTTCCTGCGATGTGCCGGCGAAGCGGTGGCCGCCGAGGCCCGGGCCCGGTTTCCGAAGGCGCTGGTCGCGGCGAACCTGGTCGGCGGTTCGAGTTTCTACATCTTCTTCGAATCACGCGGCAGCGATCTGCGGCAGGAAGCGGCCTTCGACCTGATGGCCAACGACGTCCGCGAACGGCTCATCGCGGCCATGCGCGAACGCTTTCCCAACATGCAGCAGGGGCAGATCGGATTCTTCGTAGGCGCCGCGCGCATCGACTACCGCCCGCAGATCCGTCTGGAGAGGCAGGTCTATCAGGGGATGCAGACCGCCGGCGACGCCGTTCGCGACGCCGAGCAGCAGCGGAAGAAGCAGTTGACGCGCGAGCTGCGCGACATCATCCGGCGCAAGAAGGTGACCACGCTCTTCCAGCCCATCGTCTGGGCGCAGGAGGGGACGGTCTTCGGCTACGAGGTACTGACACGCGGCGCGCCGCATTCATCGTTCCGCAACTCCGACATGCTCTTCGCCTTCGCGCGCGAGGCCAATCTGGCCTGGGCGCTGGAGACCGTCGCTCTCGAACAAGCACTCAAACGCCTTCGCTCCTTCGCCCTCAACGGACGGAAGTTCCTGCTCAATCTCGAGGCGGAGATGTTCGAAGAGTCGGAGTTCCGCATCCACGAGATGGTGACGTTCTTCTCCGAGCACCGCGGAAACTTCGTCTTCGAGCTGACCGAGCGCGCAGCCATCGAGGACTATGCGGTCTTTCGGAGACTGCTCGACGAGTTCCGCGACAAGGGGATCGAGGTGGCCATCGACGATGCCGGCTCCGGCTACGCCTCGCTGGAAGCGATCGCCGCCCTTTCGCCCGACTATCTCAAGATCACCAAGGGCCTGGTCTCGACTCTCGCCGACGAGCCGATCAAGCAGGATCTGGTGAAGATGCTGGTGGAGCTCGGCGGTAAAATCGGCGCGAAGACTCTGGCAGAGGGGATCGAGACCGTCGAGGAATACGAATGGTGCCGCGACCTCGGCGTCGATCTTCTGCAAGGCTACTACCTCGCCCATCCCCAGGATCAGCCGCACGAGGGCGACGCCGAGGTGAAGGCCTCGCTCGATGCGGACGCACAGCGGCGTCTGGTGCCGCGGTGAGATCATCTGCGGATGAATCGGCGAGACGCCAGCGCTCCGGATGAACGCATCACGGAGCGCTGGCGTTTTCTCATTTACTTAACAGGGGCCATCAGGTGTTGATAGGGCGTCCCGGCCCACATGACATACGGGACCGCGGTGTCGGGATCGGCGGCCTTCGGATAGGCGTCGTAGAACGACGGGTCGGCGCCTACGATCATGACGTGAGGCCCGGTCTTGATCCAGTGATTGGTGGCCGTCGGTTTTGTCGCGTATGGATCCGTATTGCTGGCGTCGGTGCCGCCGGCGAGCATGTACATGAGCCCGATCTTGCCCGCGGGGGGAGTCTCGTGGTTCATCCATGCGTGGATCCAAGCTCCCGAACCGGCATCCCAGCACATCGGATCGGGGCCGGGAGTCTCGGGGTTATCCGGCATGCAGGTGAAGCCGTTCGTTCCCGTGCGAAGGGTGCGCATCGAACCGTCGGCCTCCATCGTGACAATCGTCGCGCCCTTCGCCACGCTCGCCGGCGCGGCTTTCATCGCGCTGGCGATGAGCTCCGCGTCGCTGGGCGCCTTCGCCGCCTTCGCCGCCTTCTTGGCCGGTTCCGCCCCCGTCACCGCTCCCGCTGAAAGAACCAAAAGACCTACCAGGACATACGTTGCACGCATACACTTCCTCCTTGCGCTTTCTCAAAATACGGCCCTGCCGGAAGAACTCAATGTAGGTTCCCAGGTACGGTGAGGCAACGGCTGTTCAGTGCCGCCGCAGCTCGATCACCGTAATCTCCGGCGAGATCCCGATCCCGAACCGCCACGGCAGCAGCCAGTAGCCCGTCCCGGTATTAACGTAGAGCTGCGACGCCCCGCGCCGATACAACCCCATGTGGTAGGGAAGAAAGAGGCCCGACAGCGACCAGCCGAGCGGCCGTATTGCGCATTGCCCTCCGTGCGAGTGCCCGCACAACGTCAACGGCAGGTTGCGCTTCATCCCCTCGGGGAATGCTCTCGGCTGATGCGCGAGAAGGATAGGAAACGCGCCCGGCGGCCGCCCGCGCAACGCCGCGCCGACGTCCGGTGCGAGCTTCGGCGTCCGTGCGGCGAAGTCGGATATGCCTGCGATCCAGACGTTCTTCACGGCTGCCCCTTCATTGACAAGCAATCGGATCCGGCTGCCGCGCAGCCGGTCGATCACCTCGTACGGCTGCCCGTACATCTCATGATTGCCGAGCACCGCGATCAACGGCACGCGCGCGTCGAGCACGTGCGTGGCGGCGAGCAACTTCGTCGTGAAGATCGGATCGTCATCGATGTTGTCGCCGGCCAGGAGAATGACGTCCGGCTTCTGCGCCCCCGCCGTGGCGAAGATCGTCTCCAGCCGCGAGGTTCTTGAATAGAGCCCCGTATGCAAGTCGGAGATCAAGGCGATACGAAAGCCGTCCAGCTCCCTCGGTAGCGCGTCCAGCGTCACCGGGACGCGCTCGATGCGCAGCGGGACGAGAGCGTTCCAGACGCCGATGACCAGCGCGAACAGCGTCGCCCACAGAAGGAGCCGCGACGGCCACTGCGCAAACCGCGCGAACGTGACCCGCCTCCGCAACGCCAGCCACGGAATCGCCAGCAGCAGCGCAAACGCCGCGTAGAGGATGGCGAAACAGGTCCAAGCGAACCAAGGCGGTCCGAGCGTCGCGCGGATGAAGCGCGAGAGATCGGTCCGCGCATTTTGAATGGGCAAAAAGAGCCACATCGCGTTGCCGATCACGATCAGCGCGATCACGACCGCCCGCCTGCGCGGATGCACGCGTACGAGGATGCGGAATGCGGTGACGTTCGCGGGAAGGACCGCCGCCAGGACGAGAGTAATGATCAACGTGAACACGGGCGGGGGATTGTAGCCGCGGGGACTCCTCCTCCGCGTCTCCGCGTGAACTAGAATTCCCGTCTCATGCCCTTGGTCCCTGAGGCATTACGGTTTGCGCAGAATCCGGCCACGAGCCCTGACCAACTCCGCCGCGCCTGCGAGCTCCTCACGCTCGACTCCTCTGGTACGCCTGCCGAGGTGCGGGCCCGTCTGCTGGCGCACCTGAACACGCTCGATTCCGAAACGCCGGTCGTCTGCCTGAACCCGAACGTCAAACCCTGATCCGCAGATGACGCAGATGTGACGCGGATGGGGACATCACGAGCGGAATCAGCGTATATTGCGGACATCATGCGTGATGTACGCAAAACACCTATAGCTCTTACCGTTGTCTCGGTCGTTTTCCTGCTGGGCGGCATCGGTACTTTGATTCAAATTCTGATGGCGTTTCGACACGGCCAGTTCTCAATCGACACGGGCATTCTTGGCATTCCGATCTTCTTCGGTCTCCGCTCCTATTCAGCTCTGTGGCGTACCATCGCCCTTTGTTTGCTATGGCTCGGTCTCATTTTGAGTCCCGTCATCGCCGCGCTCGCGCTGTTCAACAAGATGCCGGTGGATTTCAACCTGTTCGGCCAGCATGTCGCCGCGATTCCGTCATTCTGGTTACCCATCGCAACAATCCCCTTCTTTGTCCTGCTCCTATGGGAGTATCGAGTGCTCACACGTCCTGACATTCGAGTCCTGTTTCTTCCGATTTCGAGACCTCCGGATGCATCCCCCAACGTTGACGCGAACGCATCGAATGTTGGAGGCTGAGGTCTCGGTAGACATGAGGGATCGTGGCTACCGCCCGCGTGCGAAATGGTGAAAACGAGAAGACGATGGATCTGACCAAATACCCGTACCGCGTGTTTGTCAGCTATGCCGATGAGGACCGCCCGGATGCATCGAGAATCGTGTCGCGGTTGCGCGATCTCGACCTTCAACCGGTCTGGGACCAGGACAATCCCGGCGGGTGGCCGTTCGTCGAACTGACAAAGAAGCACATTGCACATTCGCATCTCTTCCTGCCGCTGCTCACAAATCGCTCCGTGCAGAGCCCGTGGGTGAACCACGAGATCGGCTTTGCTGTTGGACGCAATGTTCCTGTCCTGCCGCTAAGCCTTGGGCCGATGCCGGATGGAATGGCTGGGGCGCTCCATGCAGAGGTCGGTAAACACATGGACGACCTCCTGCCTCGACTGACGCGCGAACGCATCAATGGTCTTGTTGAAGGACGCCCTGGCATCGGGGTATACGAGTTTGCCGACTACACCGATAGCCGCACCGCCGCCATCATTGGCCACTGCCAGGAGCTGGAGCGGCTCGCTGTCCCACAACATCCCCAACAACCTGAGCGTGGTGTTCAGCATCGACGTCTAAGACACCGAGCAGCTTTCGGATCATTCAGCCTGCCGGCTAGCCCGAACGGTGAGATCTGGAAACGCCGCTACGATGGTGAGCCGTGGCGCGCAATTGATATGCCCAAAAAGAAGGCACTCAGTAAAGAAAGACAATTGCTCGAACAACAAGCCACACAGTTTGGCTGTGATCTCGTTTTGTATCCCAGCCTCCCTCACCTCACATCGGTGGCGATTGCAGCGCGCATCGAGATTCTTCAGTCATTCCTGGCAAGCATGCATCAATCGTCAGCGGCCGTCAGAGTCATTTTTGACGAGTCTGCGCTCGGCGGCAATGTGTTGATCGTAGGTGATTGGTTTTGCGCGGACTCAATGACTCCAAGGGCCGATGGATACCGTCATACGACACTTACCTCCCACGCGCCGACAGTTTTGGATCGCATCGTGTGGTATGAGCAAATGTTTGACGATGCAGGCAAATGGCTGTCCGCCTACGCAGCGATCACATGGCTGGATCAGCATCTGGATGCCTATGCAGGAAAAGGCACGGAAGGCTAGAGCAACGCAAGCTCAGAAGATCGCGGTTACCTCTATCATCTCCCCGTGCAGACGATCGCTCCCGCATTTGCGCGCCTCCCTCGTCCGCTTCAGATCGCCATGTCTTGGCTTCTGATCGCCATCGTCGCGGTTGGACTGGTGGCGGTGCGGTTAGCTGCGATCGGCAGGATGGACCGCTTTGTCCCCGAGGCGCTCGCTGATGTCGCCATCATTCCTTTGTGGGCTCTGGCGACGCCGTGGATCCTCCGGTCCGCGGAGCGCTGGACGGTGACGTCGCGCCGCAACATCGTTATTCACGCCGCCTTCGGGGCCGCGTTCGTCATCCTCTCGAACGTCGTCATACGGCTGCCTCTGCTATGGCGCGGCGTGGCGCCGTTTGCGCGGAACCTCGTCGTCGGACTGGCGTTCTATTCGGTACCGGCCATGCTTGCCTACGCCGCGGTTGTCGCCATTGGTCACCGGATTGCCTCACCGAAAGTGACGCCGGAGCGTCATGCATCGATCACCATCCGCGACCGTGCGCGGGTCATCGTCGTTCCGTTCGAAGAGATTCAGTGGATCGAGGCGGAAGACAACTACGTGCTCGTGCACACGGCGACGCGGAGCTACACCGCGCGCGAAAAGATCGGCGAGATCGAGAAGCTGATCGACGGTGCGGGGTTCCTGCGCGTGCATCGTTCCGCGATCGTCCGCCGCGCCGCGGTGCAGGAAGTCCGGCCGCTGACGCACGGCGACTTCGAGCTCGTTCTGGCCGGCGGCGCGGTCGTGCGCGGATCGCGATCACGGCGCCAGGCACTGGCTGTGTTTACGGCCTCGTAGCCGAAAGAAACCCTTACTACAGGTGACAGGCGAGCCACTCGGGAGACCGATGTGGCACAGACACTCTTGTCTGTGCCGGTTCTCGCCACGACTGAAAATTGCAAGCCCTCATTTAGCCTACCGCGTCGCAGGCCGGTACTCCGCGACGAAGTACAGCTTGACTGGATCGTCGCCGGGAACACGCACCAGTCCCGTCCCTTCCGGCCCGCCGTAGGTTTTCACCCACGCCGCCGCCAGGCCCCATTCGTCCAGGCCGAGGACCTCGGTGACCGCCGAGGGGGCCACGCCCCAGGTGCCGCGCCAGTAGCCGGTCAGGCCCCAGCGTTGTCCGATCGCTGTTGCCCGCACGCCGCGTTTGTCGAAGAGAGCGCGCCCATGGTCGACGCCGAACATCCGCCCCGGCGCCTCGTAGTCGAGCTGATCGAGCCCGGTGCGCTTGCCGCTCTTCGGATCGGGTGGCCAGAGCGACGGCGGGATGCCGGTCCAGACCACTTTGCCGCCGGCGTCGAGGTACGGGCGCAGCAGCGGGATGATCTCCGCCGGCGGATCGGTATTGAATACGATAACGCTGGCCGCGCGGTCCGCCGTCCTGTCGCGAAGGAACGCCGCCACACCGGCGGGATCGAGCTTCTCGTACTTGCGGTTGGTCAGCATTTTGTCGACGGTTTGCTCTTCTCCTTCGCTCGGGAAATAGGCACGCCGGACCGCGACGTCGCCGACATGGAGCGCGTAGATACTCCCGTCGCTCGACGCGAAGATCACCAGATCGCCGGAGACGACCGGCGAGCTGAGAACGTCGCCGGCGCTGCGAAAGAACCAGAGCTCCGCTCCCGTCGTCCTGTCGATTGCCCGCAGAAACCCGGCGTGGTCACCGATGTAAAGGACGCCGCCGCAGATCGCGGGCGACGACCAGAGCGGCGCCCCGGTCTTCGTCCGCCAGCGCTCCGTTCCGTTCGTCGCATCCAATGCCTGCACGAATGCGCCGTCGGAGCTGGCGTCGTAGACCACGCCGTCCGCCACGGCAGGGGAGCTGATGATCCAGGATATGTGGTGGTCGTACCGCCAGCGCTCTTTGCCGTCGCTCGCTCCGACCGCGTAGACCCAGCCGTCGCGCGCGCCGAAATGGACCACCCCGTTCGCTACCGCCGGCGACGATTGGATGGTCCGCCGGTCATACCCATATTTCGACGAATCGAGCTTCGTCCCCTCGGTGTCGAATGTCCAGTGAGGCGCTCCGTCCTTGAGTGCCAGCGCGTGCAGCCGCCCCTGAACGGTCCCGACGAACACCAGCCCCTCGGCGACCGCGGGCGTCGAGCGGATTCGCTCGCCGATGTCGGTACGCCAGATCGATTTCCCCGTCTTCTCGTCGAGCGCATTGACGCTCCCATCGCCCGCGCCGAAGATCACCACGCCATTTCCGGCCAGAACCGGTGAGGCGATGTAGTAGTCGCCCGTCTCGTGTCCCCACGGCAGCGGCTTGTCGGGCCCCGTCACCACGCGCCATCGCTGTCTTCCGCTGGCGGTGTCGACGGCCACGAACGATCCATCACGCGTGGCGAAGAAAACGAGTCCGTTCTCCGCGGCCGGTGACGAGTGGATGGCACTGCGTGCATCGAATGTCCAGACCGTGGCCCCGGTGAGCCGGTCGAGGGCGTAGAGATGTCCGTCGCCGCTCCCGGCATAGACCCGATCCCCCACCACCACCGGCGACGAGATGCCATCCCCCTCGGTGGCAAACCGCCATTGCAATCCAACCAGGTTTCGCCCTTCATGCGCGGGCGAATCGAGCAAATAGACGGCGGTGTGGGCGGAGTTCCCCCGGAACATCTGGGCGGACGTCGAGGCGGCGACGAGGAGAGCGAGCAGGGCCGTGCGTGCGGTCTTCATGCGGACTGCATACGCCGGAAGTCGTTGCGCGGTTAGGGAGTTGTGGCGAATTGGTCCGGGCGGGTGGCGGACCGTCTGCGATTGCCAGGAGATGACCGACCGGTCGAGCATGCGATTCCCCGATTCACGCTTGCGCCGTCCCGTTCACGGTGCGCACCTGGTGGTTAGCGGCGCCTCCGAGCGGTTCACCGTGCGCACCGCCGTGTGAACGCGTTAATACGTGGTGTAATCGCGTCAACACGCCGTGTGAACGCGTCAGCACGTGGTGTAATCGCGTCAACACGTGGTGTAATCGCGTCAACATGCTGTGTGTACGCGTCAACACGCCGTGTGAACGCGTCAACCAACCGTGTAAACGCGTCAACCCGTCGTGTGAACGCGTCAACCAGCCGTGTAAACGCGTCAACCCGCCGTGTGTACGCGGCTACCCCTGGGGTGTACGGTGCACTCCATGAAGATGTGCTGCGCCATGCTGCTCGCCCTCACTCTTTCTTCGCCGGCCGTCTCCGCGGCAGATCCGGGCACGGTTACCGGCAAGATGGTCGTCAACGGCAAGATAATCAAACTGACGCACGTCTACGCCACCGCGATGCCGGGCCGGTCCGACAAGAAGAAGATCGAGATTCGCGTCATCCTTTCGGACGTGCCGATCAGTGCCGAGGATCTTGCCAGTGCCAAGAACCGCGAGGCGCTGGCCACTGCCGGGAACCTGCATGCGATGGAGTTGCTGCTCGGCGACGATCCGATGGGCCATCCGGGAAAGATCGCCCTCTACAACGAGATCTACGATGCCGCCTTCAACGGCTCCCAACAGCCGATGCGCCTCACCGGCGACGACCAGTTCGAGACGAAGACAGACGATGGCAAGACCATCGCCGGCTGCCACTCGATGCCCTCGCCCCACAATTTCCGGGACATGGGCAACGGGGTCATCTTTCAGGACGACGTCACCTTCAGCGCGCCGGTGGCGCGGTAGGTCCTTCGTTGCACTAGATCGCGCCCGAAGTGAGGCGCATAGACGCAAGGTCCGGCCGTGAAGGGGCCAGACGGCGGTATCGTGTTTCCATGAACCAGATCACGTTTGCCGGCCGGATTGAGAAGCGTGACTTTCTGCGCGTTCAGCGTGCGCTGCTGCATCCGGGGTGGCGATGGGCGCCGGCGATTGTGCTCGGATTGCTCGTTCTCGCGTCGCTCCCCGGCGCCGCGTATCGGGTATTTCTCGATCGTCCGCTGTATTACCTCAGCCGGATCCCGCTGGGGTTGTTTCTGCTCGCCGCGTCGGTGATCGTCCCGATGCTTGCGGTCAGAACCGCGTGGAAACGGGATCGCGCCACGAATGGCGCGGTGTCGGGCGTGATCTCGGAAGAGGGTATCGAATGGCATGGCGCCGCCATCGATATCCGTGTGCCGTGGGAACACGTCTCGGCGTTTCGGATTGTGCGCGGTGTTCCGGTGGTTTTCAGCGACGAGCACGGCACCTTCCTGTTCCCCTCACAGCTATTTGTGTCGGATGAGGCAAACCGCCAGTTCCGGCAAGCTGTTGAAGCCAGGGTGCGCGCCGTTTGAACCGTATTCAGCGCGCAGAAAAGAATCCCGGCCGGGACGGGGCGGTGAAAACGTAGGTCGGACTCTCCAGTCCGAACCAGGTACTTGCGCGATCGTAATGCCCCATCCCGCGTCGCCACCTTCTCCGCGCCACGGCCTCCATCTGCGGGATGCGCACCGCCAGATCAACCAAGAGCCGCTAGTCTGTGCTGGCAGTAGTCGATCCAGGAGTGCGCAAGATACCTTCCCTGCACTCACCTTGATGTTATTTTGACGGTGGTTACCTGTCTCATCGGAGCAAATGTCATGGCAATCGGAAACGAACCGGCAGCCGCGGACCTGATCGCGCTGGAACAACTGTTCGCACGAAACGTGGTCAAAGGGGATGCCGCGTCACTCGAAACGCTCGTTGATGATGACTGGATGATCATCGGACCGGAAGGCAATGTCATCACCAAGTCGGCGTTCCTGGACGTGGTGAGGTCCGGTGCGCTGACACATTCGACGATGGAGCTCGGCGAGACGCGCGTTCGGGTCTACGGAGACACTGCCATTGTCACAGCGCGCGCGGTGACCACCGGCACCTATCAGGGGCGGCCATTCACGACAAGGGAACGGTCGACGGATGTCTTCGTGCGCCAGCACGGTCATTGGAAGTACGTGCTCACGCAACTGACGACAATTGCCGAGAAGTGATTCCGCTCCACACCTGGTAGTTCCATTTTCCATTCCTGGGAGTTTTCGGCCGGATTTCTCCACTCGCTGTGGAATTCCTCAGTGATCGCATTCGATCCGAGGGATGCTCACGCGGAGGCGCGGAGGACGCGGAGAGAGGCTGGCATGCATGAACTCGATGACATCACGGGATTGATCGTGGATTCCGCCGTGAGGATTCACCGGGAGCTTGGGCCGGGACTGCTGGAGTCGGTCTATGAGCTCGTCATGGAGCGTGAGCTTGTGGTCCGCGGACTTCCTGTCGAACGGCAAAAGCCAATTTGCTTTTCCTACGACGGGCTTGTTTTCGAGAACGCCTTCCGCGTCGACCTGCTGGTAGACGAGCGTGTGGTGGTCGAAATCAAGTCCGTTGAGAGGCTCGCCCCGGTCCACGGCAAGCAACTCCTCACCTACCTTCGTCTGATGAACGTACCGGTCGGCTTGCTCATCAATTTTGGCGGCATCACGCTGAAGGAAGGCCTGCGTAGAATCGCCAACGGACTTTCTCCCTCCGCGTCTCCGCGCCTCCGCGTGAACCAACCTGGGCGATGAAGATATCTACGAGCTGCCCGCGGCCGTCTTCTTCTGCGCCACCACCCGCATTGAGTGATCGAGGATCCGTTTGCGGATGCGGATCGACTCGGGGGTCACCTCAACCAGCTCGTCGTCCTCGATCCACTCGAGGCATTGCTCGAGGGTCAGGATCTTCGGCGGGGTGAGTTGGACGGCCATGTCGGAGCCGGAGGCGCGCATGTTGGTGAGGTGCTTCTTGCGGCAGACCTGGACCACCATGTCGGCGTCGCGGGAGTTTTCGCCGACGATCTGGCCGCCGTAGACCTTGAGGCCGGGGGAGACGAAGAGGACGGTACGCTCCTGGAGCGGCTCGATAGCGTAGGCAGTCGTGTCGCCGCCTTCCTTCGAGATCAGTGCTCCGCGGTTGCGGCCGGCGATCTCGCCGCGGTAAGGGCCGTATTCGAGGAAGGTGTGGTACAGCAGGCCTGTGCCGCGCGTTTCGGTGAGGAACTCGGTGCGGATGCCGAAGAGGCCGCGGGTGGGGATCTTGAACTCGATGCGGACGCGGCCGGAGCCGGGGTTGACCATGTCGGTCATCTCGCCGCGGCGGGTCTGGAGTTTCTCCATCACCGCGCCGACGTGCGCTTCATCGATGTCGACGACGAGCGCTTCGTAAGGCTCGCTCTTGCGGCCGTCGATCTCCTTGAGGATGACCGTCGGGCGCGACAGGGCGAACTCGAAGCCTTCGCGGCGCATGTTCTCCGCGAGGATGGAGAGGTGCAACTCGCCGCGTCCGCTGACTTCGAAGCGGTCGGGGAGGTCGGTTTCCTTGACGCGCAACGCCACGTCTTTGCGCAGCTCGCGGTCGAGGCGCTCTTTAATGTTGCGGGAGGTGACGTATTTGCCTTCGGTGCCGGCGAACGGGGAGTCGTTGACCAGCCAGAACATCGAAACCGTCGGCTCGTCGATGGCGATCGGTTCGAGGGCCTCGGGGTTGGCCGCCGAGGAGAACGTCTCGCCGATCTCGACGTCGGCGAAACCGGCGATGGCCACGATCTCGCCGGCGGAGGCTTCTTCGATCTCCTCGCGCTTCAATCCTTCGAACGCGGTCAGTTTCGTGACGCGTCCCTTTTTATGCGTCCCGTCGCGGAGGATGAGGATGACATCCTCGGACTGCCGGATCTTGCCGCGCTGGATGCGGCCGATGCCGAGGCGGCCGACGTAGTCGTTGTAATCGATAGCGGAGACGAGAAGCTGCAGCGGCGCGTCGGCGTAGCCGGGGGGCGGCGGGATACGTTTCAGGATGGCGTCGAACAGCGGCCGGCAGTCCTCGGTCGTATCTTCGAGGTTGGTGCGCACGATGCCCTGGCGGCCGATGGCGTAGAGGATGGGGAAGTCGAGTTGCTCGTCCGAGGCGCCGAGCTCGATCATCAGATCGAAGACTTCGTTGACCACTTCGACCGGACGCGCGTCGTGGCGATCGATCTTGTTGATGACGACGATCGGCAGCAGTCCCAACCCGAGGGCCTTGCGCATCACGAACCGCGTCTGCGGCATCGGTCCCTCGGCGGCATCGACGAGGAGGATGACGCCGTCGACCATCGACAGGACGCGCTCCACTTCGCCGCCGAAGTCGGCGTGGCCGGGGGTGTCGACGATATTGATCTTCACCTCGTTCGGATGGATGAAGGCGGCCGGGAGGTCGTGGCCGGAGGCGGTGTGCGTGGCCTCGTGATGGACGAGATGCCCGAGGGCGTCGGGCTCGTCGACGAGATAGCGGATGGACGTGTTCTTGGCCAGGATGGTGATCCCGCGCTCTTTCTCGAGGTCATTCGAGTCCATGACGCGCTCGTCCATCTGCTGGTTGGCGCGTACGGCGCCGGCCTGACGGAGAAGTGCGTCGACGAGCGTGGTTTTCCCATGGTCGACGTGGGCGATGATGGCAACGTTGCGGATGTCGTATCGAAACTGCGGCATGTTTTGGGGGTAACGTGTGACGTTTGATTGAATTCCAGTTGCAGGGTTGCTGAGTTGCTTGGTTGCGGGGTCTCGCGGTTGCGGGGTCTCGCGGTGTTGGTTTGCGAGAGTCGCGGCCGACGGGTCTAACCCTGCGGCTAATATACCGATTTGATCCGTGGGCGCAGCGCTGCGAGACCGCGCAACCGCGAGACCCCGCAACCAAGCAACGCAGCAACCAAGCAACGCAGCAACCAAGCAACTCAGCAAGCAACTATTAAACTGTCCCCATGCCATGTGACCACGTGGGACCGACGGAACTGATCGAGATGGCGGAGGCGCATCTTCGCGAGCGCGCGCTGTCGCCGGCGAACGGCATGCGCTTCCGGTGGAGCGAGAATCCGAGCGATGGGATGTGGGCGTCGGTGGTGACGGAGATCGAGCGGCGGGGGGAGCAGTGGGTGGTAACGCGGCTCGACCGTAACCGCGAGCCGGTTCCGGACGGCGAGACAGGATTCCGCGCGCTGTGATCGGGAGCGTCTGCGTTTTCTGTGGGTCGAATGCGGGGAACGATCCGCGCTTTGCGGCGGCAGCGCGTTCGTTTGGCGTGCTGCTGGCGAAGGAAGGGATCGCGCTCGTTTACGGCGGCGGACACGTCGGACTGATGGGTGTGGTCGCCGATGCGGTGCTGGCGAACGGCGGCAAGGCCATCGGCGTGATCCCGCGCGCGCTGTGGGACCGCGAGGTCGGGCATCGCAATCTGACGGAGATCCACATCGTCGAGACGATGCACAAGCGCAAGGCGAAGATGGCCTCGCTGGCCGACGCCTTCGTCGCCCTTCCCGGCGGCCTCGGCACGCTGGAGGAGATCTTCGAAGTGTGGACGTGGGCGCAGCTCGGCATCCACCACAAGCCGGTCGGCTTTCTCGACGTCGAGGGCTTCTACAGTCTGCTCCTGGAGTTCCTCGACCGCGCCGTCGACGTCGGCTTCGTCCGCCCACAGTTTCGGTCCATCGCTATCGTCGATACGGATCCTCCCGCGCTATTGCGCAAGCTCGGTGAATACGAACCGCCGCGTATAGAGAAGTGGATTACTGCCAGGGAGACGTGATCTGCGAGGTTGCGGGGTCTCGCGGTTGCGCGGTCTCGCGGCGCTACTCTGCGACTTACAAACGCGAACCTTGCGACCGAACACCCCGAGACCGCGCAACCTCAGTACTCCACCCGATGCTCGTACACGAACGCCTCACGCCGTCCGTGGCGTACCACCGGGGAGAACGTCGCGCGGCGAAGCTCGGCGATGTTGCGCTGTTCGAGTGATACGGAGCCGGTGGTGTTGCGGATGGTGCGGACGTTGGTCACGACGCCGTCGGTGTTCACGTCGGCTTCCAGGTCGATGTTACCGTGCACGCCGGGCTCGGTGACCGGTTCGGGCGCGCGGAGGAAGTGAGGCTTGGTGTTGTCGGCTTCCTTCGTCGCCTCGGCGGCGCCGGCCAGCTCTTCTCCGTGGACCCATCCGCTTCCTGCCGCGATGCGCACCTCGGCCCAGGCACGGCGCCGCGAAAGGACGGACACGGACTCGCCGTGCTGGTAGGTCGTGACCACGGGCGAGGCGTCGTCCGGCTTGGCGTGGATCTTCAGCGTCGCCTCGCGGACGTATTCGACGGAGAGCGGTATCCGCGTGTCGGTCGTTTCAGTCGTCGGTGCTTCGCCACTGCACGCGGCAAGGAGAACGATGGTGATCGGCAGCCAGCGCATCACCCGAATACATCCCTTCGTGTGAACACCACGTACGAAATCGTCGTGGCGACGATCGCCCACGCACCGAGCAGTCCGATGCAGAAGAGCATCGACATCCCATCGTACGGAGGCGGTTCGCCGGTGTAGTAGTCGGCCAGCGGGAGCGCGCTGACAAAGAGGTATTTGCCGGCGATCCAGTCGGGGCTGATGCGGGTCAGGATCGTGCCGCCGATCAGCGAGGCCAGCATAGTTCCGATGGCGGCGGCGCTCGATTTGAAGAGAACCGACAGCAGCAGGGCGATGCAGGCCACCGTCAGCAGCGCGAACCACTCCAGGCCGTAGGCGATCAGCGTGTCTTTCCACAGCGGGAGCTGGCGAACGGCATCGATCTGAAAGGAGCCGGTGCCGATGGAGAAGCCGGTGAACGTCGGCGCCGTCCATCCGCCTCGCGGCAGAAACGGCGCGGAGACGGAGTATGCGAGCACCGCGCCGGTGAAGAGCGTCAGCGTGGCGAAGGTCCAGAGCGTGATCAGTTTCGCCGTCAGCACCTTCCATCGCCGCACAGGCCTCGTCAGCAGCAGCTTGTCCGTCCCCTCGGCATTCTCGGCCGAGACGATGTCACTGCCGAGGATGCCCACCAGCAAGGGGAGCAGGAGAAAGCCCGCAACGTTGGCGAAGGTGCGCACGAAGATCGGCGCGGTCGGCTTGTTCGGCTCGATGTCGTGATCGAGATAGAACTGCAGCCGGTTGATCTCCGCCCGCATCGACCGCGCCCAGGTCTCGTTGATCCGTCCGCGCCGCAGCGTGTTCTGCATCGACGCCACCCGCTGTTGGATCTCGGCGCGCCAGTTCTGATTGCGCTGTTCGTGCAGCCTGCGGTACTGCGAATAGGTCACCAGCGCGATGATGGCGAAGAGAATCGCCGCCACCACCGCGAACCGCTTGCGGCGAAGGATCTTCAGCGTTTCGTTCTGGACGAGGGGGATGATCACGGCGCGCATCGTATCGTGGGTAGTGAGAGGTCTTGCAAGGCGCGAAACTGGCTGGCGCGAAGCAGAACAGTGAGTGGGAACGTCACGAGGAGGCCGACGCCGAGGAAGGCCGCGCCCCCGAGGTTGAGCGCCGCAGAAACAGAAAGCGTGCGGAATATCCGCCACCGATGCGAAGCCGAGAGCAATGTTGCTTCACGAAGCGACGACAGGCCATTCTGCGTGCCTTCGACGAGAAGAAACCGGAATGGAGCGAACGTAACCGCCACTACCAGGCCGGGAACGACGGCAAGGACAAGGCCGCCGGTCACCGCCACCCAGTAGAGAAGCGACGTGAAGAGGTAGGTGTTGCTCCGGTTGAAGCTGCCGACCGCGGTTGCGAATGTTGGGATACCGCCGTCAACGGCCTGCAGGGCCATACGGTGAATGCCCGCCATGAGCCCGCAGAAGACCCAGAAAAACGCAAGGTGCAGGCACGACCAGAGCGGCCAAAAGGCCACCGCCGGAATGCCCGACCGGTGGGCCGCGACGACCGCGATTTCGAGAGCGACCCAGGCCGCTACGATCGTGAGTTGCGCGAGGAGGAACGCTGCCCAATGATGCTCGAGGAGCTCCCAAGCCGTTCGAAGGTGGCTCCTCGCTACACCTGTCATGAGCGGACCGTAAAAACCGGCGCAGTGGGCGTAATCTCGGTCACGTCTCTCCCCGCAGTCAGGATAGCCGGAAGCCGGCAGTTTCCCTAAGGGGGTCTGCGCGGCAGAACAATGTAGCGAAGGCGGTGGCCGAGCCTTGGGCAACCAGCGCAGCCGGCCGTGCCGGCCTAGTCCACACTCTCGCCGCCCGTTGCTTCGAGGAACATATCCTCCAGCGACTGGGTCCGGCGCTGGGCGTGGAAGACGTTGACTCCCGATTGCACCAGCGCGGCGATGAGCGGCGGCGTATCCGTCTCCTCGATGGCGATCCAGATGCGGTCGGTGTCGGTGCGGAAGGCGAGGTTGTGTTCCGTGGCGATGGCGCCGGCACGGGCGACGTCGTCGACGCGCAGTTCCATCTCGCGGCGGCTGGAGATCAGTTCGCGGACGGTCCCTTCGCGGAGGATGCGGCCTTTGTGAATGATGGCCACGCGGTCGCAGGTCAGTTCGATCTCGGCGAGCAGGTGCGATGAGATGAAGATGCTCATCTGCCGTTCGTTCGCCAGGCGGCGGAGCAGCTCCCGGATCTCGCGGATGCCGGCGGGGTCGAGGCCGTTGGCCGGCTCGTCGAGGATGAGCAGCTTCGGATCGCCGAGGAGCGCCTGGGCGATGCCGAGCCGTTGTCGCATTCCCAGAGAATAGGTGCCGACGCGTTGGTCGAGGCGGTGTGCCAGCGACACCAGCTCGGCGACTCGGGCAATCTCGCTGCAGGAAACGCGCAGCATCCGCGCGAAGTGCTCCAGATTCTCGCGGCCGGTCATGAAGCGGTAGAGGTCGGGGTTCTCGACGATGCAGCCGACGCAGCGCATGGCGTCCTCGAACTGCCGGCGCTGATCGAATCCGCAAATGGTCACTCTGCCGGCTGTCGGACGGATGAGGCCCACCAGCATCCGGATCGTGGTCGTCTTCCCGGCGCCGTTGGGCCCGAGGAAACCGAAGATCTCGCCGCGCTGCAACTCGAACGAGACGTCATCGACGATGGTCTTGTCGCCGATGATCTTGGTCAGGTTCGTGGCGGTGAGGGTGGGGATCATCGCCGGCCCGCCTTCAGGTCGAAGGCTTTCACCACAGAGACACAGAGATCACAGAGAAAGCAGAGCCTCTGTGTTCTCTGTGCCTCTGTGGTGAAAGTTCTCAGACAACTGCTATCGTTCATCAGATGCGCCGTTTCCTCGTCTGGTACCTGCCGCTCACTGCCGCGCTCGTGGCGGTGATTTTCTTCGGCGTTGGATTCTACTCATTCCTGAGCGGCGACACCGGTACTTCCGTTGCGATCCAGCCCGGGTCGCGCGTCGCGGTATCGGCGCCGGACAAGCAGGTTGCGCCGATCATCCTCGGCGATTCCCTCGGGCGCGGGACCGGCGACGAGTCCGGACTCGGCATCGGCGGACGTCTGGTCGATGAGCTCAGGCGCCGGCATGTCGACACGAAGAACATCGTCAACATCGCCGTCAACGGGGCCCGGACGCGCGATCTGGAACAGCAGCTCACCAGTGCCAACGTGCAGACGCTCGTGGCGCAGTCGAACGTCGTCATCGTCTCCATCGGCGGGAACGACCTTTGGGGCGATGCCAACTGGCGCAACGTGCAGCCGCGCGATCCGGAGCGCGCCATGAAGGAAACGCTCGATCGCCTCCAGGGGAGCGTTCGGACGATCCGCGGAGTGAACCCATCCGCGCGGATCTTCGTGATCGGACTCTACAACCCCTTCATCACCACGCCGTTCGGGAAGATGCTGACGCCCTTCGTCAACAACTGGAACGCATTGCTGGTCGAGCGTTTCGCCTCCGACCCGCGAATCGTGATCGTGCAGACGTCGGACATCTTTGCCTATCATGACCGGCTGTCGTTCGACCGCTTCCATCCGAGCGATGAAGGCTACTCGCTGATCGCGCGGCGCATTGCAGACGCCATTTGAGCGTCTGCGGGGCGTTGTCGATTATCGGTTTTCGGTTGTCTGGGGGCGGGGGAATGCGTCTATCCTTTGCGGATGCAACTGGCAAAAGACTCCTGTGCCTGCGGGCATCCTCTCGAACAACATGATGGCGGCCGCGGCGGTCCGTGCAACTTCTGCGCATGCGCCGCCGGCGAGCCACCGTCGGCATTCGAGGTCGGCGTCATCCATTCGCTCCACGAGATGACGATGGTCCTCGTGCGCCTGGTGAAAGAGATCCAGGCGAAGCAGCCGTAGCGCTTCGCGCGTTGTCGGTTATCGGTTGTCGGTGGTTCGCGCGTTTGGTTGATCGAAGCGCTGGCGTCTCGCCACCGAACTGCCACGCGCCAAACATTCGCCGCTAACACAGCGTCGAGCCCATACAAACAACCGATAACTGACAACCGACAACGCGCCGGAGGCGCTATCTGCGCCGTCCGCCGAACAACCGCAACAGGAAGAGGAACAGGTTGATGAAATCGAGGTAGAGCATCAACGCGCCGATCACGGCGAAGCTCTCCTGCTGCGGGCCGGTGGCGGTGGCCATGACCTTCAGTTTCTGGTTGTCCCAGGCCGTCAGGCCGAGGAAGACGAAGACGCCAATGAGCGAGATCACGAACGACAGGCCGTCCGACCGGATGAACAGATTGACCACGCTGCAGATGACGATGCCGATCAGGCCCATGAAGAAGAACGAGCCCACCGACGTCAGATCGCGCTTCGTCACTAACCCGTAGATCGACATGGCGCCGAACATCCCGGCCGCGGTCACGAAGGCCATCTCGATCGAGGGGATCTTGTAGGCCCAGAAGATGACGCTCAGGGTCAGACCGTTGAGCAGCGAGTAAACGAGGAATGCCGCAGCAGCCGTGCTCGGCGCCATCGTCCGGATCTTGAACGACAGCCAGAAGACGATGCCGAGCTCGACGATCATCAACCCGAACCGGACCATCGGCGTGCCGAGGACGATCTGCTGCAGTGCCGGTGAAAGAACGACCCAGAGCGCCGCGAACGCCGTAAGCAAGAGCCCGCCGAACATCCATCCGTAGACCGCACGGACGAATGCCCGTGTCCGCTGTTCCATCTCCGCCGTGCTCGCCGAGATCCACGCCGGTTGCTGCTGAGAATAGTTGGGAAGCATCGAGAACCCTCCGTTGGACGGCGATGATAACGCGAGGGGAGGTACGGGCATTGCGTGACGCGGTTGCGGGGTCGCGCGGTTACGCGGTCTCGCGGCGCTAGCTGAGAAGTTGTCGGTTATCGGTTTTCGGTTGGAAGGGCCAACCCGACAACCGAGAACCGACAACCCCGAGACCGCGCGACCTCCCAACCGCGAGACCCCGCATCAGGAATATCACTGTGCTACGCTCAGGTTTCAAGGCACACAGAATCTGATGGCATCGCGCTAAGGTCGCGGTAAGTATCAGTAGGAGAAAAACATAATGTCTAAAATCATCGGCATCGACCTCGGTACGACGAACTCCGTCGTGGCGGTCATGGAAGGCAACGAGCCCAAAGTCATCGTCAACGCCGAAGGAAGCCGCATCACCCCCTCGGTGGTCGGTTTCGCCCGCAACGGCGAGCGTCTGGTCGGTCAGGTTGCCAAGCGCCAGGCCGTTACCAACCCTGAGAACACGATCTTCTCGATCAAACGGTTCATGGGCCGTAAATACGAGGAAGTCAGCGAAGAAATGAAGATGGTCCCCTACAAGGTGACCCGCGCCTCCAACGGCGATGCGCGCGTGGAAGTCGATGGGAAGCTCTACTCGCCTCCGGAGATCTCCGCCATGATCCTGCAGAAGCTGAAGCAGGCCGCCGAAGACTACCTCGGCGAAAAGGTCGACCGCGCGGTCATCACCGTGCCGGCCTACTTCAATGATTCCCAGCGCCAGGCGACCAAGGACGCGGGCGAGATCGCCGGCCTCAAGGTTGAGCGGCTCGTCAACGAGCCGACCGCTGCCGCGCTGGCCTACGGTCTGGACAAGAAGAAGAACGAGACCATTGCCGTCTATGACTTCGGCGGCGGTACATTCGATATCTCCGTCCTCGAGGTCGGCGACGGCGTCGTCGAAGTGAAGTCGACCAACGGCGACACGCACCTCGGCGGCGACAACATCGATCACCGCCTCATCGATTGGATCATCGAAGAGTTCCGCAAGGACCAGGGCATCGATCTGTCGAAAGACAAGATGGCTCTGCAGCGTCTCAAAGAAGCGGCTGAGAAAGCAAAGATCGAGCTGTCGTCGACCATGTCCACCGACCTCAATCTGCCCTTCATCACCGCCGATCAGTCGGGGCCGAAGCATCTCAACATGTCGCTCACCCGGGCCAAGTTCGAGCAGCTCATCGGCGACATCGTGCAGAAGACGATGGGACCGCTCAAGCAGGCCCTCAGCGACGCCGGCGTCGATCCGAAGAAGATCGATGAAGTCGTCCTCGTCGGCGGCTCGACCCGCATCCCGATGGTGCAGAAGATGGTGCAGGACTTCTTCGGAAAAGAGCCCCACAAGGGCGTCAACCCGGACGAAGTCGTAGCAGTCGGCGCGGCCGTGCAGGGCGGCGTCCTCTCCGGCGACGCAGGCCTCAAGGATGTCGTCCTTCTCGACGTTACCCCGCTCTCCCTCGGCATCGAGACGCTGGGTGGCGTGGCTACGAAGCTGATCGAGCGCAACACCACCATTCCGACGCGCAAGATGGAGACGTTCTCCACCGCGGCGGACAACCAGACCTCGGTCGAGATCAAGGTCCTCCAGGGCGAGCGGGATTTCGCCAAAGACAACAAACTCCTCGGTGTCTTCCACCTGATCGGCCTTCCGCCCGCGCCGCGCGGTATGCCCCAGATCGAGGTCACCTTCGACATCGACGCCAACGGCATCATGACCGTCTCCGCGAAAGACACCGGCACCGGCAAGGAGCAGAAGATCACCATCACCAGCACCTCCGGTCTGTCGAAGGACGAGGTCGAGAAGCTGGTCCACGATGCCGAATCGCATGCCGAGGAAGATAAGCAGAGGCGTGAGGAGATCGAGGCCAAGAACCAGCTCGACTCGCTCGTCTACCAGGTCGAGAAGATGCTCAACGAGAACCGGGACAAGATCTCGGGCTCGGATGTGACCAATCTCGAGAATGCCATTTCCGAGGCGCGCAAGGCGATGGAGACGGGCGGAAGCGACAACATCAAGAAGGCCACGGAGTCGCTGACGAGCGCGTCGCACAAGCTCGCCGAGGTGATGTACCAGAACGCCTCCGCAAACGCTGCGAGCGGCGCGGGGTCGGCACCTGGAGCAAGTGAGCCGGCCGGTTCAGCGACCGCCGATACGAAGGATGATGTGATCGACGCCGAAGTCGTCGACGAGCACAAGTAAAGCGGTTGCTGGGGTTGCTGAGTTGCTGGGTTGCTAAGGCGCCCAGCAACTCAAGCAACCCAGTAACCGAGCAACCCAGTAACCAACACCATGTCCCGCCGACGCGCAGATGGATACGTAATGATCTCGGTGATCGCCGAGAGGTACAACATCCATCCCCAGACGCTACGCCTCTACGAGCGGGAAGGGCTGATCAAGCCGGCCCGCACCCAGGGCAACACGCGCCTCTATGGCGAGAGCGAGATCCGCAAGCTGGAGATGATCCTGGCGCTCACCCGCGACCTCGGCGTGAACCTGGCCGGCGTCGAAGTGATCCTGAACATGCAACGGGCCATCGAAGACGCCCGCGAAGCGATCGACCGCGTCGAGGATCAGTTCGACCAGATGATGCGCGTCATCCGCCAGTCGGTCCTCGACAAGCGCCATGGGATTGAACGTGAGAACGCCCTGGTGAGGGTGGGGACGCGGGTGTTGACGAGGGTCAAATAATGCTTCATTTCGCCGCTGCGCTGTTCGCCGCTACCGTCTCGATGACTCCCCAACCGCAAGTTCTCTTTGCGTTGGTCAGGGGGGAAGAGGATGGCATGGCCATCGAGCCGATCACGATGGTGACAAAGAAGCCTGGCCCCTGCGCCGGCTGCTGGAAACTCTCCTTCGCCGATCCGACGCAGGACGAGGGGATGACTGCGGACGACTTCGTCGCGCGTTACTACCGGCACGGTCTCAAGTACCGCGCCCTTGCCGGCGGCGCTGATGTCGGCACCGCCACCGTCGATGAAGAGGCGAACCTCGGCTGTGAATCGATGGCCGCGAGCCTCTCACCACCTCTCCCCGACTACTGGGGGATCGCCGTCGGATCGCTGCACGTGCCGCCACGCAAGGTGGTTCGCCACGAGGCGACAGCGGAGGAGAAGAAGGCGTTATTGGCGCTGGCACGTGATGCCTTCCGCCAAAAGGGCGTTCCCCCGGCTTTTCTCGAGAAGATTGAGAAGTCCGAGGTGTTCGCCACCGACCTGAATCAGGATGGGAAGTGGGACCTCATCGGCTCGTTCGAAGCGAAGGGCAAAGAATTCAGTAGTACGCGGCGTCTTTTCCTGATCGCGCTTGCCGATGACGCCGGCGGCTACCGGACCGAGTACGTCTGGTACTTCCGCCAGAACGCGAGTGAAAACAGCACAACGACGATGGAGTTCTTCGATACGATCGATCTCGACGAAGACGGTACGGACGAGGTCATCGCCACCAACGAATACTACGAAAGTCACGATTACGTGATCCTGAAGCGTAGTCCGAACGGCAAATGGAAGATCGTCTACCAGGGCGGCGCCGCCGGCTGCTGACGCCCGTGTTGGCGGCGACGCGGCTGCTCGCTATGTTCTGAAAGACCGTTCACAGCCTCCGAAAGGCAAATGATTGCCTCTGAAAGGCAAATCACTGCCTCTGAAAGGCAAATCACTGCCTCTGAAAGGCAAATCATTGCCTCTGAAAGGCAAATCATTGCCTCCGAAGGGCAAATCACTGCCTCTGAAAGGCAAATCATTGCCTCCGAAAGGCAAATCATTGCCTCCGAAAGGTCATTCATTGCCTCCGAAAGGCCAAGCATGGCCTCTGAAAGGCCAATCACGGCCTCCCAAAGGCCAATCATGGCCTCTGAAAGGCCAAGCATGGCCTCTGAAAGGCCAATCATTGCCTCCGAAAGGCCAAGCATGGCCTCCGAAAGGCCAATCAGGACATCGGCGCTCCCGTCCGAACCGGTTAAACTGACACATCAATCGTGTGGCGGTCACTCTCCTGCTAGCTTTCGGATCTGCGGCCGGCTCGCTGGCGACGGCCACGCTATTCACGGCGGCGGCCATCCTTGCGCTCGGCGTGATCGTCCTGGCGCGGGCGCGGGCGACGCTGGTCACCTATCTCTTCTTCATCATCACCGTCGGAGCCAGCGGGTGGCTGGGGTGCTTCGCCCTGATGTACGGCTCCGACAGCCCCGCGTACGCCCTCGCCTTCGCCCGTGTGGCAAGCGCGTTCGCGAGCATTCTGCCTGCCGCCGTCTTCCACTTCGCTGCCGCCTATGTCAGCCGCCGGCGCGCCCTGCGGAACGTCATCCTCTTCTGCTGGGTGTTCTGCGGCGCCATCTCGCTGCTGGAGCTGGCCACGCCCTACATCGTCCTCGGCGTACGGCACTTCGACTGGGGCTACTACCCGGTCGGATCGCCCTACAACATCTCCTGGGCCGTGATCTTCGCGGGGATGTTCGTGCTGGCGATCCGTCTGCTCTGGCGTGCCGCACGGTCGAGCGAGGGGATGGAGCGGAAGCGGGCTCGGGCGCTGGTAGTGGCCTTCACGGTGGCCATGCTTTCGAGCATCGAGTTTCTCCCCTCGATCGGCATCGACATCCTCCCGCTCGGCTTCATCGCCATCCTGGCATTCATCGCCATTGCCACCCACGCCATCTGGCGTTACCGGCTCGCCGAGCTGACGCCGGAGTACGCGGCGGGGCAAATCCTGGCGACGATGAAAGGATCCGTGATCGTCGTCGATCTCGATGGCAAGATCCGCGTGGCCAACCGCGCCGCATCGATGATGCTCGGCTATCCCGATTCGGCGCTGATCGGGAAACATATCCGCAGCATTGTTTCCCCCGAGGAGAACCTCACCACCGGCCAGCTCCTCCACAGCCTCGGCGTGCTCGAGCAGAACATGGCCTGGCGCACCGCTGCCGGCGCGCGCATCGACGTCGTTGCCACCTCCTCATTCGTGCGGGACGACAGCAACACCCCGGTCGGCATTGTCTACGCGGCAACCGACGTCACCGAGCGGCGGCGCGCGGAACAGGCCTTGCGCGAAGGCGAACATCGCTACCGGACCCTGTTCGAGGGCAATCCGCTGCCGATGTGGGTTTACGACTACGAGACGCTGGCGTTCATCGCCGTGAACGAGGCGGCGGTGCAGCACTACGGCTACGGCAAGGACGAATTCCTGCGGATGACGATCGAGGATATCCGTCCGCCGGAGGAGCTCGACAACCTGCGCAGCGCGCTCACGGCGCGCCGAGATCGCAATGAGCCGCGCGTGTTCAAGCACCGCAAGCGGAATGGCCATGTCTTCGACGCCGAGGTCGTCTCCTTCGAATTCATCTCCGGTGGGCGGCGGTCGCGCCTGGTGATCGCCGTCGACGTCACGGAGCGGCGCGGTGCCGAACTGAAGCTGCGCGACAGCGAGGAGCGCTACCGGCTTCTCTTCGAGCGCAACCTGGCCGGCGTTTACCGCAGCACGATCGACGGCCGCATCCTCGACGGCAACGATGCCATCGCGCGGATGTTCGGCTATCGCGACCGCGAAGAGTTTCTGGCGCAGACGGCCTACTCGCTCTACAACTCCGAGGAGGACAGGAATCGCCTGATGGCGCAGATCAGAGAACACGGCGTTCTGTCCAACGTCGAGGTGAGAATGCGGCGCCGCGACGGAACGCCGGTCTGGGTCATCGAAAATATGACCCTGCTCGACGGCGTCGTTCTCGAGGGGACGATCGTCGACATCACCGACCGGAAGACGGCGCAGGAGCAGATGGAGTATCAGGCGTACCACGACGCCCTGACCGGTCTGCCCAACCGGCTGCTCTTCCGCGACCGCATCGACATCGCCCTGGCGCACGCCAAGCGACATCACACCGCGGCCGCGGTGATGTTCCTCGATCTCGATCAGTTCAAGCTGGTGAACGACTCCCTCGGCCACACCGTCGGCGATGGGCTGCTGCAGGAAGTGGCAACGCGGCTCGTCCTCTCCATTCGCGCGGACGATACGGTGGCGCGCATGGGCGGTGACGAGTTCACGATCCTGCTCACCGACATCAAAGAGGCCGGCAGCTCCGCCATCGTCGCCCAGAAGCTGCTCGATGCCATCGCCCAGCCGATGGTGATCGAAGGTCACGAGCTGTACATCACGACGAGCCTCGGCATTGCCCGTTCGCCCGAGGATGGACTCGATGCCGAGACGCTGCTCAGACGCGCAGACGGAGCGATGTACCGCGCCAAGGAAGCGGGGAGGAACAACTTCCAGTTCGCCACGGCGACGTCGATGGAGAAGACCTCGGAACGGCTGCTCATCGAGCGCAGTCTCCACCACGCTTTCGAGCGGGAGGAGTTCGTCGTCCACTACCAGCCGATGACGAACCTGCTCACCGGCAGCGTGGTTGGCGCCGAGGCGCTGATCCGGTGGAATCATCCGGAGAAAGGACTGATGCCGCCCGACGACTTCATCCCCATCGCCGAGGAGTGCGGGCTCATTCTGCCGATCGGCGAGTGGGTCATGCGCACCGCTGTTCAGCAAATGAAGTCCTGGCACGCCGAGCATGGACCGTTGCGCGTAGCCGTGAACCTCTCGGCGCGGCAGTTCCAACAGCGCGACCTGATCACCATGATCGAGAAGATTCTGACGGATCACGACTATCCGCCGGAGTTGCTCGACGTCGAGATCACGGAGTCGACGGCGATGCAGAACGCCGATATCTCGCTGGCGGTGATGAAACGGCTGCGGCAGATGGGGGTGCGTATCTCCATCGACGACTTCGGCACCGGCTATTCATCGCTGAGCTACCTGAAGCGCTTCCCGATCGATACGGTGAAGATCGACCAGAATTTCGTGCGCGATCTTTCGGACAGCACGAACGACGGCGCCATCATCACCGCCGTGATCTCGATGGCGCGCGCCCTCAATCTGCGCGTGGTGGCCGAGGGCGTCGAGACCGAGGCGCAGTTGGCGTTTCTGAGGCGCGAGAACTGCGAGGTGGTGCAGGGATTCCTGCACAGCAAGCCGGTGTCGGCGGCGGAGTTCGAGAGCTCCTTACGGGCGAGAAGGACGTAGGAACAAAGAGAGCTTTAACCACAGAGACACAGAGAAAAAACTCTGTGATCTCTGTGTCTCTGTGGTTAAAGCCTTTTGCGGGCTAGAATCGCCGCCCATGAAAACGCTCGCGTTCCTCGTTCTCGCCGCTGTCTCTCTCGATCCCTCCCAGGTCGCGCCCGACGTCGCGCAACGGATGGCGCGCTTTCAGAAGGTGGAGATGCCGTTCACCTACGCGGGGATGTCCGCGCGGGAGAAGCGCGTCGTCGACGAGATGATCGCGGCCTGCCGCGATCTCGAGAACATCTTCTGGCGTCAGAACGACCCGGAGAACGTCGCGCTCTACAACAGCCTGGCCGGTGCCACTGATCCGAAGCTGCAGGCAGCCAGGCACTACCTCTGGATCAACGGCAGCCGCTTCGATCTGTTGAATCACAACGAGCCCTTCATCGGCAGCGAGCCGATGCCGCCGGGACGCAGCCTGCTGCCGAAGGGCGTCTCGCGCGACGAGATCGAGGCGTATGTGAAGACCCATCCCGCCGAGAAGAAAGCCATCTACGACGAGCGCACCGTCGTCGAACTGGTGAGCCGCAACCCGCTGACGCTGAAGACGACGCCGTATCACGTGAAATACCGCCGCTGGCTCGAGCCGGCAGCGGAGCACCTGCGCAAGGCCGCGGCGGCGAGCGACGACAAGGCCTTTGCGAACTATCTGCGCCTGCGCGCGAAGGCGTTGCTGACCGACGATTACTACCCGAGCGATCTGGCGTGGGTCCGGCTGAAGGATCCGAAGTTCGATCTGATCTTTGCTCCGTATGAAACCTATCTCGACGATCTCCTCGGCGTGAAGACCTCATACGGCGCCTCGGTCCTGGTGCGGAATGAGACCGAGTCGGCAAAGCTGGCCGTGTTCAAAAAGTATGTCCCCGACATTCAGGATTCTCTCCCTCTCGTCGCCGAGGATCGGCCGTCGAAGAAGGGCCTGGAGACGCCGATGGAGGTGATGGACGCGCCGTTCCGGGCGGGCGACCTGCGGCACGGATATCAGGCCGCGGCCGACAATCTTCCGAACGATCCGCGGATTCACGAGAAAGTCGGATCGAAGAAGATCTTCTTCAAGAACTTCACGGACGCCCGCGTCAACTACGTGATCCTTCCCGTGGCCAAGCTGGTGATGCGTCCCGACCAGGCGGCGCAGGCTTCCGGCGAGGGGTATCTGGCGGCGGTGATGATGCACGAGATCTGTCACGGCCTCGGGCCGGCGTTCGCGCGCAAGGGTGGTCAACACGTTGACATTCGCGAGGCCATCGGGCCGGCGTACTCGGGACTGGAGGAAGCGAAGGCCGACGTCACCGGCATGTTCGGCCTCAAGTGGCTGGTTGACCACGGTGCGCTGCCAAAAGAGAGACTCGAGGAGTACTACGCCTCGTACGTCGCCGGGATCTTCCGGACCGTCCGGTTCGGTACGGCCGAGGCGCATGGGCGGGCGGAGATGATGGAGTTTAACTACCTCGCCGAGAACGGGGCCGTCACCAGCGACGCGTCGGGGCGCTACGTCATCGATTACGTGAAGATGCCCGAGGTGATGGCCTCGCTGGCGAAGGAATTGCTCGAGATCGAGGCCACTGGCGACCGCGCCCGGGCGGAGAGCTGGTTCAAGCGATACGACCAGATGCCCGCCAGTTTGCGCAACGCGCTCGATGCTGCCGGGAACGTGCCGGTGGACATCGATCCGCTCATTCCGTTCCACGAGGGCGTGCAGTAAGACCTTCGAAAAAAGCGTTAAGCATTGAGGCACAGAGGCACAGCGCGGCTACCGCCGCGCTGCGCCTCCGCGGTTGAAAGCTCTTTCATCAACGCGAGATGCATCGCTTCACGGCCGCGAGCAGCGTCTCGACCTCGAACGGCTTCGGCACGATTCCACAGACTCCGTACGACTCGGCGCGCTGTGTCTCCCGATTCGTGAGCGCGGCGGTCACGACCAGAACGTTCACAAGCATCGCCGGTTGATGCTCCTTCAGAAAGTCGAGCACCGCGAACCCGTCGACGCTCGGCATGCGCAGATCGAGGAGCAGGACCGCGTATCGGCGCGTGTGCAGGCGATCGATCGCTTCCTGCCCGTCGAGCGCGACCTCGACGTTGTAGTCACGATGCAGCAGGGCGGTGATGAGCGTACATGTGGCGTCATCGTCATCCGCCAGGAGGACGTAGGGTTTCTCGACTCGGGACATATGTTGGACCCTCGGCATCTTACACTGCCGGCTGAAACGAGGTGCACTTGAGAAGACGTGGCGGGCGCGTAACTGAGGATTGGGAGGAACCGGCGAGCAACCGCCGAGGCCGCAAACGACGTAAAGCCGTGACGGACGCTGACGATCCGTTTGATACCGGCGCCTGGGGAGCGGCCGTGGATGTCGATCCGCACCATGCCGCCATGGTCATCTCGATCGGCAGCGGGCGCTGCCGGCTCTTTCATGAGCAGCGCGAATTCGACTGCGCCGTTCCTCCGGAACTGGCCAAGCGGCAGAAGAGTGCCCTGGCGGTCGGCGATCGCGTCGTGACGGAAACATCGGAGGGCGGCTGCCGGCTGGCTGCTGTACTGCGGCGGCGCACGGTGCTCTCGCGTCCCGATCCTCTCAATCCGCAGGTGCAACGGCTCATCGCCGCCAATATCGACGTCGTCATCCACGTCGTCTCCGTGAAAGCGCCGCCGCTCCGTCCGCGGCTCATCGACCGCTTCCTAATCGCCATCCAGCGAGGGGGTGCCCAGGCGGGCATCTGCGTAAACAAGATCGACCTGCTCGACGCCGATGAACGCCCTCGCGAGCTTGCCGCGCTCGATCCCTACCGCGCCCTCGGCGTGCCGGTAGTGGCGTGCTCGATCAAAACGGGGGAGGGATTCGCCGAGCTTCGCGCCCTGGTCGAGGGGAAAACGTGCGCGCTCGTCGGCCACAGCGGTGTCGGCAAGTCGTCCATTCTGAATGCGCTCGACGAGCGCCTGGACATCGTCACGGGCGAGCTGCACAAGCGTGGGACGGGGCGCCATACGACGACCGCTTCGACGCTTCACGACCTAGGCGGCGATACCTATCTCATCGATACGCCCGGCATCCGCGAGTTCGGTCTCTGGAACCTGACGCCGGAGACGCTGCCAGACTATTTCCCTGAATTCGCGGAACCTGGAGAGTACTGCCGCTTCAACGACTGCACGCACCTCCACGAGCCCGGCTGCGCGGTGAAAGAGCGCGCGGAGGCGGGGGAGTTGAGCCGCGCCCGGTATGACGCCTACGTCCGGCTGGCGGAAGATTTATCGCAGCCTGGCCGTTGATGCGACGCATGCGAAAATTCGTCCTTATGATCGCCGCTGCGGCCGCGGCGTGCGTAATGAAACCGCAGACTGCGCCTCATCCCGCGGCGCCGGTGGCCGCCCCGCCGGCCGCGGTATCGGCCGCCGCGCTCGTGGACCACACGGGGGACTCGCCCGAGACGGCGGTGATGGTGCCGGCAGATGCGCCCAACGAGGGGATCGACTTCCAGAACAACTGGATCTACGGCCGGTATGGCCGATTTCGCCGGCAGGGAGGCGGGATCGCCCACGCGGGCGAGGGGGCCACGCTCCGGCGCTATGAGGTAGTGAAGATCGAGCTGGCCGATCACTCTGAGCGGACTGTCTATTTCGACATCACTGAGAACGAGAAGACCTGGGACTCCTCGCGGCCTAAGGCGCACTGAAACAAGAAAATCTAACCACAGAGGCACAGAGACGCAGAGAAAGCAAGGATGAAGGCGGAAGGGTGAAGAATCAATCAAACGGCGCGTTCATCCCTCCGCCCTCATCCTTGCTTTCTCTGTGATCTCTGTGCCTCTGTGGTTGAATGCTTTTAACGCGTCTTCACGCAGCCGCTGGCGAGATTCGACCACTCGTACTGGTAACCGAAGCCGCCGGTGCCGATGAACGGCGGCGGAGACCAGGCGCACTTGTCGTCGCCTGTGTTGCCTTGAGGGTCGAACCATGCATTGTTGATCGGGTTCATGACGGCCTCACGGGTCTCGTGGCAGACGAAGTGCTCCTCGTCGAGCGAGGCGTTGTTGAAGGCCTGGCAGCCCGCGCACCCCTCCCATGGCTGGATCGAATACTTCACGTGCTTGCCGGCGGCGTCGGTGAAGTAAAAGTGATACGAGCAGTACGCCAGATTCGGCCCGCCGCAGGAGGTCGCCGAACCGTCCGACGAATACGACGAGCTTGGGATGAAGATCTCGTAGACGGCGCTGTAATCGGTCGATCCGTGCGCCCGGATGACCTTCCTGACCTCCGCCTGGACAAGGGCGTCCGTGACGTTCGTCGGAGGCGTGGACGTATCGAAATAGTCAGGGGTCGAGCTTCCGGCGAGGTTCGTCAGGTTGATCAGGCCCACCGTTCCGGTGGCGTCATCGATACCGCCGTATTGGGTGATCACGTTGTACTCGCCGGTCGTTCCGAACTGGTTCCGGAAGTTCTGCATGTTCGTGGTGTAGCCGCCGGGGAACGAGCCCCAGAAGATCATCACCGCGTGCGCGTTGCGGATGACCCTGCCGCCGGCGTGATAGACGAGGTTTTCAGCGCTGGCGAGCCCGCCCGCCCCGCTGTTCACCCCGGCGTGGCTGTTGCCCTGAGCGAATGCCGAGGCCGCAAGCGATGCCGCAAAAACAAAAACCAGAGCCTTCTTCATGAACGTGTCCCTCACCTTTAGTTGTTTGAATGAACAAGACCGGGTGGAAATGAAAAAGGCCCCGCTTGCGCGGGGCCTTTCGTGCCGAAGAGAGAGAGAGATCAGCGGGTCCTGATGCAGCCGCTGTTGAGATTCGACCACTCGTACTGATAGCCGAAGCCGCCGGTGCCGATGAACGGCGCCGGGTTCCACGCGCACTTGTCGTCGGCTTCGTTGCCCGAACGGTCAAACCACGCGTTGCCGAGGGAGTCGGTGACGGCCTCACGGGTCTCGTGGCAGACGAAGTGCTCCTGGTCGAGCGATGTGTTGCCGAAAGCCTGGCAGCCCGAGCATCCAGCCCACGGCTCGATCGAGTACTTCACATGCTTGCCGGCGCCGTCGGTGTAGTAGAAGTGATAGGCGCAGTACGCCAGATTCGGTCCGCCGCAGGAGGTCGACGAGCCGTCGGAGGAGTACGAACCGCTCGGGATGAAGACCTCGTAGATGGCGCTGTAGTCGGTCGTGCCCTGTGCGGTGATGACCTTCTTGACTTCACCCTGAACGATGGCATCCGTGCAATTGGTTGGAGGCGTGGAGGTGTCGAAGTAGTCCGCGCTCCCGCTTCCGGCGAGGTTCGTCAGATTGATCGCGCCGGTCGTTCCGGTCGCGTCATCGATGCCGCTGTACTGGGTGATCGTGTTGAACTCGCCGGTCGTTCCGAACTGGTTCCGGAAGTTCTGCATGTTCGTGGTGTAGCCGGCTGGGAACGAGCCCCAGAAGATCATCACGACGTGCGCGTTGCGGAGCACCTTGCCACCGGTGTGGTAGGTGAGGTTTGAACTTCTGGCGGCCTGACCTCCGGCGTTACCGGGCCCGTTCAACTCGTGATGGCCATTTCCATGGTTGGCATCATTGCCGTTGTCGTCGCCTTGATTGTTCTGAGCAAAAACGGAGGTTGCGAGCGCTGCTGCAAAGACGAATACCAGAGCCTTCTTCATGAACGATGTCCTCTCCTCAAGATTAGTGTGAAAAAGAAGTGAAAAGACTGAATGGCGATTGATGACTTGCCGCTCTCAGAGCAACTGGGCTGCCACCATTTTGTGACATGTCTAAGTAATTGAAAACAAAGGGAAGGCGAAGAAGGCAGGCCATAAGTGTGGCTCACCCTCTGACCCTTAAGAGGAACTTGCCGGGGTCAATTACTGAATGGGTGGTCAAGTTTGGACCACCTTGGGCGGCCAAGCGGCGATGCTCGGGGCGGACCGCAGGTTTTTTCTCCGCCCATGGTCTAATCGCAAACGTGGGGAAGCCGGACATTCGCACCTTCCGTGTGCCTCGATGGATGACGATCGTTCTGCTCGTCGCCGTCTCGATCGCCATGGCGGCGCTGATCGCCTTCCTTTCCGGGCGGGCCTATCTCCGCCAGCAACTCACCGTCGCGGACATCGTTTCGCTCATCCATCGCTATGACCGCGGCGCGCTCTCGAACGACGCGCTGCTGGCGACCATGGCGCAGCAGATTGCCGACGTGCTTTTCTTCATGCCGTGGGGAGTGCTGGCCTTTCTTGCCTTCGATGGGGGAGAGCACCGCCGTCTCCGCACGTATCTGCTGACCCTGGCAGTAGGCGTGACATTTGCGTTGGGGCTGGTGGCGTGGCAGAGCGCTCTGCCGACGCGCGTGACGGGGTGGGAAGATGCAGGGTGGAACATGGCCGGCTGTCTCGCCGGCGCCGTTGGTGGTCATCTGCGCAAGCGTGTGCGCGTGCGTTTCGAATAGAGGGGCAACGTTGATACTCATCGTAGAAGATGATCCGCAGGTAGGGCGGCTGGTTGCGCTGGTCCTGCAGCGCAACGGGCGCGACTGCCAGGTCGTGGCGGACGGCACCACGGCGCTGTTGCGCGCAAAGGAGATGCTCCCGCAGATGATCTTCGCCGACCTCACCATCAAAGGGATGAGCGGCTCGGCACTTTGCAACGCCTTGAAATCGCACGATGAGACGCGGTCGATTCCCTATGTGGTCCTCTCCGGCGATCGCGACATCGCCGAGAAAGCGCGCTTGTGCGGCGCCGATGACTACCTCATGAAGCCATTCGATTTTCCGGATCTGATCCGGCTCGTTGAAAAGTATGCAAGAGCTGAAAGCTGAACGGCCGCCCGAATCGCCCTCGGATTCCGATCCGGCCCGCCGCCTCATGGCCCGCCTGACCGAGGAGGGTTTCACCACCGAATCGAGCGAAGAGGACTGGCGGAGGTATGGCGAGATCATCTTCCGCCGCGCCGAGAAGATCTCCTTCGCCTCCGGCGAGACGACCTTCATCTTCACCCGCGTTCGCGATCTCAACGAGCGCATCCTGAGGCAGACCTCGGAGAGCGTCGTCAACACCTACAAGGCGCGAGGCTTGGCCGGCAAAGCCCTTTCCGTCCTGCAGTCGACGACGGTCTATCACTGCCTCGTGGCCGATGGTGATCAGCCGCACAACGACCTCCTGACCGGCTACGTCACGCGCGCCGGCGGGGCGACGTTCATCCCCGTCATCATCGTTCCGGAGATCAATCAGGTGATCTATCCCGATCTCGAGGAGAAGGTGGCCAGCGTCCGGCCGCGCGTCGAGTATCTGCAATACCTCCTCGGCGAGCGCCGCGAGGCCGTGGACATGCACCGCCCGACCGTGCAGGCGATCTGGGTCGGGATCGGGGCGGTGGGGTTGTTGCTGGTGCTGATCCTGATTACGTTGCTGCACTGATTGCGGCGGGCCTCCAATCCTGACGGCGAGCGAAGCGAGCCTGTCAGGATCTCCGGTCAGACCGCGCGGCAATCGGTTCCAGCAGGGCTCTTGCGCCACCGGAGATCCTGACAGGGTCGCTTCGCTCGCCGTCAGGATTAGAAAGCCCGCAGTTACAATCAACCCATGTCCGCCATCCGGCCTCTGCCACCGCCCGATGATCCCAACCTCGACCTCGGCTTTGGAAGCGTCGTGGCGCGGGAGAGCCGCAAGCGGCTGCTGAACCGGGACGGCACCTTCAACGTACGGCGCGAAGGGCTCCGGTTCTGGGAGTCGCTCTCCGCGTATCACTACTTCCTGACCATTAGCTGGCCGACGTTCCTCGGCTACGTCGCGGCTGTCTACGTCGTGATCAACGCGCTCTTCGCGGGCGCCTTCGTCGCCTGTGGCAAGGGCGCGCTGACGGGATTCGCCAACGAAGGGTCGATGGAGCGATTCGCCTGGGCGTTCTTCTTCTCCGTCCACACACTGGCAACCATCGGCTACGGCAACATCGTTCCCGTTACCTTCGCCGCCAACGCGCTGGTGGCGTTCGAGTCGCTGGTCGGCCTGCTCGGATTCTCCATCATCGCCGGCATTGTCTTCGCGCGCTTCGCCCGCCCGCGCGCGGAGATCGCCTTCAGCAACGTAGCCATCGTCGGACCCTACCGCGACAAGACCGCGCTCATGTTCCGCATCGTCAACAAGAAGCGGAACGAGATCGTGGAGATGGGCGCCACGGTCCTGCTGGCGCTGCGCAAGCGTGACGGCGCCCGGACCGACCGCGAGTTCATCCCGCTCAAGCTCGAGCGGGAACGCGTGGTCTTCTTCCCCCTCTCCTGGACCATCGTTCATCCGATCGATGAGAAGAGCCCGCTGAATGCCTGCTCGCCCGACGAACTGCGCGCACGCGATGCCGAGCTGCTCATCCTGCTCAACGGCTTCGACGAGACCTTCTCCCAGACCGTCCACACCCGCTCCTCCTACAAGGTCGACGAGATCGTCTGGGGCGCGACGTTCCGGACGATGTTCAACCCCTCAGAGGAGGATGGGATCATCTCGGTCGATATCAGAAAATTGGACGACATCGACCGAACTGTGTGACCTGGGGCACACCCTGCCGCACTCCCAAGAGTACGATGTAAACATATGCCTGTGACGGGAGTCAAAACGCCATGAAACAATGGATAGCACTCGCGGTCGTCGCGCCGGCGATTCTGCTCGGCGCTGAGAAGGAAACGTGCCCGTACGGCCCGTTCGACCTCCGGTCGCCGGCCGAGCAGCAGGCCAGCCTCTACCATAAGCTCTCTGTTACCGCCGAGGCGGTCGCTCCGAGCGGGAGGCGTCACGCCGTCGAGCCGGTGCCGGGAGGTCAGTCCGCCTATCCCGCGTCGGTCAACTACATCGACGATGAGATCTTCGGCAAGATGAAGGGCGACGGGATTCTGCCCGCCGCGCTCTCCTCGGACGAAGAGTTCCTCCGCCGGGTCACCATCGATCTCACCGGCCAGATCCCCGATCCCGCCACCGTGCAGGCCTTCCTTGCAGACAAATCCGCCGACAAGCGGGCCAAGACTATCGATGGCCTTCTCGCTTCCGACGCCTTCGTCGACCGCTGGACGATGTGGTTCGGCGATCTCGTGCAGAACGTGCAGGTATCGGCGAACAGCCGCGAGTTCCCGAACGGCCGAAACGTCTACTACACCTGGATCCACGACTCGATCAAAGCGAACAAGCCGTACGACCAGATGGTGCGCGAGCTTCTCGGCGCGACCGGTGACAGCTTCGCCTCCGGGCCGCCGAACTTCTGGGTACGCCAGATCCAGCCCAACGGTCCGATTCAGGACACCTACGACAACATGGCCGCGGAATCGGGCCGGATGTTTCTCGGCGAGCCGCTGCAGTGCCTCTCCTGCCACCCCGGTCTGAAACATCTCGAGACCGTCAACGTCTACCTCAAGTCGCATACGCGCTACGACTTCTGGGGGAACGCCGCCTTCTTCTCCCATGGCCGCGCGGCGCGTCAAACGGATCCCAACAACAAGAACCTCGTCAGTTGGATGCTCACGGACGCGCCGGATAGCGCTGCCGCCTATTCGCTGAACACGACCACCGGCAACAAATCGCAGCGTTGCGGCACCTGCCCGACCACCGAGACGGTCAACCCCTACTTCTTCATGACCGGCGAAGCGCCGCGCCCCGGCGAGCCGTGGCGCGTTGCCTACGGCCGCATTCTCACCGCGCATCCGCAGTTCGCCACGGCGGCGGTGAACTACCTTTGGAAAGAGATGTTCGGCCTCGGCATCGTGGAGCCGACGAACAACATGGATCCGGCCCGGTACGATCCCAACAATCTGCCCGCCGGCCAGATCCTCCAGCCGAACCATCCCAACCTGCTGAACCGCCTGCGCGACGATTTCATCGCCGGACACTACGATCTGAAGGCGATCCTGCGGACGATGGCGATGTCGAACGCCTATCAGCTCTCGACGAAGTACACCGCTGCGACGTGGAACGAGTCGTGGACGCCGTACTACGCCCGCCATATCCCGCGCCGCCTGATGGCCGAGGCGATGCTCGATGCCGTCGCCAAGGCCACCAGCGTGCCGGTTACCTACAACATCGCCCTCATGCCGGCCGTGACCTCGGCGATGAAACTTCCCGACCCGCTCGACGTCCGCAACACCGTCTATGGGCGCTTCCTCGATGAATTCGGCCGAGGCAACCGCGACGATGAATCGCGCCAGAACGACAGCTCAATCGCCCAGGCGCTCTCTCTCATGAACGACAACACGGTGGTCGTCAACCGCACGCACAAGAACACCGCCAACTCGACGGTGGCGAAGACGCTGGCGTCGACGACCGATCCGAACGTGATCGCCGACCAGCTCTATCTCAACACGCTGTCGCGCCATCCGACGGCGGCCGAGAAGAGCCAGGCGGTCGCCTATCTGCAGAGCGGGACTCCTGCTCAGTTGGCCCAGAAGACCGAAGACCTGCAGTGGGTGCTGCTCAACTCTCTCGAGTTTCTGTTCGATTGAAGGACTGACGACCATGGCAAAAGCGAGACATAGCAAGAGCACCACCGAGTGCACGACCTGCTCGAACAAGAGCGGCTTCCCGCTGGAAGGGGAGGGCTTTTCCCGGCGCCGGTTCATGCAGGTCGCCGGAACGGGCCTGGTGGCCTCCTACTTTGCCGACGTCTTCAGCCCGCGCCTGTTGTATGGCGCAACGACGCAGGCCGGCGTCTTCCTCCAGAACAAGGCCAAGAACTGCATCTTCATCTTCCTGCCGGGCGCGCCCAGCAATATCGACACATGGGATCTGAAGGAAGGCGCCTGGACGCCGTCCGATTTCGCGCCGACTTCCTACGACAACAACAACGTCCGCTTCCCGCAAGGGCTGCTGCCGATGACGGCGGCGCAGCTCGGAAGAGTCTCGTTCGTCCGCTCCGGGCTCTCGTGGGCGGCGGTCCACACGCTGGGTCAGGCGTGGGCGCAGATTGCGCGCAACCCCGGCGGCGCTACCGGCTCCATCGCGCCGCATATGGGTGCCGTCGTCGCTCTGGAGTCGCAGATCAAGCGCGCTCCGAGCGACGTTCTACCGGGATTCATTGCCCTCAATTCCGCCGGTATCCCTGCGTCCGGGTATTTCCCTGCGTCGTACGCCCCATTCCAGGTGATCCCCGCCGCGACCGGGCTGCCGACAATCGCCCATCCCGACGGCGTATCGCGGTTCACCGACCGCTGGACGTTCCTCCAGCAACTCGACTCGAATCGCACCACCGGCGCGCTCGGCAAAGCGACGACCGACATGGAGGATTTCTACACGCAGTCGAAGGCGCTCATGGATGCGCCGAACATCAACGCCGTCTTCAGTTTCTCGCCCACTGAGCACACGAAGTATGGCGCCACTTCCTTCGGCGATTCGCTAGTCGTGGCGCGCAATCTCGTCGCCGCGGGGAAGGGAACGCGTTTCGTGCAGGCCACCCTGGGCGGCTGGGACCATCACAGCGGCATCTACACCAAGCCCGCAAACGGCGTGAATTCGCTCTACACGCAGTGCGCGCAATTCGATCCCGCGTACGCTTCACTGCTTGCCGATCTGCAGTCGATGCCCGGCTCGGTAGCCGGCAAGACGTTGCTCGATGAAACGCTCGTCGTCGTCGTGGCCGAATTCGGCCGCACCGTCGGCGCCCTGAACAACCAGAACGGCCGCGATCACAACCTGCGCATGTCCACCGTCTGGGCCGGCGGCGGCGTCCGCGGCGCGCAGGTGATCGGTACGACCGACGCCACCGGCGGAAAGGTGACCGACTATGGATGGAGCGGCAATCGCGACATCCGCCCCGAGGATGTCACCTCAACGATCTACTCCGCCCTCGGCATCGACTACACCACCGTCCGCCACGACGACCCGCTCAACCGCGGCTTCGAATACGCCCCGCCGTTCTCGGACGGCACCCGCCCGAAGCCGATCGACGAGCTGTTCTGAAAATCGCTTCGCGCGTTGTCGGTTGTCGGTGTGACCCGCGCCCGGCTGGCTAGAAGACTATCCGCAGATGACGCAGATGCGGCGCAGATAAAACCGCCTCCTATCTGCGTCAGCCGCGCTGACTCCCCGGGACCGCGGGCGTCTCGCCCGCGTTTGACCCATACCGCGGCATGAGCAGATCACGACCAGAGCGTTGACGTCTCGCCGCCATGTTACTGCGAATGTTACGAGCTGGCCGGATGTCCAACGAGACGCCAGCACAGAGGTTATCCGCAGATGACGCAGATGAAGCGCAGATGAAGAACCGTCCTCCATCTGCGTCCTTTGATAACTGCTCAAGTGCTCAGTATGAAGCGCAACCTCTCTCTATGAGTTACGAACTGCCGAACAACGAGGCCACGCCTCGTGTTCTTTACCGGCAAGTCATAACGTTTACCAATCGTCTACTTCGTCAACGTCGGGGTCGTAGCGCTGGGTGTATTCTGACCTGTCGCCCAGGAGCAAAGCAACGTCGAGACGCACCGTTCTACCCCACCACAGCGCACCAGCAGGTGGACGTTGAGCGTAATACCACCCATCGAGAATTGCGGCACGGATGATCTTCTGGATGTTGGTTAACACCGGGTGCGACCTGATCGCCTCCTCAACGCCCTGAACTCGTTCACCAATCACTCCGAGCGTCCACAATGACGTCCAGTTTCGCGACCCGCGGCTGTCCCTTGTGATGCTGCTGAAACGAGGAATCAAGAGTTCGACGAGTTCGATGAAATCCCTTTCGCTCGGCACCCACGATCCGCGTCTTGCCTCCGTCGCGAGACCGTCCAAGATCTCCTCGACTACAGCTGCGCCGCTGCGACGTGAAGTCAACATGCTCCTAATCGCCGGCATGCGTTCCGCCATCGGCAGCCGCGAATCGCTCAGGAGCCGCAATATGTCCGTTCCGGCACACCTAGCGAGTGTGTCGGGATCACTTGCAACCGAACGAAAAAGCGGAGTCGGATCATGTGCCTCTGTCCATTCCGCGATATAGGCCGACACTTCCTCGAAGTTCGCGTTGATCCCGCTCCTGACGATGGCTTGGAGCAGTGGCCAGATTCCTCGCTCCCAATCCGACTCCCAAAGATTCAGGAGTGCCGGAACACAAAGCTCCGCGAGGCTAGTGTAGTGTTTCATACTGTTGTTGATTTATTCGCGACGAGGCGAGCGCGTCCAACCTTCTCGATGATCGATTCGGCAGTTGCAGTCCAGACGTAGGGCAGCGGGTTCTCGTTGTGCTGATCGATGTAGTCGGAGATTGCGGTGGTCAGTTCGGCGACGGATGTAAAACTGCCCCGTCGGATGCGCTTCGTTGTGAGCTCACGAAAGAAGCGCTCGACCATGTTCAGCCAAGAGCTGCTCGTGGGAATGAAGTGCATGTGAAAACGGGAGTGGCGGTCGAGCCACCGCTGGACCTTGGGGTGCTTGTGGGTGGCGTAGTTGTCGGCGATCAGGTGCAGGTCGAGGCCGGCCGGCGTTTCTCGGTCGATTCTGTCGAGGAAACGAATCCATTCCTGATGACGATGGCGCGGCATGCACTCGCTGATCACGCGCCCTTCCATCATGTCCAGGGCCGCGAACAGTGTGGTGGTGCCGTATCGTTTGTAGTCGTGGGTCATCGTGCCGCACCGGCCCTTCTTGATGGGGAGACCCGGTTGGGTGCGGTCGAGCGCGTGAATCTGTGATTTCTCATCGGCACAAAGAACGATGGCGTGTTCAGGCGGATTCAGGTAGAGGCCGACGACATCGACCAGCTTCTTGACGAAGTTCTTGTCGTTGCTGAGTTTGAACGACCGAACGCGATGAGGAAGCAGACCATGTGCTTTCCAGACTCGGTGAACGAGAACGTGATCGATGTTCAGTACCGATGCCAGTGTCCGCGTGGACCAATGGGTGGCATTCCGCGGCTTCTCCTGCGTGGTCATGTGGATGATCTTCTGTTCCAGCTCGCGGCGGTCCTTGCGCGGTCGACCCGGGCGTGTGGCGTCCTTCTCGATTCCCGACAAACCAAACTTTGCGTAGCGCCCACGCCACAAGCCAACGGTCGGTTTCGAGATATTCAGCTTCGCGGCAATGTCCTGATTCTCCAACCCTTCAGCGGCCAGCAGAACGACCCTGGCGCGGAGAACGAGGCGCACTGCGCTGCGACGTCCACGAGCCATTTGTTCGAGTGCGGCGCGGTCATTCGGAGTGAGTTCTACAGCAGGTGCAACGCGCATGTGCAATGAAAACACACCGCCCGCTATACGTCAAGTGATTTTTGTAACACTACACTAGGTTCTATGATCCTGTTCAGCACAATCGAATACGACTTCGGTGCACGACCCACGCACGCCGGCAGAAGGAATGTCGCTATGCCCTTAACATTGCCAACGCCTTCGTCCGACGAGGAATAGCGGCCGATCGCAGTGGCCAATCGTTGATCGCTACCGCGGCTCTGCGCCACTAATACCTCAGACATGAGGTATTCCATGAAAGCCTCGTACACGAAGCTGATGCGCACACTCGCACTTCGCGTCACGTCCCGGTCTCTATGCTGTTCGAGAATAATGTCCTCGTCCAACAGCGCCGCGAGAATGACCTTCCAATACGGGCTGATCCCGGAAAGACCGCGACCAATCGACGCACGCGCCATCGATGACACCTTCCGCCGAAGAAAACGATCAGCGATCGACAGGAGCGTTTCCCCGATAGCGCGCTTATCGAGGCGAATTCCCTTTCTCGACGCAGTGTCGGCGATATCTGGTACTTGACGAAGACATAGGTATCAAACAGCCTTACAAGGCTCACTCGACTGACCACTGGAAGCTGATGATACTTACGCTTTAATGGGTTGCCGTATGCCTCGCAGAAGAATCGCAGAAGCAAGGGCCTCTTTAGCTGCTCCCACGCACTCCCTTCGAGCCGCACCTTCAGTCGATAGTAGTCGAGGTACACTTGCACTGCGAGTCGCTGCTCATCATCCGTGAACCGTCCAAGCGCACCTTCAACGACCTCACTGTCTCGCAATAGCGGCAATGCCGATTGATACCTCGCCCAGTATTCTGCGCGTGACGTCAGCAACACGCGAGCAGGAGCCGATATGGCGAGCTCGGACAACTCTGCGAGGTTGCGCTTCAGCCGTTCTTGGTCCGACGCCTCGTTGATGCCATCGAGAATGACGACCAGTGGCGACTGCCTCGCATGCAGCCATCGACAGTTGTCGGCGTTATTGTGCTGAACTCGGGCCGGAAAGGCAGTTGTGATGTAACTCTGCAGATAGCGTCTCAACGATACGAATACTTCACCCTGAGCCTTCGCCGTTAGGAACACGACAAACGCGTTTGGAGTGAGCTCGAATGCTACGCGGCAGCATAGATTAGTTTTGCCAGTCCCGGCGATATCCACCAAGACAAGCATCGCGCGGCTCAGCGACTCCAAACGATGAGCAACATCGGCTAACACGTTCGACAGGCAGTTGCGACGTATGTCATCACATAACTGAATCAGCGTTTCCACGCGCGTGCCGCCAGAACGGGACATTGCCGAGGCCGCGATCGACACGTGCGGGCACCACCCCGTTCCTTCTCGCCATGCAGGTCGCTTGAGCGACGCTTCTAGTCGTTTAAGTTTCGTGTGAACGTCTCGCCGCGTCTCACGATCTGATCTGGGCAACGCTTTTAAGGTGGTTTTTAGTGCTCCTACCTGCACAGCAATGCCATCCAGTCGCTTCGACTCATCACTGAAGGCATCAACGATGCCAAACAAGGCCCGCAGTTGGCTGCTTAATTCATCCTGTGCGACCGTCAGCGCCCGCTGGAGATTCTGAACTGCGTCGCGGAGTCCCGTAGCACCGCGCAAGCCGTAGGCGCTCAGAAAGTGAATTGAGAGAGTTCGAACTGTGTGGGCGAAAGAGCCGAACGCGCGCCTGATCTGCTCGGCGTCGACGTGCACGGCAAAGATATCGTGCGGATACCGCAGCGGAGAAACCAAGCTTGGCACATGGACGGGCTTGCTCGCCATCGCGGCCGCCGTGATCAAGGCATCTTTGGCAATGGCCTCACAGCCGAGAATCGCGTCCATTGGCGAACGCAACGCATGAAGCACTCTCTCTTCAATCTGACGCCCAACGTATAAGCTAGGGATATATTTTACGCCGACGTACTTGCGCTGGTGTTCGCGAACCTGCGCAAAGCAGTACGACTGCGATCGGCCTCGCGGCCTCTTCAGCGACACGGCTGTCCCGTGAAGTGAGATCGGAAAATACTTTGCCTTGAGCGGCAAGTTCTCTGCCACGTACCGAGCGATGATTGCGGCATCCCAACATTGGACGGTCAGGCCCGGACGGGAGAGTTTCTCGAAATGGCTCTTGAGCGAGGCGGTTGCACTCGTGCTGGTGAGAAGGAGAAACCCGTTAGCGGACGTTGCAGCAACCCGGTCGATCACCGCAGGCGTTCTTAGATCGGGGAGGCCGACAAGCCTTCCGCTGTGAGCGTAGTGCTTACACTCGACTGCGTATCGGAGCGTCTGTGGCCCTCCGATGGCGTCCTCGATGAGCTTCTCCGCGATGATATCTATACCGAGGTCGGGTCCGCGGCCGGTTCGCCGCGCGGTGAATCCTAGTTCGGTAAGGAGCGACTCAGCGAACTCCTCGAACGCGTCGTCATCGTTGCCAATTTCCCTGAGATCGATGGCCGCCGCACCGTGTAACGGAACAAACGCCGCGATTTCGCTCACGGAAGTTTCTCGCATCAGAACCGCGTTCACAACGACCATAGGCAGCCGCCTCGGAGAGCCTTCAGGGTTGGCCAGAGGGATGATCGCACGACGACAGTATATGATCCGGGGAGTTCTCAGGGGGGGCACCCATTTTGGTGTTTGGAAAAACGGGCCAATCCTTGTGCGCTAGGCCTTTGCTCTTTCGTTGCCTGCAAACGATTGAGAGGCGGCTACTTGCGACGGCTGCATTGAGCTCTCGCGGCCCGTCGTCAGTTATTTGGATTGACGACCCGCCCTCCTCAGCACGCATGCTTCGGTTCCTTGCGTGCGAGGCGTATCGAAACGCTCTGAGGGGAAGACACCCTTCGTCATGCTGAAGCGATGCAGAGAACGATGAACCGATTGCGTTGGTCGGCGCTCTCATTCCGCGCGGCGGGTACCGGTTCACAAGTCATCACGAGGGACGAGTGGATGATCAGGACGATCGCGAATACTCACGCGCACCTGAGCTCGAAGACCTCATCTCGCTCTGCAAAGCACTGAACGCGGAAGGCGTTCGGTACGTCCTGATCGGCTTGCTCCGACTTCGCAAGAGTCGGCGTTTCCATTCGCGTCGAGCTATGATGAGTGCTGACTAGTCAGATGACCAGCTCAGGAGACGATTGGGTGACTCGAAAGAGAGAGACGAAACGTTGGCCGATGCAGGACGCCAAAGCACGGTTCAGTGAATTGCTCGATCCAAGCCTCACGAGAGGCCCGCAGATTGTGACGCGGCGCGGAGAGGAGATGGCTGTCCTTGTCCGCGTCGATCACTGGCGCCAACTGGAAGAGGCCACACGCCCACGGTTGAAGGACTTGTTACTCGCCGCCGGACCGCGAGCAGAGGTTCCTGTGACTTCGCGCCGGGCACGGCGCCGGCGGGAGCCTCCTGCGTTCGAGTGAGCGATCTTGTACCTTCTCGATACGAACGTTGCGTCCGTTTTGCGCGAGGCAATGCAGAGAGACGTCCGAGGTGTCGCGTTGCGTCGCAGTCGTGACTCACGATCGTCGCCAGCTTGCAGCGTTGCGTTGCGGCCGCGACTCACGATCGTCACCAGCTTGCGGCGTTGCGTTGCGGTCGCGACTCACGATCGTCACCAGCTTGCGGCATTGCGTTGCGGTCGCGACTCACGGTCGTCCGAGGCTTGCGGCATTGCATCGCTGCCGTGAGTCACGGTCGTCCGAGGCTTGCGGCGTTGCATCGCTGCCGTGACGCAGTGCGTCAAAAGAGCGCAGCGTTGCCTCGAGGACGGGACGGTCATGCGTCAAAGGAGCGCGGCGTTGCCTCGAGGAGGGGACGGTCGTGCCTCAAAAGAGCGCAGCGTTGCCTCGAGGACGGGACGGTCATGCGTCAAAGGAGCGCAGCGTTGCCCCGAGGACGGGACGGTCGTGCCTCAAGGAGCGCGGCGTTGCCTCGAGGAGGGGACGGTCATGCGTCAAAAGAGCGCGGCGTTGCCTCGAGGACGGGACGGTCATGCATCAAATGAGCGCTGCGTTGCCTCGAGGACGGGACGAACGTGCGTCACCGGCGGGCATGTTGCGACACGACACCTGGGAGCGCGGGCGAGACGCCGGCGTTCCCAGGGACTCTCGGCGAAACGGCGGCGCTCCCAGGGACTCTCGGCGAAACGGCGGCGCCACAAGGTTCAAGCCGTGGTGCGCGCGCCGAAATCTGGAGCCGCGGGAACACTCGACAACCGACTACCGACATCGCGGCAAAGCCGCCCGTTCAATGGGCCGGCGCCGCACCCCACAACGTCTCCAGCCGCCGGTCCCGTCCGCAGTTGAAGCGGTAGAACTTGTAGCGGAGCGGATTCTTCTTGTAGTAGTCCTGGTGATACTCCTCGGCGGGATAGAAGCGGCCCGCGGGGAGGATGTCGGTGTAGACGTCGTGATGAAACTTCACGCCGACAGCCTGCTTCGACGCCTCGGCCAGCCGCCTCTGATCGGCGTCGTGGACGAAGATGGCCGTGCGGTACTGCCCTCCGTTGTCGCAGAACTGCCCGGCGTTGTTCAGCGGATCGACGTTGTGCCAATAGACGTCGAGGAGCTGCTGATAGCTGATCACCCTCGGGTCGTAGACCACCTCCACCGACTCGCGGTGTCCGGTATAACCGGAGGACACTTCCTCGTACGTCGGCTTGTCGACACGCCCGCCGGTGTAGCCCGCCGTCACCGTGATGACCCCCTTCAACCGCTCGAACGGCGGTTCCATGCACCAGAAGCATCCTCCGGCGAACGTGGCCACCGCGCGCGGCGGAGCAGGGGCGGAGCCGAGGAGGAGGGCGATGATGAGGAGGATGCGGGTCATGGGGTTTCCGAGGTGGTTGTCATATCGAGAGGCAATGTTGAATGTTGAATGTTCAATGTTGAATTGAATGTTGAATGAGAGGACGAGCTTTGATGCGAAGCCTCATTCAACATTGAATACTCAACATTGAGCATTGAACATTGCCTCTGAGGCCTCTCCGGCATCGGTGGTTCAGGATGACAGCTCTTCTGCTACTCTCCGCCGCAACGTGAGCCGCTCGCGCCTGCTTCCATTGACCGGGATCTTCGTCGCTCTCGCGGCATGGCAGATTGCTGTTTCGATGAGGCCGTCGCTCATCCCCGGACCGATCGTCGTCGGACGGGGCATCGGTGAACTGGCGGTGCGCGGGCTTCTCGTCAAGTACGTCGTGGCCTCGCTGTTTCGGGTCACGTGGGGCTATCTGGCGGCGCTGGTGATCGCCATCCCGTTTGGTCTGGCTCTGGGAATGATCAGCCTCGGCGAGATGGCCATCAATCCGATCCTGCAGGTGCTGCGGCCGATTTCGCCGCTGGCATGGATTCCGATCGCCATCCTCTGGTTCGGCGTCGGCGACGTCTCGGCGATCTTCCTCATCTTTCTGGCCTCGTTCCTGCCGCTCACCGTTGCCACGATGAATGCCGTCCACAACATCGATCCTGTGCATCTGGCGGCGGCGCGCAATTTCGGCGTCCCGCTCCGCGCGCGCATGACCGATGTGCTCGTGCCGGCCACCCTGCCGCAGCTCATCGTGGCCATGCGCATCTCCCTGGGCGTGGCCTGGCTGGTGGTCGTGGCCGCGGAGATGATCGCCGTCAACTCCGGCCTCGGCTTTCTGATCGTCGACGCCCGCAACGCCGGCGACCGCTACGATCTCGTCATTGCCGGCATGGTGCTCATCGGCGCCATCGGCGTCGTTCTCGACCTGCTCATGCGCCGCCTGGAGTGGCTCGACTCCGTTCGCTGGGGCTACGCCGCCGAGTGAAAGTCCAATTCAGCGATGTGTCGATGCGCTTCGGCGCGATGGAGGTTCTCCAGCACATCACGATTGATGTGGAGGAGGGGGAGTTCCTCTGCATCGTCGGCCCCTCCGGATGCGGCAAGTCGACGCTCCTCAACATCGCCGGCGGTTTCCTGACGCCGGCGGCGGGCTCGGTGACGATCGACGGTGAGCCGGTCACGGCGCCCGACCGCCGGCGCATCTTCGTCTTCCAGGAGCGCGGCGTCTTTCCGTGGCTCACGGTCGAAGGGAACATCGGCTTCGGGCTGTTCGATATGCCGGAAGAGGCGCGGCGGCAGCGCGTGGCGCAGTACATCCAGCTCGTCGGCCTCGACGGCTTCGAGAAAGCATACCCGCGGGAGCTCTCAGGGGGCATGAAACAACGTGTCGAAGTGGCACGCGCGCTGGCCGTCAACCCCGACGTGCTCTTTCTCGACGAGCCGTTCGGCGCGCTCGATTCGATCACACGGCTGCAGATGCGCAGCGAGCTCCTTCGCATCTGGCGCGCCGAGCGGAAGACCGTGCTTTTCGTGACGCACGACATCGAGGAATCGGTGCAACTGGCTGACCGCGTCGTGGTCATGAGCGCGCGGCCGGGACGGATCCGGCGGGTTGTGGATATCGATATCGTGCATCCGAGAGACCTGTCATCGAAGCGGTACATTGAACTCCGGGACCTGATCTTTGGCGAGATCGGGCTGGCGCATCAGGTGTAGCGAATGTTGAATGTTGAATGCTCAATGTTGAATGTTAAATGGGGGAGCAGATGAAGCCCTCCATTCAACATTCAACATTGCGTTTTGTTCTGCCGCTGATCACGGCGACGATCATCCTGGCGATCTGGGCGATCGCGGTGAAGGCGTCCGGCACGAAGATCTTTCCATCGCCGGTAGCGGTCGCAACGGCGATCGCCACCCTCTCCGAAAAGAGCCTTCTCTGGCGCTACATCGGTGACTCGCTCACGCGCGTCTTTGCCGGCTACCTGGCGGCGATCGTTGCCGGTATCCCGATCGGATTCCTCATGGGATGGCATGCGCCGCTGGCGCGAGCCATCAATCCGCTGATCCAGATGCTGCGGCCGATCTCTCCGCTGGCCTGGATGCCGCTGGCGGTGATCTGGTTCGGCGTCAGCAACGCCGCGCCGATCTTTCTCATCTTTCTGGCCTCGCTCTTTCCGATCATCGTGGCGGCCATGAACGGCGTTCGTAACGTCCCGCCGATGTACCTCCAGGCCGGCCGCAACTTCGGACTTTCCACGCGGCAGCTCATGATCCGCGTCGTCGCGCCAGCCGTTCTGCCTCGTATCATCGTCGGGCTGCGCCTCGCTTTCGGCATCGCCTGGGTGGTCCTGGTCGCCGCCGAGATGATCGCCGTCGATTCCGGACTCGGATACCTCATCATCGACGCCCGCAACGCCGGCAAACGCTACGACCTCGTCGTCGCCGGTATGCTGATGATCGGCGTGATTGGATTGCTGCTCGATACGGGGATGCGGAGGGTGGAGGGGTGGATTAGTGAATGAGTTGCTGGGTTGCAAAGTTGCAAGGTTGCTGGGTCTCGCGGTTGCGCGGTCTCGCGGCCTCAGATCGTCGGGGCTCGGAGTCATCTTACAAAGAGGCGACTCGATACGAGGCAATTCGACAACTCAATTCGTCAATCGCATCTCCACCGCGAGACCCCGCAACCCCGAGACCGCGCAACCCAGCAACTCAGCAACCCAGCAACCCAAAGGAGGTGATCGGACCATGCGAAAACTCATTCTCGCCATCGGCGCCTGGATCGTGGCCATCACGGCTGCGCACTTTGTGCTCAACGTGAACTGGCAGGTGCTGATGAACGACCGGCTGCCGGAAGCAAGCCGGAAGCTGAATGTCGCGTACATCCCGGTGACGTGACATCTCGCTTGCCCGGTCACCGACTACATCTCCGCCTATTCGCAGTCCGGACAGCTCTTCATTCCGCGCATGTTTCAGGGTTTCCCTGAGATCAAAGAAGCGCTGATGTCCAACAGGATGCAGGCGGCGTTCATGGTCGCGCCGATGGCAATCGCCCTGCGGGCTCAGGGCGTTCCGGTGAAGATCGTTTACCTCGGCCACCGATACGGATCGGCCGTCGTCGTCCGCAGCGACGGCCCGGTGCATCGTGTGTCCGATCTCCGCGGACGGATCATGGCCATCCCGAGCCGTTTCTCCGACGAGCGTCTCATCGTCTACCGCGCCCTGGCCGCGAACGGCATGAATGCGAAGACGGACCTGCGGATGGTGGAGATGGCGCCGCCCGACGTGGCCGGCGCGCTGGCCGCGAAGGCGATCGATGCCTTCTCGATGGGCGAGCCGTATCCGTCGCAGGCCGAGATCGGCGGATTCGGCCGGGTGCTTTTTCACGCCCGCGAGTACTGGCCCGATTACATCTCCTGTGTGCTGGTGGTGCGGCAGGATGTCATCGACCGCCGCCCCGAAGCGGTGCAGGTGCTCGTCGACGGCATCGCCCGATCCGGCCTCTGGCTTGACGAAAAGGATCGTGCGAAGAGGCATCGCCTCCACGCCGCCGATTTCGTCGGACGTTTTTACTACCACCAGGACCCGAAGTTGCTCCGCTGGGCGCTCACAAATCCGATCGACCGCGTGAAGTACGAGCCTCTCTCTCCTCGGCGTGCCGATTTCGAGACCATCGTGAACCTGATGGTCCAGACCGGCGTGCTCGATCACGCCATCCCGTTCGAAGAGTTCGTCGACACGCGATTCGCCGAGGGGGCGCATACGATGACGGCCTGGAAGTACGAAGCGGGGGACGATCGGGCGAAGTAGGTTAGGTGAAGCCCACTGATGGCTTTTCCACACCTCCGAGGAACCTCGTTCGTCGCGGAGAACGGAGGCTGTTCCTCTGCTACTCTGGCGGAAGTGAGCGCAGAGATTGACGAGCTGACAGACGCACCGCTCATCTCCGTGCTGCTGCCGACCGTCAACCCGTGGCCCGCGGTCTCTTCGGCCATGGCGTCGCTTCTGTCCCAGACCGCTGCTCCCCCTTTCGAGGTCCTTGTCCTCGACGGCCACGGCGCGGCCCTTTCAGCGACATGTCCCGAACCTGCGGTGCGCTGGCTCCGGCTTCCGGGGAAAGACTCCTTTGCGTTGCGAGCAGCCGGTATTGCCGCCGCGCGTGGAGCTATTGTCGTTGTCAGCGAGGATCACTGCACCGCGCCGAGTGACTGGTTGGCGTCGATCGCCGCGGCCCACCACGCCGACGCGAGATCTGCTCTCGTGGGCGTAACGGTCAACCACCCGGACTCGAGGTCTTCGGCCATGGACCGCGCCAATTTCGTCCTCACATTCGCTGGTCAGAACCCGAGCCGGCTCGACATCCGGTGGGATCGATTGCCGGTGCCGACGAATTTGTCTTTTAAACGCGCTGCCTTGCCGCCGGCGAGCCTGGGAGCCGGGGAATTCGAGTATGCCTGGCTCGCGCAGCTAAGGGAAGCGCGCGCGCTCGGCGTTTGTCCATCGGTCGTTCTGCAGCATAAACAGAGCTGGGGATGGCGCGTCCTGGGCGTGCATCTGGCGAGTGGCCGGGCGTACGGCGCCACCGTGCGCGGGTGGCCATGGAAAGAGCGATGGCGCTGGTGGCTGGCGCTTCCGTTGCTGCCACTGCGACTGGCGAGGCTCTCCATCCCCGATCTGCTGGGCGAGGCTGCGGGCTCCACGCCGCACTTCGGAGACCTGTTCTGCCTCGTCACGCTGATCCTCGCCAACCTCACCGGCCAGATACTGGGCGCCACCAGCGGTGCCGGTACGAGCCGGCAGCGTCTTTGACCAGAGCCTTCTCGACTCACTTCCACAGGTCCACGCTGCACTCGGTCGCGGCCTTTCGTAGAGGTCCGTCGTTGCAGCTCAGCATGAGTTTCCGTCGCTGGGCAAGCTCCAGGTAGGCCGCTTCATAGACTGATAGATGATGGGTCGTCGCCAACTCTGATAACAGAGAAAAGGCCAGCGACGACATCTCATGATCGACGCGCACTGGGAGAGCGCGAAGCCATCCGAGGCCGGTCTGACGCTCGTTTTCTGTCAGCTTTCGCCGGCGAACGAGAACCGTGAGCGCGTTGGCAACTTCCAATGGCCACAAGGCCGGCACTTCAAGTATGGCCCCTTCAGCAATGGCATCCAGCATCGCATCTGTCTGGCCCGTAGCCTGCGCGGGATGCACCCATCCGACGGCGACTGAAGCATCCGCGACAAAGGCCCGTATCACAACCTGCCCTCATCGATGGCGGATCGAACCTCTCGGTTGGACAGCTTCGTTTTTGATCTCCGGCGGATGCGTTGCTGCAGCTCACGGAGTCCCGCAACGGCGCGGCGGACATCATCAAACCGCTGAGCGCCTTCCGGCACCAGGCGCGCCACGGGTTTGTCGTGACGGGTAATGACGACCTCCTCGCCCTGGGAAACGCGATTGAGTAACTCCCCGAACCGAGTCTTTGCCTCGAAAGCGCTTACCTTCGCCATAGCCGTCTCCCATCAAATTCAACCAGTCGTTAACCAGTTTAGCGCAAAGGCCAAGCCCTTGCCGCGGAATACCCAAACCGCCAACCGCCTTGAAATCGCCATGCGGATGCGACTGCTCTTAGTCTTTGCCGCCCTGATCGCAGTTCAATATGCGGCGAGCGCGGTCGATGTAGTCGTCCTTCCCCGATCACTCTTGGAGTACACGACGTGGCAGCGATTGACGCCTGACGGTTACGCGATCCCGCCCCAGCTTGCCGTTCTCTGCACGTCACCTGCTCCCGCGGCGTCTCCGAAGGACGTGGAAGTTTACGGCCCGCATGCGAACACCTTCGTGCGCGTCTTCGCGAATCCCCTCGCCGCCAGCGCGTTCGATTCTCGCGGCGTCTTTCCCGAGGGCTCCATCCTGGTGAAGGAGAAGGGTCGCGACGCACAGTCCGGCATCCCCTCGGCGCATGGGGTCATGATCAAACGGCGCAAAGGATTCAACCCCTCCGCGGGTGATTGGGAGTTTCTCTTTTATCCGTCTCAGCGAGGGGCATCCTTCACGAACTGTTCGAATTGCCACCAGTCGGCGCGACACGACTTCGTCTTTGGCTCCTACCGGGGAAGCTTGTAAGTCGAAACCTCAGCCAGCGCGCTTCGGAGTCTGGCAAAGTCTTCGATCGACAGCCTCTCCGCCCGCACACCTTCATCGATGCCTGCGCGCGACATCGCCGCCACCACCTCCTCACGAGTGCCAAAGTCCGTCAAGTTGTTGACCAGTTTCTTGCGGCGCATGCGGAACGACGCGCTGATCAGATTGATGAGCTCCTCGGAGGCGAACGGTTTGGGGTCGGGATCGAGGATGACCACGGCGCTTCGGACTTTCGGTGGCGGATAGAACGATTTCGGCTCGAGCGTCATGAGGATGCGCGCCGAGGCGTAGAGGCGGACGAAGAGGGTCAGGTAGCCGTAGGCCTCGTCGCCGGGCTTGGCCACGAGCCGGTCGGCTACCTCCTTCTGCAGCATGAAGACGGCCCGGCGGCAGTTCGGATCGGCGACGACGCGGCGGAGGATGGGGGTTCCGGCGTTGTAGGGGAGATTGCCGACGGCGCGGTAGGGGCGGGAGGGGAGGAGGGCCTCCATCGCGTCTTCGTTCACGAGCGTGATGCGGTCGCCGAACTGGGCGCGAAGCCGGTCCGAAAGCTCCGGATCGATCTCGACCGCCATCAGTTCGTTCGGAAGCTCGGCCAGCTTCTCCGTCAGAACCCCTTCGCCCGGCCCGATCTCGATGACGACGTCATCCGCCGCCGGCTCGACGGCCTCGACGATCCGCATGACCGCTCCGCGGTTGCGCAGGAAGTGCTGGCCCCACTTTTTTTTTGGATGGCTCATCGAGAACGAAAGGCAATGTTGAATGTTGAGTGTTGAATGTTCAATGTTGAATGGACGGGGGAAGGATCGGTTCATTCAACATTCAACATTTACCATTGAACATTCAACATTTCGCTTCTTCTCGTCCCTCCCCCCCACGATAAACTCCCCCCATGGACCAGGCCATCATCAATACCGACATCGCTGCCGCGCATGAGGTCATCGGGCGGCTACGGAGCGAGGTGGGGCGGGCGGTGATCGGGCAGGAAGCGATCGTCGACCGGCTCGTCATCGCCTTGCTGATTCGCGGACATGTGCTCATCGAGGGAGTGCCGGGGCTCGCCAAGACGCTGCTGGTCAAGACGCTGGCGGGCGCCATCGATGCCTCGTTTCATCGCATCCAGTTCACGCCCGATCTTCTGCCGGCCGACATCACCGGGACGCTGATCTTCAATCCGGCCGATCGCGTATTCACGCCGCGGCAGGGGCCGATCTTCGCCAACCTCGTGCTGGCCGACGAGATCAACCGCGCGCCGGCGAAGGTGCAGTCGGCGTTGCTCGAGGCCATGCAGGAGCGCCAGGTAACCATTGGCGACACGTCCTACCGCCTGCCGGAGCCGTTCGTCGTCATCGCCACGCAGAATCCGATCGAGCATGAAGGGACGTATGCACTCCCCGAGGCGCAGGTCGATCGCTTCGTGATGAAGCTGCGCGTCGACTATCCGACTCAGGACGAAGAGATGCGGATGCTCGGGATCTATTTAGACCCGATGGCGCAGCAGGTGGCCATCCGCCGTATTCTGACGATCGCCGAGATCGAACAGATCGCACATCTGGCCGCGCGCGTTCACGTCGACGAGCGGATCGGGCGCTACATCATCCAGCTCGTCGCCGCCACCCGCACGCCGGCCGAGCTCCGGTTGCCGTCGCTGGTGCCGTACATCGCCTTCGGCGCCTCGCCGCGGGCAACGCTGGCGCTGGCGCATGTGGCCAAGGGCTACGCCTTCATCCAGGGCCGGCCGTATGTCGTCCCCGAGGATGTGAAAGCGATCGCGCCGGACGTCCTGCGGCACCGACTGGTTCTCAGCTACGAAGCCGCCGCTGAGCAGGTGACGGCCGACGCGGTGGTGCAGCAGGTGCTGGGGGCGGTGGCGGTACCGTGAATTGGTTGCTCGGTTGCTGAGTTGCATGGTTGCTGAGAAAAAGGCGGCAACCCATCAACTCAGCAACCCCGCAACCCTGCCAACCATATGAACCTCTTCCGCTCCAGAAAACCCCGCTACCGCGCCCCCCTCACGCGCCGTGTGCGCGACCTGGAGATCCTTTCGGCGCGTCTCATCCGCGCGGGATTCGCGGGCGACTATCACTCGGCGTTTCATGGACGGGGAATCGAGTTCTCGCAGGTGCGGGAGTACCAGCCGGGCGACGATGTGCGCACGATCGACTGGAATGTCACGGCGCGCAGCGGGGTGCCGCATGTGAAGGAGTTCGTCGAAGAGCGCGACCTGACGGTGCTCGTGGTCATCGATGTCTCCGGTTCGATGGCGTTCGGATCGGTCGACTGGCGCAAGTGCGACATCGCCGCGGAACTGGCGGCGGTCTTCGCCTTTTCGGCCGTGCAGAACTCCGACCGGATCGGCCTGCTGCTTTTTTCAAACACGATCGGCGGCTACATCCCGCCGCGGCGGGGGCAGATGCACGCGCAGGTCATCGTCCGCGCCGTCGTCGACGCCGCCATGCGTGGCCCCCGGGGGGTGGCCGACCTCGATGCGGCCGCGCGCTATCTCGAGCAGGTCAGCACGCGCCGCGCCGTCGTAGTCATCATCAGCGACTTTCTCGATCAGAACTTCGAGCGGACCATGCGGCGTCTGGACCGAAGACATGACGTCGTGGCGATCACGGTCAGCGATCCGCGTGAAGAACGGTTCCCTGAGAGCGGTTTGGCGCAGGTTGTCGACGCCGAGAGTGGTGTGGCGCGGTTCATCGATCTTCGCCACGCCGACGTGGCACGGCGTGCGGCGGCGCGCGGCCAGTTGAACGAGCGCCGGTTTCGCGCCGCCGGGATCGATCATCTCAACATCTCGACCGCGATTCCGTACGATCGGGAATTGCTGCGGTTCTTCCGGGAGCGGGCGGTAAGAAGGCGATAAGCCGGCACGGCCGGCCGCGCTGGTTGCCCAAGGCTCGGCCACCATCTTCGTTATATCGTTCTGCCGCGCAGACCTCTAGCGATGACGGCACTCGTTCTGGTACTGGTCACCATGTTTCACCCCGCGCGCGCGACGGTCGGCGATCCGGTCACGATCGAGTTCGCAGCGCCGACCGTGGTCGATCCGTCGCCCGATTACGAAGTGGTCTCGCGCGCCGGCAACGCGGCCGTGATCCGGAGCTTCGTGCCACACTCGATCACGGTGACCGGACGTTCCTCGGAAGGGCCGGTCAGCGTGGTGATCCCGGTCTACTCCGTGCTGAAGCCGGACGACAAACTGGAGCCGGCGCCGCTGAAGCCTCCGAAGCCGGAGCCGTGGCCGCGCCTGCCGTTCATCGCCATCGGCATCGCGGCGTTGACGGCGATCGAGGCTTGGACGGCGGTGGTGATCCTGGCGAAGCGGCGCGTGACGAAGCCGCGGATCGTCATCATGCCGGCCGATGCCTTTCGCGCGCGTGTGATGGCGCTGCGCACGAGCGATCGGATGCGCTGGGCGCATCTGGCCGACGCCGTTCGCGCCTATCTGGCCGCGGTCCGCGCCGAATTCGGCGCGGAGCTGACGACGTCGGAGTTGCTGGCGCGCATCGAGGATGCTTCCGTTGCACGGATCCTCCGCCAAGGCGATCTCGAGAAGTTCTCACCCTGGGGAGCCGCGCCGGCAAACATCGAAGACGCACTCGAGCAAGCCCTCGAGATCCCGTCGTGGGCGGAGCCGCGGCCGTCGGCAGAGCAGGAGGCCGCGGCATGATCCGTTTCGCCAATCCGCTCTGGCTTCTGCTGATCCTCGCGCTCATCGGCAGGATCGTTCTGCTCATCCGCGATCGGCGTCATCGCTACGGGGCGTTCGCGATCTCGTCGATGTCCCTCGTTACGCCGAGGGGGAGCGTGCGCGCGCAGTTGGCCGGAATCCCGTTCCTGCTCGAATCGATCGCTGCCGTAGCGATGATCGTGGCGCTGGCGCGGCCACAGCGCGTGACGCGGATGGCCACGAACGACCGCTTCGGCATCGACATCGTCGTAGCTCTCGATGCCTCCGGCAGCATGGCCGCGGAAGACTTCAAGCCGCGCAATCGCTTCGGCGTGGCCAAGGAGCTGATCGGAGACTTCATCGCCCGCCGGCAGGATGACCGCATCGGTATCGTCACCTTCGGTGTGCGCGCCGCCACGCGGGTGCCGATCACGTATGACCGCGACATCGCCGCGGCCATTCTGGAGCGTGCGCAGGTCGGCGAGAACGGCGATGGGACCGCCATCGGCCACGCCATCGCCACGGCCGTCAACCGGCTGCGGACGTCGAAGACGCGCAGCCGGATCATCATCCTGGTCACGGACGGTGTGAACAACGCCGGCTCGATCGATCCGCTGGCCGCGGCGCAACTCGCCGCGGGCTACGGCATCAAGATCTACACGATCGGCGTTGGCAGCCGCGGGCCGGTACCCATCCCGACGAAACGCCAGGATCCGTTCACCGGCGAGATCGTGACGACCTATCAGCTCGTGCGCGCCGACCTCGATGAAGAGGCGCTGGCCGCGATCGCCAAAGCGACGAACGGCGAGTACTTTCGCGCCACCGACGCCCGGACGATGGGGGAGGTGCTCGACCGCATCGATCATCTCGAAAAGACGCGCCTGACCGCGCCGAAGAGCGAACGGATCGAGGAGCTGTACGGCTTGCCGCTCGCCGCCGGAGTGGCCATGTTCGCGCTGGCTCTGTTGTCGGGAGAGACGGTGTGGCAGAAGGTGGCGGCGTGATGCACAGGTATCTTTTGCGCAAGCGGAGTGCAATGCGGCACAGACACTCTTGTCTGTGCGCTTGCGCGCCAGCGCAAGGGGTGCTCGCGTGAACATCACATTTCATACGGGCCGTCTTCTCTGGCTTGCGCTGGTCATCCCGCTCGCTCTCGTCTTTTTCGTCGCGCGCGAGCGGCGGCGGGCGCGTATCGCCCGACGTTTCGTTTCGGAGCGGCTGCGTGGGGTGTTCAATCCGCTGCGCTCCCTCCGGCCCTGGCTGTTGGCTCTTGCGCTCCTCGGCTGCGTGATCGCGTTGGCGGGGCCGGAGGCGGGGTTCCGCGTCGTCCCGATCGAACAGCGTGAGTCGAACCGCGTCATCATCGTCGATGTGTCGCTGAGCATGGATGCGCGCGACGTCGGTACCTCGCGGCTCGAGGCGGCCAAAGCCATTGCGAAACGGATCATCGAGGCGCAGTCGGGGCGCGTAGGGCTGGTCATCTTCGAATCGGCGGCCGAGGTGGTTTCGCCGCTGACGAGCGACGGCGATGCCGTCGAAGCACTCCTCGATTCGATTCAGGCGGGGGAGGTAGCGAACCCCGGTTCCGACCTATCGGTGGCGCTCAATGCTGCATTGCGCCTCGCCGGCGGCGACCCCGCGCAGCGCGGTGACATCGTACTCATCAGTGACGGGGAGGACCAGAGCTCGCGGCTCGACGACGCGATCGCGAAAGTGGCGCAACGCGGGGTTCCCGTGTCGACGATCCTCGTCGGTACGGCCGGCGGCAGCACGATCCCGCGCAACGAGGGGGGAGGCGTGTTGCTCGACGACAACGGCCAGGTGGTGACGACCTATGCGCATCCGGAGGCGTTGCAGAAGATCGCACGCGCAACCGGAGGGACGTTTTATGCGAATCCGTTCGGCGAGCATGCCCTCGACTCGTTGGCGGCGACGGGTGGGACGTTGAAACAGAAAAACGTGCGGGTTCCGATCGAGCGGTATCAGTGGCCGCTGGCGTTTGCATGCGTGGCGTTGTTTCTCGGGTCGCTGGCGAATCGGGGTGCGGAGTGAGAGCATGTGTTTGCCAAGCGCCGGCACAGACAAGAGTGTCTGTGCCACATTGGTCCTGCCTGGCCGAGGATGTCTGTGCGAGGTCGCGCAAATGAAAGTCTTGGCCATCCTTCTCGTCGCCGGCCTTCCTTTTGTGGCGAACGTCACTCGCGAGACCAATTCGCACGCGGCCACGGCGCGCGGTGTTAAGCAGTTCGCTGACAAGAAGTACGCCGAGGCGCAGACGTCGTTCGCTACGTCATCCTCGATCGCGTCCACTCCGGCGCGTGCGTTCAACCTCGGCACGGCGCAGATCGCGGCGGGCAATCGCGAGGCGGGATCGTCGACCATCACCAAAGCGCTGGCAGATCCGTCGCTCCGTGCGGATGCCCTTTTCAATCGAGGCAACAGCGCCCTGGCGGCCAATGCCTTCGATTACGCCATCCGCGACTACAGCCAGACCCTGCGGCTGCGTCCCTCGGATGCCGCCGCGAAACGGAATCTCGAAATTGCCCTAAGGCGCAAAGAGGCCGCGCAGAAGCAGCAGCAGGGAGGCGGCAGCGGCTCGCAACAGAACCGCGGTCCGCAACCGCAGCAGAAACCGCAGCCGTCGCCACAGCAGGGAGGTCAACAGCAAGCGAAGGGCGATCCGAATGCCGAGGGATTGCTGCGGTCTGTACAGCAGCAGGAGCAGGAAGAGCTGCAGCGGATGCATAAGCCGTCGCGAGAGAGACTGCATGTGGGGTGGTGAGGGTTTTGAAGGCAGAAGGCAGAAGGCAGAAGGCAGAAGGGTTCATTTTTCGTCCTTCTGCCTTCTGCCTTCTGCCTTCTGCCTTCTGCTTTTCTTCGCCATGCCGCTCTCCGCAAACGACCTCCAAGTCGACAAGCGCACGCTATCCATCGATGACACGGTAACCATCACCATCACTCTCACCGATGCCTTCGCCTCGATCGACAATCTCCAGCTTCCTCTGCAGAACCTGATCGTCGACGGCTCGCCTTCGGTCTCGTCGGAATTCGCCTGGGTTAACGGCAACTCGTCGCGGCGGAAGATCCTTCGTTACAGCGCGCATCCCGCCGGGCCGGGGGGCGCGCTGATCGGGCCGGTCACGTTGCATGGCAGCGGGGGACAGGTGGAGACACTGGCGCCGGTCTCGATTCAAGTGCTGCCCGATCTCGCCGCGGGTAGCAACGACCCGGTGCGTATCCTTCACGAGTTGCTGGCCACCAATCGCGATCCGATCTTCGTGGTGGCTGAGGCGGACAAGACGCACGTCTTCGCCGGCGAGCAGATCGTCGTCACCTGGACGCTCTACACCGCCGCCAATGTGCAGGAGGAAGGCTTCGGAGAGATGCCGAAGCTGGCGGACTTCTGGGTCGAGGAGCTCGACGTGCGCGGGATGGTGGGGCAACAGGCCTTCGTTGGCGGCGTGGCCATGCAGAAGCTCATCGTTCGGCGCGCGGCTCTCTTTCCGCTGCACAGCGGCACGCTGACGGTCGAGCCGCTGTCGGTCGAAGCGCAGATCATGAAGCGCCTCGACAGCGGCAATCCTTTCGGCCTCTTCGAGGGAACGGTCGTCGACGTCCGCCGCCGCTCGTCCGCCATTGCCATCGACGCGCGGCCGATTCCGCCCGGACCGCCGGTGGCGGCGGTCGGCGACGTCTCGCTGCAGTGTCAGACGCCGGTGCAGAAAAACGGAGGACCGGTATCGATCGATGTGGCGATGACCGGTGCGGCGAACCTTCGCGCCGCCCCCCCGCCGGCATTCGCGGTTCCACTCGAAGGAAGCATGCAGATCAACGAGGGGGGCGTAACCGTCGATCGGCACGCGGAAGCGGTGATGACGCGCCGGTGGCGCTATCTCGTTTTTCCCGCGAATGCGGGGATGTTCGTCATCCCGCCGCTGGCGTCCGCTGTCCTTACTCCCGCCGGCGTGCGTCGCGAGCTGCGTTGCGAACAGCGTGCGTTGATCGTCGAGGCGGCTGATGCAACCGCGGCGCAACCGCATGTTCTCCCGACAGCATCGGACGCCCGTATCGAGTCCGTGCGCCGGATGCTGCCATTGATCGGCATCGTCGCCGGTCTGCTCGTGGTGCTGGCCCTGGTCTGGCCGCGGCTGGCGCGTGCGTCGCGCATCCGCCGTGACATCCGCGCTCTCGTTCAGCAGACGCCGGCCACGACGCGCGCCGCCGTGGATGAATGGCTGTCCAGGCGCGGGGCCGACCCTGCTGCCCTTCTTCGCGAGACCTCGGAGCGCGGCGATGCCTATCGCGCACTTCGCTCCCTCCTCGATGCCGCCGAGCGCGACCGTTTGGTGGCTGAGCAGGACGAGGTCCGCGGCAGAGTTCGCGATGTGGTGACGAGCATGTGACGCAACTCCCAGGCGGCGCGGACGTATGTCACAATCGCCAAAACGTCGAAAACAGAATCAGGAGGTTTCATGTCCAGGAAAACATTGCTGTCGCTTTGCGCCGTCGCCCTTCTCGCGGTCTCCGCCTTCGGCCAGACCGCCGATGAAATACTCGAGAAGAACCTCAAGGCCATGGGCGGTAAGGACAAGATCAAAGCGCTGCAGTCGATGCGCATTACCGGCACGATGAAGATGGGCCCGATGGAGGCGCCGTTCACGATGACGAAGATGCGCCCCTCCAACTCGCGCATGGATTTCACGATCCAAGGCATGACCGGAACGCAGGCCTACGACGGGACGACCGGATGGTCGCTGATTCCGTTCGGTGGCAACAAAGACCCGCAGAAAATGACCGAGGAGCAGGTCAAGGATGTTCGGGTGGACGCGGACTTCGATGGACCGACGTTCGACTACAAGGCCAAGGGGAACAAGGTCGAGTACGTCGGTAAGGAGGATGTTGAGGGGACGCCAACCTACAAGCTGCACGTGACGACGAAAGACGGCAAAGAGTCGAACGACTACTTCGATGCCGAGACCTACCTCATGATCCGTTCCGAAGGCGTCCGGAACGTTCAGGGACAGGAGCTGGAGGTCGTGACCACGTACGGCGACTACAAGACTGTCGAAGGCATCACCATCGCCCACTCGATGGAGAACCATGTCAAGGGCAAGGAGAGCATGGGTGGACAGGCGCTCAACATCACCAAGATCGACCTGAACCCAAAGATTGATAAAGCAATCTTCGCGATGCCCGCTGCCGCGGCGAAGCCGGAAGAGAAGAAGGCGAATTAACTCGTACTGCGGTTGTCGGTTATCGGTTGTCGGTATCGGTTGGGCACGAAGTCCGCGTGCCCGGCAACCGGCGGCCGATACCCTGACCCCGACACCCATGCCACGTCCTACCCTCACGACGGATCGCCTGATCCTGCGCCCGTTCGCGCTGGGCGATGCTCCCGTGGTGCAGCGCCTTGCCTCGGATCGTGAGATCGCGCGCAACACGCTGCTCATCCCGCATCCGTATCCGGAGGGGGCGGCGGAGGAGTGGATCCTGGGTCACGACGACCAATCGAACAATCACATCTTCGCCATCACTCCGCGCGGCGGCGGCGACGTGATGGGAGCGATCGGATTGCACGCCGAGACCTATCACCAGCGCGCCGAGATCGGATACTGGCTCGGTGTTCCCTACTGGGGCCGGAGCTACGTCCCCGAAGCGGCCAAAGCCGTGGTGGGGTATGCATTCGGCGAGCTGGGCATGAACCGCGTCTTCGCGTTCCACTTCACCCGTAATCCGGCTTCGGGGCGCGTCTTGCAGAAGATCGGAATGCATCGTGAAGGGACGATGCGCCAGCATCTCGTGAAGTGGGGCGAGCATGTCGACGTCGACTACTACGGAATCGTGCGCGAGGAATGGATGACCCTTTCACGATGATCACAGCCATCGAAGCTCTGTCCCGTCTTCGCGACGGAAACCGGCGATTCGTATCCAATCAGTCCGAGGCGGGAGCGCTCGGAAATCACGGCCACCGTGCGGCGCTGGCCGCGGGACCGGAGCCGCTGGCGATCGTCCTCGGCTGTTCGGACGCGCGCGTCCCGGCGGAGCTCGTTTTCGATCAGGGCTTCGGAGACCTGTTCGTGATCCGGGTGGCCGGCAATGTCGTTTCGCCGTCGCAGATCGGCAGCGTCGAGTTTGCGGCGGGGCGTTACGGCACCGGTCTGGTGGTGGTCATGGGCCACTCGCAATGTGGCGCCGTGATCGCCACGTTCGAGGAGCTGACGGGCCGGGCATCGAGCCACTCGCGAAATCTGCTCTCCATCGTCAACCGCGTAAGGCCGTCGATGGAAACCGTGTTGGCCGCCGCCGGTGATGACGTGAATCCCGAGGCCGTGATCGCCGAAACGGTACGGGCAAACGTCCGCACGTCAGCAAATCATTTGCGCCACGGTTCCGCGGTGTTGGAACGGCTGATCCAGGAAGGGACGCTCATGGTCGTCGGCGCGGAGTATTCGCTGGAGACGGGAGTGGTGAGTTTCTTCGATGGGGTTCCAGGCGAAGGTGATTAGCGCCGATGGCCCTTGCTTACGTTAGTCTGCTTCAGAAGATTGCGTAACCGCTACCCGATCGATCCGAACTCCTCCTCGGTCAACTCGATCCCGGCGCCGCCGATGTTCTCCTCGAGATGCTTGACCCGCGATGTTCCGGGGATCGGCAGCATGACCTTCGACCGTTTCAGCAGCCAGGCCAGCGCGATCTGGGCGGGGGTGGCGCGGTGGCGTTTGGCGATCTTCGTGAGCGGCCCGCTGTCGCCGGCGAGCTTGCCGGTCTGCAGCGGGAACCAGGGGATAAAGCCGATGTTCTCGCGATCGCAGTAGTCGAGAACCGCTTCCCATTCACGGTCGGCCAGGTTGTAACGGTTCTGGACGGAGACGACGTCGAAGAATTTGCGGGCACGCTCGATCTGCTCGACCCTCACCTCGGACAGGCCGGCGTGAAGGATCTTCCCTTCGCGCTGAAACTCGCGGATGGCCTCGAACTGGTCGTCTTCGGGCACGTCCGGATCGATCCGATGCAATTGCCAGAGATCGATGCGCTCCCGCCGCAGCCGGCGCAAGCTACCTTCGAGTCCTTTCCGCAGCCGTTCCGGCCGGCCGTTGACCGGCCACTGATTCGGACCGGTGCGCTCGATGCCGCCCTTCGTGGCGATCACGAGACCCTTCGGATACGGATGAAGCGCTTCGGCGATCAGCTCTTCGCTGACGTGGGGGCCATAGGACTCGGCGGTGTCGATGAGATTTACCCCGAGCTCGACGGCGCGGCGGAGGACGGCCAGCGATTCTTCGTGGTCCTTCGGTGGACCCCACACGCCGTTGCCGGTGATGCGCATCGCGCCAAATCCGAGGCGGTGGACGGGAAGGTCTCCGCCGAGGAGAAAGGTGCCGCTTTGGGAGGCGTTGAGGGTATCTGTCATCATGGCTTCTCCGGGCTTTACGTTTTCGCTCTTAGATACTGCTCCGGCCAAGATACGTCGACGCCGAGTGCTTTCGCGGCGTGAAGAGGCCAGTAGGGATCACGCAGCAGTTCCCGCGCCAGCAGGACGGCGTCGGCGGAACCGCTGCTGATGATGTCGTCCGCCTGTTTCGGTTCCGTGATCAGCCCGACGGCGCCCGTGGCAATCCCAGCCTCGGCGCGGATAGCTCGCGCAAACGGTACCTGATAGCCGGGCCGGAGCTCGACTTTCGCCCCCAGAATAGCGCCGCCGCTGGAGCAGTCGATGAGGTCGACGCCGAGGGCGCCGAGGCGTTTCGCGAATTCGATCGATTGCGGCAGATCCCATCCGCCGTCGGCCCAATCGGAGGCGGAAATGCGCACGAAGAGTGGGAGATCATCGGGCCATGCCTGCCGCACCCGTTCCGCCACACGGAGCGAAAAGCGCATCCGGTTCTCCAGCGAGCCGCCGTACTCGTCCGTACGCTCGTTGCTGAGCGGCGAGAGGAATTCGTGCAGCAGATAGCCGTGCGCCATGTGCAGTTCGACGACGCGGAATCCGGCGCTTTGGGCAAGCCGCGTCGATCGGACGAACTGCTCGACGATCTCGTCGATCTCGTCAACCGTCAGCTCGTGCGGAACGGGATCGTCGTCGCGAAAAGGAATCGGGCTGGGGGCGACCGGCTTCCACGAATTCGGGCCGTCGCGGATGACATGTCCGCCCCGCCATGGCACGTCGGTCGAAGCTTTTCGTCCGGCGTGCGCGAGCTGAATGCCGCAGACCGCGCCGCGCGCCTCGACGAACCCAGCAATCCGGCGGAAGGCCGCCGCATGCTCTTCGGACCAGAAGCCGCTGTCCCAGGCGGTGATGCGGCCGGCAGGAGAGACACCGCTGGCCTCGACCATGACCAGCCCCGCGCCTCCGGCTGCGCGGCTGCCGAGGTGGACGAAATGCCAGTCGTTCGGCATCCCGTCGTCGCTTGAGTACTGACACATCGGAGAGACGAAGATGCGGTTGCGGAATGTGACGCCGCGGATCGAGTATTGATCGAAGAGGTGCATGCGTAGCGGCTTCGCCGCGTTGTCGGTTATCGGTTGTCGGTTCTCTGCCGTGTGCGTTGTGCCGTCAATGTCGAAGCCAAGACGCGAGAGAGAGGCGCGGTCAGCCGAGCCCGGCCGCTGACAACTGACAACTGACAACCGACAACCGACAACGCGCCGGAGACGAAGTATATGAGACGTTTTGCAGTGCCCGTCCGTATAACGTTCGGCTACCATGACTGAAGCCGCGACGCTCGCGGTGTGATCAAACAAAGGAGATCTGTTCATGACTCATGTTTCCCGTCTTACCGGCAGCACCTGCGTGCTCGCGATCGGCGTTCTGATCGCCTCCTCGGCCTGCGCGGCCCAAACCTCGCAAAGCCGCCGGCGCGCGGTGGCCCCGCCTGTGGCCGGCCCGGCCATTCCAGTCATCGGTGTGGTGAAGGATGCCTCCAACGGAGTGCCTGTCCAACTGGCGACGGCGTCCTACGGCGATCAGACGGCGCACACGAACGCGAATGGCGAATTCACCCTGAACATCCCGACCGGTTCGCCGGCCACGGTCAGCATTCAGCACCCCGGGTTCCTTCCGTTCACGAAGGCCGTGACTGCGCAGGTCGGCGTCAAGGTTAATTTCGCGATCACGGAGCTGCCGTCCGTCACGATCAAGACTACCGCCGGTACGACCTACATCGTCGACATCGGCACCGCGCAGTTCGCGTACGCCATGCCCTTCAGCAGCTACGTTCCTAGCGACAATGCAAACTTCTGCACGCCGGATGGTTCTGCATTCACCCCAAGCAAGACCGACTTCCGGAAGATCGTTGGCCCAGCCACGCCGTCGGCGCTGGCGTCCTGCTGCGAAGGTTCGCTGCTCATGGCCAACGTGGAGATGAAATCGGGCACGGCCACGCCGGTCTTCTTCAAGGATAGTTGCCACAGTACCGAGGTCGATTTCTACGGTCGCGAGAAATCGACAGGAACGTACCGGTTCGTGAAGTTCACCGACATCGCCGAGATCGACTTTCCGTAGGTCGGCACGGCAGAAAAGACTTGATGAAGTGGTGGCTGAGCCTTGGGCAACCAACGCCGCCGGCCGTGCCGGCCAGGTGGAGCCGGAGCAATCGGATAGACTGCGGTCCGTGGTGAGCATCGATCCGCGCTTTGCTCTGGCGTCCGCTTCCGAAGAGATCGAGCGCATCTACGCGAAGCAGCGGGAGAACCGCGACGCCGTAGCCGGAACCTCGGCAAACCAGCGGATCGACAAGCTTCGCCGCCTTCACGCCGCGATGTTCGCCCACCGCGCCGGCCTTCAGGCCGCGCTTCTCGCCGACTACGAGAAGCCGGCCCCGGAGGTCGACATGTCGGAGATCTATCCGGTGGTCAGCGAGGCCAGGCACGCCATCCGTCACCTGCGCCGGTGGATGCGGCCACGCAGAGTGGCCACGCCGCTGGCGCTGCTCGGGTCACGGTCGCGCATCGTCTACGAGGCAAAAGGGGTCGTTCTCATCATCTCGCCGTGGAACTTCCCGGTGAACCTCACCCTGGGGCCGCTCGTTTCCGCCATCGCCGCGGGCAACTGCGTGACCATCAAGCCGTCGGAGATGACGCCGCACACCAGCGCGTGCATGAAGCAGATTCTCGGCGAGCTGTTCGATGAGAACGAAGTCGCCGTCGTCGAAGGTGATGCCGGCGTGGCCGAGGCGCTGCTGCGGAAGAAGTGGGACCACATCTTCTTCACCGGGAGCCCGGCGGTCGGCCGTGTGGTCATGAAAGCCGCCGCCGAACATTTGACGCCGGTAACGCTCGAACTTGGCGGAAAGTCGCCGGTCATCGTCGACCGCACCGCCAACCTCGACGAAGCGGCGAAGAAAATCGCCTGGGGGAAGTTTCTCAACTCCGGTCAGATCTGCATCGCCCCCGACTACCTGCTCGTCGACGAGGCCATTCGCAAACCGTTCGTCGAAAAGCTCCGCGCCGCCATCGCTCCCGAGACAGGCGTGATCGTCAACGACCGTCATGCCGCGCGCGTCAAGCGTCTCTTCGACGATGCCGTTTCCGGTGGTGCGGAGGTCGTCGCCGGCGGCGGATTCGACCAGCGCGCCATCGCGCCGGCGGTCCTCACGAACGTGAATCCCGAGTCTCCCATCATGCAACAGGAGATCTTCGGACCGCTGCTGCCGATGATGACGTACAAGACGCTCGAGGATGCGTTCCGCGTAATCGCCGCGCGCGAGAAGCCTCTGGTGCTCTACCTCTTCAGCCGCAGCCGAAAGGTCATCGACGAGGTCATCCGCCGGACCACGGCGGGTGGAACCGCCATCAACGACACGCTGATCCAGTTCTACCAGTTGAATCTGCCGTTCGGCGGAGTGGGGGAGAGCGGCGTCGGTAAGGCCCACGGCGTTTTCGGATTCGAAGCCTTCTCGAACGCCCGCGGCGTGCTGGAGCAACCGACCCGATTCAGCGCAATCCAGCTTCTCTACCCGCCGTATACGAACTTCAAGAAGAAGCTGATCGAGCTTACGCTGAAGTATTTCTGAGCCGTGCGGCCGACTGCCCAGGTTTTCCGGCATCTGCGCCGGACCATTTTGTAAGTAGGAATCGACAACACCATGGCTGTCCCCATCGATCCGCTGAAGCGAGAATGGGTTCAGGTATCAGACGTGAACCCTGCTCTCGTGAGCCAATTGCGACCGACCTTGGTGGCCTTCTTGGCTTTTGATAGAGACCACATGGCGAGTCTTGCCGGTAGCGGTTTTATCATTGCAGGAGAATCGGACATAGCTTTCGTGCTTACGGCCAAACATGTACTTTTGGAGGGTGTGCTTCGGATTCAGCGACCTGTGCCTTTTCACGCTGGTTCAGCGCTGTTTCTGCCGAAAGGCTCCAGAATTCCATCTTTGGCACCGGACCGACTAAAGGTCATTTGGATGGGAGAACAGTCAGCTGCACTAATGAGCGTGGTGCACGCTTCCTTTAACGAGAGCACCGACGTCGCATGTTGCGTTATCGGTTCACAAGAGTTGCACGCATCGTCGTTTGTGCCAACGTCCATCCCGTTGCATACGATGGTTCCATCAGTCGGAGACATGGTGCAAATGGTATCCCTGGATAAAATGGTTATAGATGAGCTCTCACCTCCAACTGATTCTGCTGGAACTGGGCAAATGACGTCGATCACTACGAGGGTAAGCGTACGCCATGGAACTGTAACTGGAGACTATCCAAACGGCCTTCGCCAATACGGTTGGCCCTGTTTCACGACGTCCATTCCGGCGGAACCAGGCATGAGTGGAGGGTTTGTTTGTTTACCTATCCAGGGACAACCGTTGCAGCTTGCGGGATCGTTTGTGCAGACGCCTCTTCCGAGGACGCGCGAGTTGACAACTACCAATGCGGCGAATCGGTAGTTGCGTGTGCCTGGCCTGCGCTCGCCCTACGCGTGCCAGCCTCAGTTCCTTCTTCCAGCACTACACCCACTCGTACTCTGTTCGCCATGATGGAGGCTGGTGAAATGGGCACTCCTCTGGGTGGAACTGGCCACATCAAAATAGTCGACTTGGGGAAGGGTGATTGCAAAGTTGAGTTGCGAAACGCTTAGAGCAATTTCGAACAGCCCGACCCTTGGTTGAGTTGGCTTCAATGTGGGAGCCAAAGCATGTGGTCGGGCCCTCGTTCGATTGCAGATCTGAATTCGACATCGTTGCTCAACGGGTCTTTGTGCCGACAACTCGGCCGAGATCGCGCCGGTCCGCGCCAGCCGCGAGTAGCGAGCGAACGAGGAGATCGACACTCACCGTCGGATCGGCTGCCTCCATCTTCGCAACGCGCGACTGACTGGATCCCACGTGCTTCGCCAGTTCCGCTTGCGTCCAGTGGCGCTGTTCTCTGAGGGCGCGAAGCCGCCGTGCCAGAGCGAGCTTGATCTCCACGAACTCGGCTTCATTCGGGCTGAGAGCAAGAAAGTCCTTCGTATCTCCGACTGTCCAACCGGCTGCTTCCAGCTTCTTTCGTTTCACTGTCTTCACGTCAATCCTCCCGGACAGCACGCAAGTACTCTTTAAGACGTCGTTTCGCAGCGGTAGCCACGCTCCGTGGCAGGGCCCGCGTTTTTTTGCTGAAGACTTCGAGCAGCACGATTGCATCCTCAGCGATGTGATACACGATGCGCCATGTGGCGTCGCGATCCACCACACGGAGCTCGTGACAACTCGCGCCGATCTCGGGAAGCGGACGCGAAGCCGGCATCCCGAGCAGTTCTCCATCTTGCAAACGTCGAAGCAGAAAGCCTGCCTCCACACGCGCCGCACGCGAAAACGGCGGCGTCTTGATCTCGCCACGCAACCAGACGAGCGGCTTCGTCATGCCAGTCAAGGCAGCATATGCCGAAACGGACATATGCGCAAACGACAGGCACCAGTTCTGATCCCTTGCCTCGGCGGCGAGACGGCCAGGGACTCCTGTCACGCCCTGAAACCTTCGGCCTCCTCGGACGTTAATGCTGGCAGCAACGAGTTCGAGGAGCGTTCAATGAGCGGCAAGCGGAAGAAGAAAGTCGCGGTTTGGTCGGTCATCGTCCTGGTGGTGGCCATCGTCGCCACCCTGGTGGCGATGAAGGCGGCCGGGAAGAAGCAGGAAGTGAAGCTGCCGGTCAAGGTGGGGAAGGCCGAGGTCGCGGACATCCAGGTCAAGGTCACCGAGGTCGGCAATGTGCAGCCCGAGGTCAAGGTCGACGTCAAGAGCGTCGTATCGGGGAAAGTCACCGAGATCTTTCATCGCGACGGCGATTCGGTGAAGCGCGGCGAGATGCTGGCGCGTATCGAGCCCGACCTCAACCAGGCCCAGTCGATCGCCGACGTCAAGAACGCACTGACGGCGTCGAAGATCCGCTACGACCAGGCCAAGAAGAACTACGAATCGGATCACAGCCTCTTTGAATCCGGCCTCCTGGCCGGCAAACAGAACCGTGATTCCGAGGCCGAATACCTCTCCGCGAGGCAGGAGTACGAGAAAACGGAAGAGAAGTACAACATCGTCGAGCGGAGCGGCATCCCTATCGCCCAGGCAGCCAACAAGTTTCAGGGCTCCAACGTCGTCTCGCCGATGGACGGAGTGCTGCTGACGAAGAACGTCGAGATCGGTGACACCATCACCAGCGGCGTCTCGTCGTTCAACGCCGGGACGGTGCTCTTCAGCGTGGCCGACGTCTCCAAGATGATCGTCAAAGCCGGTGTGAACGAAGTCGATATTGGCAAGATCCGGGTCGGCATGCCGGTCAAGGTCACGCTCGATGCCTACTCCAAGATCGCCTTCGCCGGACGCATCGACCGCATCGCCCCGGCCGTGCGCATCGACGACAAGGTGCGCGTGTTCGACGTCGAGATCCGTCTCGACGCGCAGGGCCGCGAGCTGCGCTCCGGCATGACCGCCAACATCGAAGTCAACGGCGAACGGAAGGACAAGGTGCTCACCGTTCCCGTCGAGTCGGTCTTCCAGCGCGATGGCGTCGAACTGGTCTTCGTCAAGAAGAACCTCGATCCCAACACCGTGCCGACGAAGGCGGTGAAGAAAGAGGGTGTGGCGCCGGACAAGGACGGCTGGAAGCAATTCTTCGAAAAGCGGACGATCGTCACCGGCCTTTCCGACAACGCCCGGGTCGAAGTAGTGAAGGGTCTCAAGACGGGGGAAGAAGTGGCCCTCGAAGATCCGACGCTGCCGGCCGACAAGAAGAAGGACGAAAACGACGATTAACGGCGCCTGCGGCGCGTTGTCGGTTGTCGGTTGATTGGGTTGCCCGGTTGCTGAGTTGCATGGTTGCTGAGTAAGGAATCGGCCGGCAACCCAGCAACCAAGTAACCCAGCAACCCAACCGACAACCGACAACCGATAACGCGAGCGAAGCGAGCCAAAATGAGCGCACTACTACTTCAATACGAGCAACCAGAGCCGGCCGCGAAGGCGCTCATCCAGCTCGACGACATCTCCAAGACCTACGACTCCGGCGAGAACGCGGTGCAGGCGTTGCGCGGGGTGGACGTGGCCATCGAGAAGGGCGAGTTCGTGGCCATCATCGGGCCGTCCGGCTCCGGCAAGTCGACGCTGATGCACATCCTCGGATGTCTCGACACGCCGACCACCGGCAAGTACTGGCTCGACGGCGAAGACGTCGCCGAGATGTCGGCGCGCGCTCTGGCCCGCGTCCGCAATCAGAAGATCGGATTCATCTTTCAGACCTTCAACCTACTGCCGCGCGCGTCGATCCTCAAGAATGTCGAGCTGCCGCTGTTGTACGCCGGCGTCGGGCGTGAAGAGCGGCGCGAGAGCGCCTTCAAAGCGCTCCAGCGCGTCGGACTGGAGAAGCGGGCCAAGCATCGCCCCAACGAGCTCTCCGGCGGACAGCGCCAGCGCGTGGCTATCGCCCGGGCGCTGGTCAACGCCCCGTCCCTCATCCTGGCCGACGAGCCGACGGGCAACCTGGACCAGAAGACCGGCTCCGACATCATCAATATCTTCGAGGAGCTGGCCGCCCACGACGAGACCATCGTCCTCGTTACCCACGACCCGGCCATCGCCGCCCGCACCCACCGGAGGATCACGCTGGTCGATGGGGAGATCGTGGCCGAATGAAGCGCTTCGCGCGTTGTCAAACCAAGCCACCGACAACCGGCGACAACCGATAACCGACAACCGACAACCGAGCGCAGCGAGCAATGATCCTCTTCGAATCCATCATCGACGGCATCCGAGACATCAAGGACCACTTCGGCCGCACGATGCTGCAGCTCGTCGGCATCATCCTTGGCGCCGGATCGATCGTGGCCACCTTCTCGCTCTCGGTGGCCGGCAAAGCGGCATCCATGGAGTACTACCGCATCTCCGGCGGCATCCAGAAAATCTTCGTCTCCGACAAGCCGACCGGGAAGGTCACGCTCGACGCGAAGGCACTGGCCTCGAAGGGCCTGACCTACCACGATGCGCTCGCCCTCAAGCGGGACGGGAAAGAGATCGATCTCGTTTCGCCCGTCGCTAACGAAGACATGACTCTTCGGTACCGCGACATCGAGAAGCCGCGCAGCATCATGGGCGTCACGCCGGCCTACTCGCCCATGAACGACTTCCACGCCGGTGCCGGCCGTTTCATCACCGACAACGACCTGGCCACCGCCGCGCGCGTCGTCGTCCTCGGCACCGAGCGCGCCCAGGAGTTCTTCGGTAGCGATGATCCTCTCGGGAAGACGCTGACCATCAACGGTACCGGCTACCTCGTCGTCGGCGTCATGGAGGAGAAGTACTTCAGCTTCGATCATAAGCGGAACGTGATGCGCTGGATGAACCGCCAGATCTACATCCCCTTCACCACCTTCGTCACGCGCAAGGGCGACACGCTGGAGCGGGGAAAGGTCTCCTTCATGCACGTGCGCATGAAGGACGTGAAGCGCAATCAGGAAGCGGTCGATGAGATCAAAGGCGTTCTTCTCCGCGAGCACGGTACGAAGGACTTCGACGTCTACTCACGCGTGGCCAACCTCAAGCGCAACGAACAGAACAACCAGATGTATGACATGACCTTCATGATCTGCGGGATCATCTCGCTCCTCGTCGGCGGCATCGTGGTGATGAACATCCAACTGGCGTCGTTCAACGAGCGGGTGCGCGAGGTGGGAACGCGCAAGGCTGTCGGCGCATCGCCGGCGCAGATCTTCTTCCAGTTCCTTTCCGAGACCGTTCTGGTCTCGGTGGTGGGCGGGTTCCTCGGTATCGTCGTCGGTAAGTTCTTCACCGACGGTATCGCCGCGCTGACGCGCGATCCGGCGGTGGTCACGGTCAGCACGGCTGTATGGGCCATCGTCTTCGCCGCCGGCACCGGCCTGGTTTTCGGCATGTACCCGGCCATCCGCGCGTCCCGTTTGAATCCCATTGAAGCGCTGAGGGCGGAGTAAGCGATGCAACTGCTCGAATCCGTCCGCACCAGTCTCGAGGAAGTGAAGGGACATCCGCTCCGTTCGTTCTTTACGCTCATCGGCGTCATCCTCGGGACGCTGGCCATCGTCGTAGTGATGTCGGTGCTCGACGGCGTCGAGCTCGGTGTGTGGCAGGGTGTCGAGGACCTCGGCATGGACGGTGTTCTCGTCCTCTCGCAGCGCAAGCCGTCCGATCCGATGGAGCGCGCCAAGGCGTATCTCTCCCATGGACTCCGCGTCGAGGATCAGAGGTATTTCGATGGGAGCACTCTGATCAGCTCCGTCGGTCCCGTCGGCGAGTCGCGCGCCGTCGTCACCGCCGGCAGCGTCACGCGCCGCATCGACGTCTATGGCATCACCCCCGCGTTCGTGGCCATCAAGGGCCGCAAGACCATCGCCGGACGCTTCCCCGGCCAGAGCGACGTCGAGGCCAAGAAGCCGGTCTGCGTGCTCAGTTTCAAGTTGAAGGAGCAGCTCTTCGGAGGCGACAACGCCATCGGCCAGCAGGTCAGCATCGGCGGACGGCGGCTCACCGTCATCGGCGTCGGCACGAAGTTCAACATGGAGTTCGTGAACGACGACGACATGCGCAAAGAGACCGGCGGCGCGTACATCCCGTTCACGGTCTATCAGGACATGTTCGGCCGCGAGATCTCCTACATGCTGGCCAAGACCGATGATCCGGAGAAGAGCATTGATGCCGAGGATGAGGCGGCGGGGATCGTGGCGCACGCGCACAACAACATTCACGACGTGCGCGTCGCCAACGTCGGCAAAGAGATCCTCAAGGAGCGTGGGAACATCGTTCGGATACTGCGCAATTGGCGCATCGTTTTCTTCTCGATCGCCGGCATTTCGCTCCTGATCGGCGGGGTAGGCATCTTCTCAGTGCTGAAGATCTCCATCTCCGAGCGCCTCTTCGAGATCGGCCTGCGCAAGGCCATCGGCGCCGGCGACGGCGAGATTTTCATGCAGTTCCTGATCGAGGCGGTCACGCTTTCCGCCGTCGGTGCCACCATCGGCGTAGCCCTCGGCATCGTTTTCGTGAAACTCATCGCCGGCTTCTTCCCGGGCGGCCTGCCTGTATCGTTCTTCGGCCTCTCCGTCGCCAGCGGCTTTGCCATTTCGATGGGATTGCTGGCCGGTCTCTATCCGTCGATCAGCGCGTCGAGGATGCAGCCGGTGGAAGCGTTGCGGGCATAATGCCCGGATGTCGTCCGGCCAGCCTTTCATCTGCCTGATCCGTGGCGTCAACGTCGGCGGCAACAAGCTGCTGAAGATGGACGCGTTGCGATCGCTCTGCGACGCCATCGGCTTGAAGGGCGCGAAGACCTATCTCCAGAGCGGGAACGTCGTCTTTTGCAGCAGCCTCGATCGGAAGGTGCTCGCCAAGCGAATCGAGGATGGCATCCGCAAAGCGACCGGGTTCGAGGCGAAGGTGATCCTGCGAACCGCGAGCGAGATGCGAGCGGTCATCGCCGCGAATCCGTTCACCGCCGGGCCGCAACGGAATCCCAAAGCCTTCCTGGTTGCATTCCTCGACGGCGAGATTGGGAAAGAGGCGAGGGCGCTTCTAATGAAGCTGAAGATCGACTCTGAGGAGCTTCACTTCGGCGATCGTGAGCTGTACCTCTATCTCCCTGACGGCATCGCCGGCTCGAAGCTCTCCAACGCACTGACCGAGAAGAAGCTCGGCGTGAATGTGACGGCGCGGAACTGGAACACGGTCAACGCGTTGCTCGAGATGGCTGAAGAGGGCCGGTAGCCTAGAATCCCGCAGCAATGAGCTTATCTCTGCGGCCTGCGAAGTTCGGTCCCTACCACCGCCGGTCGCATCACAATCCAGAGGAGAATGAACTGATTAGTGCGTCCAGCAGGATCTGGGGAAAGCCCCGCGGGAACTACTTCGCGGGCATCGTGCCTTGTGTGAAGGCCTGGGAAGGACCGCTGCCGGAAGGGATTATCGGGATCGAGTTCTACACGGACGTTGAGCCCGATCCCTGGTCAGTGCCAGGTTGGCCCGAATGGAGCCACGGCCGGGCAGGTGTAGTGATTCTGGAGCGGAACGAGTTGGTGGCCATCCCGGTTATTGTTACCATGAGACGCGACGTGGAGTAGACGCCTTGCGAACAGCCAAACCCAACGAGCTGAAAGAAAACGCCTTCCCTGTGATGACTGCCAGGCTGTCGGAAACCGAGTTGACGAAATGGTTTCCTATCTCCTTCCAGGAAATCGACGATCCGTGGGCTGCTCCTGAGCCATCGAAAGGCGCGCTGGTCAGACTGGACGCCGGCGAGTACGTCGTCCTCGACTACGGCAAGGACTCCAACCAACTCACGGTTCGCATCCCGACAGCGCTCGATGCCTCGGCTTGTCTTGCCTCTCTGTTTCGCGAAGTGCCGCTTCCCCGGTCGCGCATTCTCTGGCGGCGTCCCGATGTTCGGCTGCCAAAACACATTGCCGCGAGAACCGCTGTCGCGCCCGCTGTAACGCGCTCGTTTCGTTCGAAATCGTCGACGGCGAAGAAGAAGTAGTCCCCCCTACGCCGTCAGCCTTTCCCAATCCTCATCCGGTGCATCCAGTGCCAGGGCCAGGCCGCCGTCGGAGCCGACGAAGACGGTCAACGCGTTGCTCGAGATGGCTGAAGAGGGCCAGCAGGCCTGATCGGCGCCTTCACCTAATAACTCACGCAAGCCACGGGCACGTGAACAAGCTCGGCGACCTCATTCACGTTAGCCATGGGCACGTGAACAAGCTCGGCGACCTCATTCATGTTAGCCATGGCCACGTGAACGAGCTCGGCGACCTCATTCATGTTAGCCATGGGCAAGTGAACGAGCTCGGCGACCTCACTCATGTTAGCCATGGACACGTGAGCGAACTCGACGACCTCGTTCACGCAGCCATTCGCTCCTGAACGAGCTCGCCGGCTCAGGGGACAGGTGACCCTACGCCGTCAGCTTCTCCCAATCCTCGTCCGGTGCATCCAGCGCCAGTGCCAGGCCGCCGTCGGAGCCGACGAAGACGGGGTCCTGCATGTGCGTGACCTTGCCGCCGCCGACTTGTTTGAGCGCATCTTCCAGCGAGCGGGCAAGATTGCGAATGAGGCCGCCGCCGCCGGAGAGGATGATGTTGCCTCGAACGCGCTCCTGGAACTCCGGCTCGACGCGCGAAAGAAGGTCGAGCATGGTCTCGACGGTCGGCGGAAGCAGCGTCTCGCAGGCCGTTTTCATCTCGTTCGTGATGTCGAGCTCCGTCGGCACTCCTTTGACCGGCGCCGTGACCAGCACGCGTTTCGGCGGATCGCCGACGAAGCTGTGTTTCTCCTTCCACTCCCGCACCATGTAGATCGTCACGTTCGCCTGCGGATAGCGCTCCTCGATCAGCTTCAGAAGCTGTGTATCGAGAGAGTCGCCGGCGATGGTCAGCGTCCGCTGATCCTCTTCGCCGGGGTAGCGCCCCTTCATCACACAGAAGTCGGTGGTGCCGGCGCCGATGTCGACGATCATCGTGTGCAGGAGCGCGTTCAGGCCGTATGCGACCGCGAACGGCTCGCTCACGATCATCAGGCTGTCGACGATCCCCTTCATCGAGTTGCGGAGATACTGCTTGTTCGTGCGCAGCGCCGCGGCGGGGACCCCGACCACGGCCCGCACATTGGAGCTGTCGATCTTTCCATTGGAGCTGACGCCGACGAGGCGAAGCAGATGCCTGAGCAGCTCGCGCACGGCTTCGACATCCTTGTCGGAGCCTTCCTTCAACAGGCCGCGCTCGAGAGGACGATGCAGGTCGAGCATGGTCCGGTTGGCGACTGCTTCGTGGCCGATGAGGACATCGCGCTTGAGGACTTTCCTGGCCACCATGTCAGCCGGCCAGCCGACGAAGCTGTCGACGACGAAACGCTCGCCGTTCGACGCGGAGATCGCGCTGCGAGAAGTGCCGAGGTCGATCCCAACATGGAGGATTTCGGGGAGGATCTCGGGTTCAGTAGACATTAGGTTCCTTTCTTCTGGGGCGCGTCGTTGGCGCTTGCGTATGCGTGGATGCCGTGGAAAAGCGCCTGGGCAATCTGTTCGCGGTATGCGCCGCTGCGCAGCATCTGCGCCTCGCGTTCGTTCGACAGACAACCAACCTCGGCGAGAATGGCCGGCATCTCCGTGGCCACCAGCACGATGAACGGCGCGCGTTTGACTCCCCAGTTTTCGAGGCCGGGATCGACGCCGCGCAGCCCGCTGAACATCTGGAGCTGAACGGCATTGGCGAGGCGCTGGGACTCATCGCGGCGGACGTCGGCATAGACGCGGTCGAGCAATTTGCGGAGGTCGGCCAATGCGTAGCCGGACGTCCGGTTCTCCGCCGCGGCCAGTTGCGTGAGCGTCGGATCGTTGGTCGGTCCGAGGTAGTAGGTCTCCACACCGTGATTGTTCGGATGCGGGATCGAGTTCACATGAATCGATACGAAGATGTCGGATGAGGAGCCGTTCGCCAGCCGGGCACGCTCGCGCAACGGGATGAGCCGGTCATCGTCCCGCGTGGCGATGACCTCGAAGCCGTTCTTGCGCAAGAGCGCCCCGAGGCGCTTCTCGATGTCGAGCGTGATCTCTTTCTCGCTGACGTTCGAGATCGATGACGCTCCCGGATCGGTGCCGCCATGGCCGGCATCGAGCACCACGCGGTGTACGGAGAGAGGGAACGCCGATGCGCTGACCGGCTCCAGGGCGTCTGTCATCAGCATCGGTGTCATCGATGCCTGAATCGCGTTGTGCCTCGGCGCTTGCTGTCGTGCCTGTGCAGGTACGGCGTTCGTCTGCCGCGTCACTCCGGTGCTGCTGATGAAGGCGAAACCAGCCAGGATCAGCGGGATGATGACCAGCGGTGCCCGGCGCAGGAAGAGGCGTCCGAGCCGCCTTCGGGCCTGCAGCGCGCGAGGTGGCAATCCTCGAATCGTGTCGAGGTTCTCCGCCACCGCCTGACGTAACACCTGGCGCTTCACCCGGTTGATGTGCCCACCCCTCATTGCGCTCATTCTACGGGATTGGCGGGTGGGGAGTGGGGTGCGGGGGCGTAGGGGGTGGGAGAACCGAGGCTTCTGATCGTTCTCCCACCCCCAGGGACCACCTCTTGAATGCCTACTTCGGCGCTTCGAACATCTTTGGATCGATGGTGCCGCCCAACTCGATCGACGTGTACTTGCGGGCTCCGCTCTGGCCGCCGTTGACGCTGGATACCCGGACCGTGAATGGGATCTTGACCCCGGCCACGTCGCGGTAATCCTCGAAGTCCGTTTGCGTCGGAACGCGGCCTACGGGACTGTCCATCGTGATGAGGCGCCGCAGCACGAGGCCTGTCGTGGCGTCAAAATAGAGACGCTGCCGGGTGTGCTCGTCAATCGGGGCGCCGACCACCCACGCTTCATGTCCGTCGATCGTCTCTTTGCCCACGACGCGAGCCTTGTCGGAGAGCGATCCGGAGAACGGTTCGTAGGCACGCACCGCCGTCAGGCCCAACGCGGCGTCCGCGGCGCTCAGCGTGTGGACACCTTGACGGCTGGTCATCCAGCCGCCTTCCGGACCGTACATCTGCGCCATCGCCGGACCTTCCGCCGGCGTACCGCGCGTCATCACGTTGTTTCCGGAGCGGTAGACCTCCAACGGCATCGACTGACCGTTGCCGCCGATGCGCGTGGCCTTGGCAGTCACCGAGGAGGTGGCCAGTTTCTTCGCTGCCTCCTCGCCACCGATCGCGGTTACGTATTTCGCGACGACGTCCTTCGCCGCGGGATAGGTCTTGCGCTCCGCCTCTTCGGCGCCTTCCGGTTTCGATGGAGGAATCGGCGGCACCGGCAGGGCAACCGCCAGCGATGGACGCTCCTTGCCGAGGTGGCAGGTGTAACAGCCGACCACGGTGTGGCCGTGGAAGTTCTTCTCGTTGACGTCGAGGACCAGGCGGATCATCTCCCGCGCGGTCTTCTTCTCATCCTTGGCGTCGTTGGGGAAGTCCCAGGTCTTGGTCTGCTCATTGCGAACATGGCAGAAGTCGCAATGGACGCCGAGCGAGGCCGTGAAATTGTCCATCACTCCGCCGAGCTGCCAGTCGGAGAGATTGGTCAGTAACTGCACGTTCTTCTGTTCCGCGCGCGCCGAGACGGCAGCGAGGATGGCAAGGACAAAGACAAATTTCCGCATCAAGTCTCCTTCGTTTGTGCCACGGAGGATAGCGCAGAGCCGGTCCCTTCGCGGTGGGCGTTGTAGGTTATGTAACAGGGGAG
>DATMNC010000051.1:0-151331 GCA_035569395.1 Thermoanaerobaculia bacterium | reverse complement strand
GATTCGTCGCTCGTCAGGAGAACAGCCTCCGGCAGCAGGTCGCGGATCGGTGGCAACGCCGGTTGCAGCATCAGCAACTCCGGCTGCCGCATGCTGGCCTCGGCCGCACCCGCCGCGTCGATCTGGCTTAGATCGAGATACCAGCCGCCGGTCGCGCGCGCCAGTCCGCCGAGGAAATGATCGTCGGCCGAGGGGGACGCGTTGATGATCGTCAGCGGACGGCGCATTTTGGCTACGACCTGTACGGCACGCGCCAGCCGCGCCGAGTCGCCGATCGAGTTGATGCCGTCTGTGACGAGCACGATGCGTGAGCCGGTGGGGACCGACGCCGCGATCGACGGGAGCTTCTCAAGCAGCGCCACGAGGTTGGTCGCACCGGCGAGGGGGATCGACGAAAGTGCCTGCTCCAGACCGGCCGGATCGGTCTTCTGCGCGGACTCGACGGCTATATGAAACGGCACAACATTCACCGATCTCGCCTGTTCGCGCTCGAGCAATTGCCGGAGGTAGTCGCGGACCTTGGCGTCATCGCGCTGCACGGCACTGGAAGATGCGTCATAGAGGATGGTGACGTGCGGCGCGGGCGCGACCGGGCGCGCGGCGGTGCGAAGGTTGACGGCGGCAGCGGCGTACCAGTTCCCATCGACGGGCGATTTAGCCACCAGCGCGACTTCACGCTTGGCGGGCACGGCGCGGATCACACCATCGAGCGGAAACTGCGTCCGGCGCAGCGACCAGTGATCGCCGGAGCGCGCCAGTTGCAGGCCATCGCTCTCGATCTGTGCGTCGCTTTCGATGTTCAAGTCGAATCGCGCCAGCGCCGCTCCATAGCGAAGATCGAGCTCGTAAGGACTCGAGGTCAGTTCCTGATCGTAGGCAATGTGCACGGTCTTCAAACCGGAGGCGGGAATGGGATAGACGCGAAAATGAAATGCGCGCGACGAGGCTGTCCACTCGGCGAGCGCCGGATCGGCGCGCCGATGTACGGTCGCTTCATAAACGCTCCGTGCCGTCACGCGCTCGAGGGCCACGGCGTGCCGCAGATGGCCGCCAAAGTACAGCCCCAGGTCGCTGATCTCCGCGTCGGGCGGGAGTGGAAATGCGAAATCGCCGTCGAGCTCACGGTCGCTGCCGTTGCGATAAGTCAGATCGTACGTCGTGCGCGCGAGATGGCCTCGAAGAAGAACGTGGATCTCCAGCGTCTCCAGCGTGAGCGCCACCGTCCCATCGTCCCCTTCCGGCACCGTCAGCCTCGGCACTGCCGCGCGCTGCGGCGCCCCAAGCGCGGGCATCACGAAAAGGACCGTGAGAAGAGCGATACCGGCCGTGTACCTCATACGAACCTCCCCTCGATGGAACTTGGGTGGTTGGACACAGGCCGTCGAAGTGGCGAAACAGGAAGGCGGTGACCGAACGGTGAAGAGTTCTCGGGTGGGTGTGACCGCGAGACCGCGCAACCGCGAGACCTCGCGAGCCCGCTACTTCTCCACGACCCCCATCTTCCGGAACTTCTTGTACCTCTCCTCCGGAAGCGCGGCCGGCTTGAGTTTCTGCAGTTCTTTCAGCGCCTTCTCGAGATACGGCGCGAGCAGTGTGGCCGACTTGCCGGGGTCGGCGTGGGCGCCGCCGTTCGGCTCGGGAACGATCTCATCGATGATGGCCAGCCGCTTGAGGTCCGATGCCGTGATGCGCATGGCCGCGGCCGCCTCCGCCGCCGCGGAGGGGTTTTTCCAGAGGATGGCCGCGCATCCCTCGGGCGAGATCACTGAGTAAACGGAATGCTCGAGCATGAAGACGCGGTCGCCGACTCCCAGCGCCAACGCTCCCCCGCTGCCGCCTTCGCCGATGACGATGACGATGACCGGCACCGTGAGCATGGCCATCTCCCGAAGATTCACGGCGATTGCTTCGGCCTGTCCGCGTTCCTCCGCCCCCAGGCCGGGATAGGCACCCGGGGTATCGACAAAGGTGAAGATCGGGAGGTTGAACTTCTCGGCCAGCTTCATCACTCGCAGCGCCTTGCGGAAACCCTCGGGCCGCGGCTGGCCGAAGTTGCGGTAGATCTTCTCTTTGGTGTTCCGCCCCTTCTGGTGGCCGATGATGGCGCATGGCGTGCCGCGGAAGCGGGCAAAACCGGCAACGATGGCCGGATCGTCAGCGAACTTCCGGTCGCCGTGGACCTCCGTCCACTCCTCGAAAAGGTGGCCGATGAAGTCGAGCGTGTAGGGCCGCTGGGGATGCCGGGCCACGAGCGTTTTCTGCCACGGGGTGAGGTTGGCGTAGATTTCGTCGGCGACTTTGGTAAGCTCGGCCTGCAACGCCGCCAGCTGATCGGGATCTCCTTCAGCGGCGGCGGTCTCCTCGATCCTCCGCCGGAGCTGCAGAAGGGGCTCCTCGAACTGCGTCGGGTCAGGATTCATAGGTGCGCGACCCTAACAGATGAATGACATGCTCGCAACTGACGCCGAAGAGGCCGCCGCTGGGCGGTCACTGCTCGAAACATGGGGCCGCAACGAACCGATGCGGCACGTCCCCTCCGCGGAGTGGATGTCGTGGAAAGTGGATCACGATCTGCGCCGGCGGATCGAGCTTCTCTACGGCCCTTACGCCAATCTCTCCTCCGATGACGCACGCCGCGGCCCCCTGGAGAATGAGCTTCGGGCGCTCTGCCGCGCCATCGACCGTCTCTCCGACGCGGCGCGCCACTCCCGCAACATCCACCCACCGCACGAGCTCGGCGACCGTCTCGTCTGGGCGGTGAATCAGGCGGTTGGCAGCCTCAACTCGCTCGATCCGCACCTCATCGGCCGCCGCTATCCGTTTCACACCGGCGAGCGATCGAAGGGCGAGCCGCTCTACGGAGCGCTGCTCGTGGTCATCCAGCACGTTGGCCGCGTCCTGACGTTGGTCCGCGCCATCGACCCGGGCGTCGACGAACAACTGCTCGACGGTCTCGTCCAGCTCGAGTCGCCGCTTCGCACGCAGCCGATCGCATGACGATGCTTGACGCCGTCCGGCCGCTGTTCGACCACATGGAGTGGGCTGACGCGACGGTCTGGCGCGCCGTGAGCGTGTGCAATGGCGCGCCGGACGACAAGGTCCTGCACGATCGGCTGCACCACATTCACGCCACGCAACATGCCTTTCTTCAGGCGTGGCGAGCCGAGGAATTTGTGTTCACCGGTCCCGATCACTACCCCGGCCTCGACGATGTCCGGCAATACGCGCTCGATTTCTACGCCGCCGCGCCGGCGTACATCGCCGCGCTCGCCCCGGAAGCGGTCGACAGGGAGATGATCCTTCCCTGGTCCTCCTTCTTCGCCAAACGGGCTGGTTTCGAGCCCCACCCCTCCACCCTCGGCGAGACGCTTCTGCAGCTCCCCTCGCACTCGACCTACCACCGCGGACAGGTCAACACCCGCCTACGTGAGCTCGGCGCCACCCCGCCCCTGGTCGATTTCATCGCCTGGGTGTGGGCCGGAAAACCATCCGCGAAGTGGTGACTGCGCGAAGCGCAGTTCACCGTCCCAGTTTCGCCAGCGGCGTGACCCCGCATCGCGGATCGGCTTCCACGTGCAGAGCGCTGAGCGGATCGCTGGCCACCCAAACGATGTGCTGCGACGCCAGCGCTGCGCGCAGCCGTTCCACCGCGGTGCGAAAATGCCCCGGGTTGGAGATGTCGTCGACCTCACCCCAGGACGCGGCCAGATCGGGACGGGGACCGCTCAGCGACCAGACGAACAGCGGCACGCCGAGCGCCTCGAGATAGTGCCGGACCGAGGCCGGGTCGATGGTGCTTTGGTCCGCGGAACGGCTCAATACCAGGACCACGGCACGGCGATGGGAGCCGGCGCTGGCGTTCAGACCGGCTACCGCCACGGCATCCGCGAAGCGCCGCGGACTGTTCGGATCGACTACCCCCTTCTGTCCGCTAGCCTCGACGTAATCGAGCATCAGAAAGCGGAGCATCCCGGCGTCGCGCGACGACGCGAGCGCGGACGTCTGGAAGACAGTCGATGGCACATGCCCCGCGGCCTTGAGGTGCTTGGCGATCGGCCATGTGTAGCTCATCGTCGTCCCCGGATCGAGGGCCACCCGATGGTTCAGCTCCTGCGTTTCGCGCCAGCTCCGACTGGTGGAATGGCCTGGATCGAGCGCGGTCATCGTTTCAACGGCATTCGGCTCGCGTACCACGAGCACCTGCGCGTCCGGCGTCTCGACAGCCCTGGTCTGCACCGGGTTACCGTTCAACGACAGGCATCCGTCGAGCGTCTGCTGTTTTCCGGGCGCCTTCCCCGTGAACGCCACCGGCGTCAGCTCGGTGCTGATCGAGTCGCCCGCCTGCCCGCCGGCGATGACCAGTTCGCGCCGCGCCACGACACCGTCGTCGAAGCGCAGTTCTGCCTCGATTACGTGAGGACGCACAGGGTCGAGTGTGGGAAGACGTGCGTGAAACTGCTCGTCGACACGCAACTTCTGTCCATCGATGCTGGCCGTCGCGCGCGAAGGGTTCGCGGCGAACACATGCTCCCAGCGAAGAACGACGGAGACGGGGACTCCCTTGTCGTCGTTCTGCAATCCGAGCGTCAGCTCCGCCGAGGGGCGCGGCAGATTGATGGTCTGCGAAGTCCGTCCGATCTCGTCGCCATCGCGGTCGTAGCCCACCGCCACCAGTCCGCGCGGCTCAATGGCGCGTCCCAGATCAACGACGGCCCGCCAGGGCGGGGCCTTCAGCATCGCCGACTCGTGCCCGTCGACGAGGATGCGGATCGATTTCACCTCGGGGCCGGCATGCAGCTCGACCGGCTGCCGCCCGGAAATCAGCCCGAGGTACAACGAGATGAAAACGATCTGTGCGGACATCGGGAGAGTCTACCTGTGCATCCGCTTTAGTATGGGAAACGTTCTGATGCGGTTCATTGCCCGAAGCGTCATCCGTACGACGCCCGAAGAGCTTTTCGCCTTTCACGAGCGGCCGGATGCATTCACACGCCTGATGCCGCCGTGGGAGAAATCGCGCGTGATCGAGCGCGCGGCGAATCTTCACATCGGAAGCCGCGCCATCGTCGATGCCCGCATCGTCCCGGGCATCTTCATCCGCTGGGAGTCACGGCACACCGCCTACGATCCGCCGCATTCGTTCGAAGACCAACAGGTGCGCGGGCCGTTCCGGAGCTGGCATCACCGGCACATCGTCGAGCCCCATCCCGAGGGGGCCATTCTCATCGACGACATCGAGTACGAGCCGCCGTTCGGCGTCCTCGGCCGCGCGCTCGCCGGAATCGTCATCGAGCGGCGGCTTCGGCGCCTGTTCGCGTTCCGGCACCGCATTACGCGCGAATCCTGCGAGAATCCACGGTCATGAGCATCGACAGCAGCATCGACAGGGTCATAGCAGAGATGTACGAGATGGTCTCCTTCGAGCCCGGCACGCGGCCCGACTGGAGTCGACAGCCGGAGATCTTCGCTCCTGGCGCGCGCCTGGTGCGCGTCAACGACCAGGGCGTCTTCGAATTCGGCATCGATTCGTTCCGGCTGAATTTCGAATCGATGATCGACTCAGGCGTTCTCCCGAGTTTCTGGGAAGGCGAGATCTGGCGCGAGACACACCTCTTCGGCGACGTGGCCCAGGTTCTGAGCGCGTACGAGACCCGCCAGACCCGCGCCGGCGCCCCGCTCAACCGCGGGGTCAACAGCATCCAGCTCTTCGAGCGCGACGGCCGCTGGTGGATCAGCGCCATGATCTGGAGGAGGGAAGGGCGGGCGGTGTTGATACCGGATGAGGTTCCCGCGGCGGTTTGATCGCGGTTTCGAGGTCTCGCGGTTGCGGGGTCTCGCTGTGTCTGCTGCATTACCACCGCGAGACTGCGCAACCCCGAGACCGCGAGACCTCGGTCCTCACCCCTTCCGCCGCGCCTTCTCGTAAGCCTCGATATACGCCTTCGCCGGCATCCGCCGGATGGCCTCGCCGAGGACGTCGAGGGCCAGATCATCGACTTTCTTGAAGCGGATGCACGACTTCCCCATATCCAGCTTCTTCTTTCCCGACTTCGCCCAGGCCTCGTGAAACCATCTCACGAGGTTTGTGTCGCTGACGCCCTCGATGCAGCCGCAGTACAACCCCATCAGATAAACCGACATGTAATTCTTCTGCGATGCCAGCGCGGCAAACGGAAGCCCCTGTTTCGGGTCCGCGTGATAGCCGGCCGGATAGATACGGTGCGGGATGTAATAGCCGATCATCCCGTATTGCATCCCCTCTTCGAAGTCCTTGTCGAGGTTCGCCAGGATCACGGAACGCACGGTGTCGATGGACTTCCGGCGGTCGTCCGGTAACGAGGCGAGGTAAGCGGAGACGGTTGTCGCTTTGCTTTGCACGGCGTTATCCAGAAGTCTACGCGGTAGAGACGTTCTGACGCCACCGCTGGCGGAGCCTTGGGCAACCAACGCTGCAGGCCGTGCCGGCTCACGGCCGGATCTCCACCACCGTCCCATTCGGCACCAGCCTCCAGATCTCCTCGATCTCCGCATCCGACACGGCGATACATCCCTTCGTCCAGTCGGTATGGGCAAAAGCGAAGGACAGCCCTCGCCATCGATTCGGTGTGCCGTGGATCATGATCTCGCCGCCGGGTGAGACGCGCAGGCGGCGAGCGTGAAGGCGGTCCGCGGCGTTGGGGTAGGAGACGTGCAGCGACCGGTGGTACTTGCTGTACTCGTTGCGGCTGTCGATTCGGTAAAGCCCCTCGGGGGTTCGTCCGTCGCCCTGTCGATCCTTTGCGCCGGTCGGCTCGGAGCCCAGGCTGACGTGATACGTGCGAAGCGTCTTGCCGTTTCGGAGCAGCGTCAGTTGTCTGGCCGACTTCTGGATCAGCACCCTGTCCGCCTGCAAGGGCGCACCGGCAAGAGTCAAAGCAAGCAGTACGGATAGCACCTCTTTGAATACGTGCTCAGGCGTTGAGAGTTCCGTTTACCCATCAGTGGCGCGCCGAACGCCGGCGCGGCACGAGCGTCAGCTCGTCGTGCGCCTGAATGATGTCGCCGGGGAATGCGTTCGCATTCGCCGGGAACACTTCGATGTACTGCGCCCGTAGCGGGTTGCTTTGTCCCAGCGGATAGATTCCTGTCTGCAGGAGGGCCAGAAAGGTCAAATCCGTGCACGGCGTCGGATTGGTTACAGGCTCGGAGCAGGCCGCTCCCTGCCCTGTCGAGCCGAAGTAGTTGTTGGTCTGAAAGGCGGCCATCGTCCCCAACGTCTGCGCGGCCTGCGTCACGGTCGTGGATGCCGCTTCGCCCGGCATGAGGAAGTTGAACTGGACGATCAGACGCGCCGGAAGCTTGTGGCTTGCCAGCGACAGCAGCGGCTGATTCTGGTCCGGAGGCGTCCCCTTGATCACCGATCCATCCTCGCCGATCGCCGGAAATGCGTTCTGCGGAATGATGGCCACGCTGAAGGATTTGTCGGGGAAGCTCTTCAGAAACGAGTTGGTGATCTGATCCCAGGCTTGGAGCAGCAGAGAGGGGCGGAAACCGGCCTGTTGCCAGGTGGAGACAGCATCGCTCACGCAGGCGAGGCCGGTGCTTTGCGGAGTCTCGGCGGGAAGGCGTAACTCGTCCGTGGTGCGGTTGACTCCCGTGAGGCGGAGCAGCGTAACCGCGCTGTACGTTCCGTCACTCTTGAGATGAGCGGCCACGGCCGCCAGCAACAAATCCCATCGGTTGAGGAAGGCGGCATCCCACGGTGCGGCCACTGTTTCCGAATCACAGACACCCGTCGCGCCGCCGTGCGGTGAGATGGTGAAGGCAAGCGGAGCCGCGCCGGCACCAGACGGCGCAGCTTGAAAGAGCCATGACGGCGTATCGCTCCCCGCTGTGATCGTCAGATCGATCTTCTTCCCCAGCGTCACCGCGCGATGCGTCCACAAATCGAGCGTGGTCCACTGATATTGCCCCATCGACGGTTCGATCGAGCTCCAACTGATGACCAGGACAATGCCGTCGACCCCGGGCACGCTCAGCGAAGCGGTGACGTTGTTCGCAGTGCCCTTCGAGATCTGCGAGACGTCGCTGCTGTAGACGTAGATCCCGCGAACGTCGGCTGCCTGGCTCCGCGCGGCAAAAGCGAGGAAGATCAACAGGAATGCGACGCGCGAAAGAACTCTTGCGCGCGGTTGCGAAGCACCGCCGGTCCTGAACATCCACTCCTCCTCATCGGGCGCGGAAAACATCGCGCAGATGTGCGGTGTTGTCAAGACGCCCCAGCGGAGAGCGGGCGTCTCGCCTGCTCCCGACGGGCGTCTCGCCCGGCGGTGGAGGACGAGGTCGACTCCACTCCGTTACATAGCCCTCGACGGAGAACGCGTGCCGAGGTTCAATCCCTTGTTGAGGTTCAGAAACCACCGTCGGGCGAGACGCCCGCCCGAAGCAGGCAGGATGTCTGCTCTACTCGAGATTGGACTTTACAACGCCGCGATAGCGGCTCAAGAAGGTAGCCAGGGGTGCGAGCGGTTTTTGCGAGCACCCCTGGTCTGCATCGTCTCTTGGATCGTGCCGCGTCAGCGGCACTGGATGGAGTCCCTCGATTACTCCAGTGCCGCTGACGCGGCACCAAACCACGACATCTCTTTACCAGGGGTGCTCGCAAAAAACGCTCGCACCCCTGGCTACCGTCTTGTTGCCGCTAACGCGGCAAAAACCGCCCGCGAAAGGCGGTGTTGGCGGAGGCAGGATGCCTGCTCTCCCCCCTCACCATCGCGTTGGATACGAGCCGAGGACATGAAGCTCGTCGGCCATCTGCTCGAGGTTGCTGATGGCCCGGTCGAGCGGTGCTTCTTTGCGGTTGCCGATGACGTCGATGTAGAACGCGTATTCCCATGGCCTCCCTTCGATCGGGCGCGACTCGATCTTGGAGAGGTCGATGTCGAGCAGCGCGAACGCGCCGAGGGCGCGGAAGAGCACGCCGGGCTTATCGGGAAGCCGCAGCATCAGCGACGTCTTCCAGCGACGGGCCGGCTCGACCGGCTGAATATCCGATTCTCCGGCAGCCAGCAGCAGGAAGCGCGTGAAGTTCTGCCGGTGATCCTCGACAGAGCTGGCCACGATCGTCCCGCCATAAATCTCCGCGGCCCGCGCCGAAGCGATGGCCGCTTCATCGGGCCGCTGCCGTTGCAGCACTTCCCGCACGGCCCCTGCCGTGTCGTGCGTGGGGATGGCCTCGATGTCCGGATTGGCGCGGAAGAACCGCAGGCATTGCGCGAGCGCCACCGGATGCGAATAGATCCGCCGGACACTCGCCAGCGTCACCGCGGGCGCGGCAATCACGTTATGGACGATCCTGACGTTGGTCTCACCGAAGATGCGCAGACCGGAATCGATCATCAGGTCGTAATTGCGATGGATCGAGCCGGCCAGACTGTTCTCGATCGGCGCGACGCAGCAATCAGCAGCGGACGACCGGACGGCGTCGAACATGTCGTCGAACGTTTCACACGGACGAAGGGCCACCTCCGAGCCCAATATTCTTCGCACGGCGCTTTCACTGAAGGCTCCGTACTCCCCCTGAAACGCCACGGTCACCTGATCGGCGATCATCCATTACCTCCTGAAAACAAAAAACCCGCTCCTCGGCATGAGGAGCGGGTCGGGTGGACTGACTGAGATTGCTACGCTAAGACGTCACCGCTGCTCCTTTTGAAGGCAGCCGGTAAATCGCGCGGCGAAGCGGGTCGTCGTGTTCACGTGGGGCGGCATTATGCTCATGATCGTTCCTGGTTTCAATTCTGCACGTGTAATCCGCACTCGGTCTTCGCCGTCCCTGACCAGCGGCCGGCGCGGGGATCCTCGCCTGGTTGCACGGGACGCGTGCAATGCGTGCAGCCGATGCTCGGATAGTTCTGATCGTGCAGCGGGTTGTAGTCGACGTCGTTCGCTTTGATGTACTGCCACAGGTCGCTCCAGTTCCAACTGGCCAGAGGGTTGAGTTTGACCAGGCCGAAACGGGCGTCCCATTCGATCTTCCCTGCGTTGGCGCGCGCCGGCGACTGATCGCGGCGGATACCGGTGATCCATCCCTTGAGCTCAGCCAGCTTCCTGGTCAGCGGCTCGACCTTCCGCAGGTTGCAGCAGACGTCGGGCTGCCGCGTCCACAACGCCTCCCCCATCGCCCGCGCCTGCTCTATCGGCGAGAGCTCCGCGCGCGTTCGCTCCACCGTGATTCCGTGACGCTGCTCGATACGGTCGATGAGCGCATAGGTCTCGGGAAAGAGAAAGTCGGTGTCGAGCGTGAAGACGCGGAACCGCTGCGCCAGCTTCGCCGCCATGTCGATGAGCACCACATCCTCCGCTCCGAAGCTGGAGGCGATGGCGATCTCTCCTCCAAACTCCGAGAGGCCCCATTCGATGACCTCCGTCGCCGTCCAGTTCTCGGCATCCGGGAGATCTCCGATATCGATGCTGCTGGTGATTGCAAGCTCAGTCATTTGTTCATTTCCTTTCGTTTTAGGCGAGCAAGGCCACGCCGAGATAGATGCCGAGGATGTAGACGCCCCACACCAGCCACTGGCGGGAGATCCATCGGGAGAGGAGCACGCCAAAGAGCACTCCCGGAATCACGCCGGCCATCACCAAGCCGAAGAGGCGTGGATCGAAGTCGTGGAGTTTCCAGTGCAGCCCCAGCGTCAGTGCGCCGACGACGGAGCCGAAGACATTGCTCATGGCCGCGAGCTGCGGCACGCGCCAGCTCGTAGCCACCAGCAGGAGCGTCACCAGGAGACTGCCCGAACCTGCCGAAGTGAGAGAGACGATGGCGGCGACAGCGATGCCGACGGCGAGAAGAATCCAGGGCCGCGGCATGGGGTGATCGTCCGACGGAAGAGCGGCGCGTTCAACGTCCTCTTCGACAACAGTCTTTTGCCGACGGCTCACATACGTCGCCGCGGCACTGGCGATCAGGAGCGTCCCTCCCACCAGCCGCCGCATTGCCATCTCTCCTCCCGGCTGCCCCCATTGCGCGACGGCCGCCGACGCCAAGGCCACGCCGACCAAACCACCTGCGATGACAAACCAGCCAATCTTTCCCGGCCAGTGACCGAGGCGCCGATGGGCCACCGAACCAACCAGCTTCGATACGAACAAGCTCCCCATCCCCGTGCCGATGGCCAGCGCCGGGCGGTAGCCGGCAAGGATCAATAGCGGCGTGAGAAGCGATCCCGTTCCCGCCCCTGTCGCGCCGATCAGCACGCCTCCGGCGATGCCGATGAGAATTTCAAGCATGAAGCCTCCCCGGCGAGGCGTATGCCTCGCGCAGTACCGCCGCCACTTCGGGGCGGGTGATCTCGGCGGGTAGCGGCTCGCCGTCGCGCAGGCGGCGGCGCACCTCGGTTCCGCTCAGCGTCAGCCGCTGTCCGGGCTCGTGTCCGCATGTACGCGACGACGCCATCGAGCCGCAGCGCGTGCAGTGGAAGATGTCGTCGAAGTAGAGCGGCGTGATGCCCAGCCGCTCCACGCCGATCGACCGCAACAGCTCCTGCGCCTCGTACGGACCGTAGTAGTTGCCGGCGCCGGCGTGATCGCGTCCGACCAGAAAGTGCGTGGCCCCGAAGCTGCGGCGAACCAGCGCATGCAGCACCGCCTCGCGCGGACCGCCGTAACGCATCCACCCATGGAACGTCGTGAAGAGAACGCGCTTCCGCGGCAGATAGTGATCGAGCAGCGCGTCGTAACAGCGCAGCCGCACCGCCGCCGGAACATCTTCGCCGCGCGTGTCGCCGACCAGGGGATGGAGCAGCAGCCCGTCGATGATCTCCAGCGCCGTGCGGAGGATGTACTCATGTGCGCGATGGATCGGATTGCGCGTCTGAAAGGCCACTACCGACTTCCATCCGCGCAGCGCGATTTCATCGCGCGTCTGTGCCGGCGTGAGTCCGGTCAGCCCCAGCTCGTGCGCCGGTAAGCTCTCCGCCCACTCCACCGGACCGGCGATGGCCACTTCCCCGCCGCGGTAGAAGGCCTCCACGCCGGGATGCGCGGGATCGTCCGTCTTATAAGTCTTCCGCGCCCACTCGCGAAGCGGAATGCGATAGCGATCGTCGACGCGCATGGTAGCCACGTCCCGCCCGCTGTAGCGCAGTGTCGCCAGCGTGCCGATCTCCAGCTCCGCCGCCCGCGACGGATCGAGCTGCAGCAGGATCGGGATCGGCCAGAGTGTGCCGTCTACGGTCTCGACGTTCTCCACGATCGAGCGTGCGTCGTCGAAACCATGAAAGCCGCGAAAAGGGTCGAACCCTCCGTTTGTGAGCAGCCAGAGGTCGCTTAGGTTGCGTGAGTCGATGTCGATGGTTTGCGTAGTCATTTCGCCCTTTTCCTTTACATCTCGAGTGAATGTGGCGGCCGGCCCGGCGACGGGTCGCGCAGCGCGACCTCCACCGCCGTGCCGGCCATAATCGATCGCAGTTCGTCCTCGGAGCGCCGTCCCAGAAACGCGCGCAGCGGCTCGCCGCCCGTGCGCTCCTCGTCCCAGGTCCGCAGCAGACGCTCGATGGCGTCCGGCACCTCGCTCGCCGCGCAGCGGTAGCCGATGGGGCGGGCGATCGAGGCGTGCAGTCCGACCCCGCCGCCGACGCAGAAGTAATACGCGTCGACCAGCTTGCCGCCATCGTTGATCTTCTTTCCCTCGATGCCGAGGTCGGCGATCCAGTGCTGGCCGCAACTGTTCGGGCAGCCGGAGATGTTGATCTTCAACTGCTCTTCAAAACCCGGGAGGCGCGTGTCGAGCTCGTCGACGAGCCAGCGCGCGAACGATTTGGTCTCGGTGATCCCCAGCTTGCAGAACTGCGAACCGGTGCAGGCCACAGTGCCGCGAGCGAATGGCGAGCCGCCGGTCGGAAGGCCCGCGTCCGACAGCTCCCGCGCCACCGCCTCGGCGTTGCGCGTCGGGACATTGGCGATGAGCAGGTTCTGCGAGATGGTCGTCCGCAGCTCGCCGCTTCCGAAGGCCTCGGCGATGTTGGCGGCGACGACCAACTGTTTCGCCGTGATCCGCCCCCGCAGCACCGAGGCGCCGACGTACGAGTAGCCCTCCTGCTTCTGGGGATGGATGCCGGCGTGATCGCGGAACACATCGGCCGGCGGAACCTCGGCGGTGCCTTCATCGATTTGGAACGGAACCCGCCGTTGCAGTTCGCCGAGGAACTGATCGCCGGTCCAGCCATGGCGTAGAAAGAGGTGCTTCAGGCGGGCACGGTCGCGGTGCTCGCGCAATGCATCGGCGTCGCGGAAGATCTCCGCTGCCGCGCGCAGAACCGGGAGCACCTGGTTCCAGCGGATGAATGCATTGAGACGCACGGCCAGATGCGGATCGGCCGAGAGCCCGCCGCCCACGCGCATGGAGAAGCCGATCTCATCGCCGCGCTGCGTGGCCGTGAGGCCGACGTCGTTGATCTCCGGATAGGAGCACCAGTCCCGGCATCCGGTGATCGTGACCTTGAACTTTCGCGGAAGGTTGTAGAAGCGCGGGTCGCCCACGAGCATGCGTGTGGCCTGCGCCGCCAGCGGCGAGGCGTCGATCAGTTCCGAGGCGTCGATGCCGGCCAGCGGGCAGCCGGTGATGTTGCGCGTGTCGTCGCCGCAGGAGCCGGTGGTGGTCAGTCCCACTCTCCAGAGGGACTCGAGGATCTCGGGCAGATCCTCGATGGCGATCCAGTGCAGTTGGATGTTCTGCCGGACGGTGATGTCGGCGCCGCCTCGGGCGTACTTCTCCGCAACCGCCGCGATCGTGCGGACCTGATGGGCGAGCAGCAGACCGTTGGTGACCCGGATGCGCACCATCAGGTACGGCGCCGACTTCCCCTCCCCGTTCCGCCCGCCCAACACCCCCGCCCCGTCGCCCTGGGTATAGACGCCCCACCAGCGGAGGTAGGTGCCGAGCCACTCCGGCGGGATGGCGTCGAAGCCTTTGGCGGCGAATGTCCGCAGCTCGGCCAGCGCTTCCCACGGGTTCTTCTCCCGCTTCAACCGCTCGGCCTTTTGTGCTTTCGTTTCTGTGGTTGCGCTCATAAACGAAAATGCCCATCCCCGTTTCCGGCGATGGGCATCCTTTCTGGCTTTTGTTGTGTGGAGAGTGGACGTGTGTGACTACGACTACCCGCTCCCATTGCCGGACGATGTCCATCGGCTGCGTGGACAGCAGGGACAGCTCGTCATCCGGAGAGGGGTCATCATCACGTTCATTTCATCCAATTCGCGGCTAAAAACGAAAAAGCCCACCGCCGGTTGCATCCGGGGTGGGCTGTGCGCTGTGAGGTTGGAGCAGCTCTACATGTGCACAAACTCGCCGGATGCAGCGACGGAAGTCGCGTCGCAAAGACAACACATCGGACGAGGATTGCAGGTCATGTCGTGTCGGCATCTTGAGGGCGAGGTCGGACGATGTCAAGAAAACGTTTGATGACAGGAGACGTTCGCCGCCAGACACGCCTGCATGCCGCATGCCGAACTCCGTAACTACGGAGCGCTGGCCCTCGCCAGGGGCACTTCTTGATCGATTGGTCTGCTAGCTCTCTTCTACGGCTCGACGCGCTGAATGCTCTTCACACGATCGATCTGACGATCGAAGGACGCTACCCTCTTGACGTCGGAGAGCTCGGCCAGGGCAACCAGATAGGCCTCCGCGAAATCCAGTCGAATGACTTCATAGATCTCCACCGCTCGCAGCAGCAAGTCATGATCGCCCGCCACGATGGAGGGAAGGGCCAGCAGAGAACGAGCCATCCCCGCGATCTCCGTCCGGGGAACCTCATAAAAAGATTCGAGGACGTACACCATCTCCGCGAGCACCAGATCCGTGAGAATGAGCTCGTGCGGTTCTCGGAGGAATGCCGTGGCGCGCTTCGCCTGTGAAGGCGGATCCCCTGTGAGGTGACGGATGAGGATGTTCGTATCGAGAAGCGCTCTCATTTGCGAGACGTCGCACGGCTACGCCAGGTACTGGCCTTGATTTCCGGCCAGGCTGCCCCTCGCTTTCCCGGCGCAACACTCACGCTGCCGGCGAGATCGAGGAAATCTTCGACTTTTGCCATGACCGCTCGTCCTTCGAGAACGCGGAAGAGCACCCGATCACCTTCCTTGAGGCCGAGAGCGTCGCGCACGGACTTCGGAAGTGTGATCTGGCCTTTCGAGCTCAACGTTGCTGGAACATCCATGTGATCTCCTTACCGGCGGCCGGCGGTAAGGATAGCACTGTGACTCATCTCATCGCGTCATCGCTCTACGAACCCCGCAACAGCTCCTCCCCCAACTCCCGTGACCGTTTCGTCGCCGCTTCGACGGCGTTCATCAGCGTTGTCCGGATTCCGCCCTCCTCCAGCGTGTGCAGACCGGTGATGGCGGTGCCGCCCGGAGAGGTGACCATGTCCTTGAGCCGTCCCGGATGCTCGTTGGTCTCGAGCAGCATCTTCGCCGAGCCGAGGAGGGTCTGCGCGGCGAGGAGCTGGGCCGTGCGGCGGGAGAGTCCGACTTTGACACCGGCATCGCTGAGGGCCTCGAGGATCAGAAAGACGTACGCCGGTCCCGATCCGGAAAGTCCGGTCACCGCATCGAGCTGCGATTCCTCGAGGATCACGGTGATGCCGATGGCATCGAAGATCCTCTTCGCCTCCTCCAGGTCAGCAGCCTTTGCATGCTCACCGGAGGCGATCGCTGTCGCCGCGGCATCGACGAGGGCCGGCGTGTTGGGCATGGCCCGGACGATGGCCACACCAGCCGCGAGTCGCGTCTGAATAGCGGCGATCGGAACCCCGGCGGCGATGGAGATGACCAGCGAATCGGCCCGGATCAGCCCTCCCACTTCCCCGAGCAAGCGGCTCAGAATCTGTGGCTTCACCGACAGGACGACGATATCCGCCGCCGCGGACTGGCGATTGTCCGTCGTCGCGATGATGCCGAACCGCTCGCGCAACTCAGCCATCCGCTCCTGCCGAGGGCCGGAGGCCGTGATCTGCGCAGCCTGGAAATGTCCTCGCAGAAGCCCGCGGATCAACGCCTCCGCCATGTTCCCCGCACCAAGAAATCCGATGGTCTTCATGGGAGGAGTCTACGTCGGTCTTGCGGTTGACGCTGGAACGAACGACTTGAGCTCACGCGGAGACGCGGAGGAGAACGGCGAGAACTTCTTTCTCCGCGCACACCGCGCCTCCGCGTGATTCCGTCCAGAAGCGCACGCCACTGTCAGCTGGGTTCTGGTCGGCAAGAATGGCAACACCTTTCACGTTGCGCGTAGGCAAAACGAAGGTTTGAACATCCCTTCCTGTTTCCGCTCAGGTCCGTCACCTCGGCGACGCAACGCTGCGCTCTGGCGACGCAATGCGTGCTCCTTGCGACGCAACGCTGCGCACTGGCGACACAACGCGTGCACCTCTTCGACGCAACGCTGCGCTCTGGCGACGCAATGCGTGCACCTCCACGAGGCAACGCTCCGCTCCGGCGACGCAATGCGTGCACGTCGCGACGCAACGCTTGCGCTCTGGCGATGCAATGCGTGCACTTCCGCGACGCAACGCTGCGCTCTGGCGACGCAATACGTCGCGACCGGCACGCAACGCAGCAAGCTGGGGACGACGGTGTCTCGGCACCTGATCGCAACGCCTCAAACTGGGGACGATGGTGTCTCGGCGCCTGCTCGCAACGCCACAAACTGAGGACGACGGTGCATCAGCGCCTGATCGCATTGCCGCAAGCTGGGGACGACGGTGTCTCGGCACCTGCTCGCAACGCCGCAAGCTGGGGACGACGGTGCATCGGCACCTGATCGCAACGCCGCAAACTGCGGACGAAGGTGTGTCAGCACCTGGTCGCAACGCCGCAAACTGCGGACGAAGGTACATTACCCCCGTGTCGCAATGTTGCATCCGGATGACGCGTTGCAACCGCCTGAGAGTCTGGTGCCCGCGCCCTCAATTTGGCCGCGCTCGCGCACGTCATGCTTGAACCTGGCCTTGCTTGACCATCTCCGCGGCCAGCGCCAGCCCGATCATTCGTTCAAGACTCGCCGAAGGACCGTCGGCGGACGAACCCCTCACCATCGCCACGATGTTCCGAATGATCTGCACCGGTGTAATGATCAAGCCCCAGGGGATACCCCACCAGCCAAGGACGAGAGAAAAGGCGGCGTCGCCCAACTGGCTCTTGACGCCGCAAGGTCTGCAGGAAACCCGAGGGGTGTTCTTCCACGACGTCAAAAAGACTGCCGACCAGATCCGATAGGAGACGTGAACATCGACGGGTCCTGGGCCCTGACACTTCGGACAGGCACCGTGGTAAACCGACCGCGTCCGCTCCTTCACCAGATCCGGAGGCAGCCGCCGGGCCAGAATGATCAGCGATCCCTTGCTCTGACACCTCGCATTGCAAAACCGCAGATCGCCGCTCGCTTTGCCGCCAAACAGAATGGTCGAACCGCACGCGCTGCATGCCGCCATGGTGTCCTCCGTGTTGATTGGTGAGGAGGCCATCATAGACGCACCGCGTATCGTGCTCCTCTGCTTCCCGCCCGGCACAGCCTCCGTCGCTCGGAGAGCGGGCGTCTCGCCTGCTCCCGACGTGGCGTCTCGCCCGGCGGTGGGGACGAGATCTCCACGGAACTGTCGACCATCGACGAAAACGCCGGCGACCCACTGCTACAAGGTTCACATCCTCTTCGCGTTCGGAAACCACCGCCGGGCGAGACGCCATGTCGGGAGCAGGCGGGACGCCCGCTCTCCGCCCACCGCCCTACCCCTCACGACGTCCGATCGGCGGGCGTGGCGCCAGGCGAACGACTCTGTCTCTCATCTCATCTTCGATCGCGCGGAACTCTCGGAGCAGGCCATCCATGCCGACGTACTCCACGAGAAGACGTTCCCGGGTCCGGTGTACTTCCTCGACGATGGGATCCTCGATCATTGTTCGGTTAACGTTCGTCGCTCGCTCGGCGTTCCCGGAGCACGTCACAGGCATCCATCACATCCATGCAATCAAATAACTGATCAGTTGCCGGTACGTGCCGGATGAGCGCCCGCTAGTACCAGTTTGATCAGTAGGTTGCGCGTAGGAGAAAAGCGAAGGTCTGGCCCTCTCCGTTGGCCCCCTCCGTCTAGCGAGTCGCTAGATGAACACGGGCCTAGAAAGGATAGGCGGCGCTGCTATCAGGTTGTACAACTCGCGTATCAGCGTTTGACGGTTACGCTCATCGGTCATTCCATCGGGCCAATGAATTACGAACTTCGTCTTGAGATAATGCGGCAACCCGGAGTCCACGTTCGGGCTTCGCACGATAACGAGATACTTCGTGCTCTCCGGCGGTTGCTGAGCGACGTTCCCCTGAATAATCATCGTCTCCCAGCCTACTCCACCGACGCGGCCGTCGGCTTTTGCCGCATACCTATCGTCCGAAACGATGACCACTCGATTCGCCAGGACTAGCTCATTCGTCATGAATTGCGGTAAATCCATTCCCCTGCGAAGGTGCCAGATATCGAGTCGCGCGTCAATGCCGTTCTCGCGTAGGAACCTGCCCAGGTTTTCTACCCACTGCTCGTGTTCAGCCGAAGTATGCGAATAGCTCATGAACACTCGGATAGCCGGCTCTGACGGCTCTGACGGCCCTGAAACGTTGGTGCTGTATGCGTGCGTGACAGGCTCCCTCGATAGCCGATCGAAAACAGCCTTGTGAAGCACGTGTACAACCAACCGCGCGTCACGATGCGCGGTATTCTTGAATCCAGATGAGAGAGCGGAGACAACGGCTTCGCTCGGCAACTTTCCAGCGCCCGCACCCAGAAGCGGCGTCGAAATAAGGCGTATGGTCGAGCGCTCCACTGATGCAGCGCCTATCTGCTCGCCTATTCGCCGGATCGCCTCCGGACTTGAGCTATCCGATTGCACGGAGGCCGCAAACGCCACGAATTGGGCGATGTTCTCGCCGCCCTCAAACGGGAGAATGCTGACGTCGCCCAGTTTCATGCCAGGCTTCGGGTACGGAATTCGATGGTGAATCAGTCGTTCCCGCACGAACGATGTGATCGTGCCGGACGTTGAGCAGGGCAGCACAATGAGGTCAGCCGGACCGTCGAACATGTCACCAAGCTTCAGTTGAACGAGCGCCATACGAGCCTTCCCGCGCGATGAGTAAGGATACCTCGGCGGCAGTTGTCTGGCCAGCATATCAGACGCTGACTCGCACGCTGTGTTCACGTGCCAAAGACTGCGGGGCACGAACGTCGCGAGCCGCCCAAGTAACCGGTCCTATCACCTCAGTTGTTGGTAGACCAAAAACGAAGGTCCGATCCTCCGTGTTCGACTCATCCAAGTAGCAGTTGGATCAAGATTGTGCGTAGACAAAAACGAAGGTCTGACCCTCCTGCTTTTGGACCTCCTGCTTTTCGACTGTTTTTCGACTCGGTTGAGTTTGCTCCCTTCGTTAGGCCTCATTGCTAAGGCGGTCATCGCCAATAAGCTGCTTCTCTCTCATCCATGACTCAAGCTGGCTTGGAATCGTTGTCTCGGGAGATTGAGGATCGAAGCCACGGTAGATGCGGCCCATGAGGTCGGCGGGCAGGTCTCTTAGGGTCGCGTCTTTGAGTAGGCAAACGTGTTTCCGCATCGCTAGCATGTAACCGAGCTCTAACGACACGTTGGGATTGAATTCGTCACCAACCAGCCTTTCGAAAACCGCAATTCCGAACCTGCAGCCGTGAAGGTATGTTAGGACGTTCTCAAACAGATTGTTGTGATATGCCTTCTCATCAGCGCGAACAGCAGTCAGGCCTGAACGCGATAGGGTTTCCCTGATGGCGGAGTAGATTTTGTTGTGAAGTTTGGTTTCGCCAAACTTCATCATCACGAGAGCTACTTGTGCGTAATCGGGAAAGTCTTGCCTGAAATGACTGAGACTGTCTTGGATATCAGGCGGACGGTTGGCAGCTTCAAGCACTGCGTCGATTTCCGGATTCGCGGTTCGTTGAACAAATCGGCATGTGATTTCCAAGGTGTCTGGGCGTGGCAGTTCACCGGGCTTGGGTGCTTCGCGGCAAGTCGGTCTTGGCACAGGGCCGCCCAATGACGTCCCCGCGAGCCACTCAGGTAAGTCAAAGCTGAGCCGAGCTCGAAGTTTGTCGAAGTCGAAGCTCCAGAGATTCCCTGGAGCCACAGCACACCAGTCCAGCATTCGCACATGGTGTGCCGCGAAGTCTATGGCCTCTTCGGGACTCTTGAAGACACGAGTCGTAGGAATGAAGAACTGGACTGCAAAGTCGTTCTGCAAGTCGTAAAACTCACCTGGCTTCCAGTCAAACGCTTCACCGTTCCAGAAGCCACCCAGGAGCTTCGTCATGGCAAGATCCCTTTCATTCTTGATTGGACTCGATACGCCGACTGTACTCGACTCAGCTCCTCCCCCTCACAAAATATTGATCGGATCCACATCCACGGCCACCTCCACCCCCCGCCACTTCCGCCCCACCACCACCCCCTCCACGGCTTTGCGCAACGCGCCGCGGTGCGGGGAGCGCAGCAGGATCTGGTAGCGGTAGACGCCTTTGATTCGGGACATCGGGGCAGGGGCCGGCCCTTGGATGCGGGTGCCGGGGATAGGCTTGAGGGCCTCTTCCAAGCGCTTGCCGCATTCGAGAGCGGCGCGGTCGACATCCGCCAGCTGCTCGCCGCGGAAGAGAAGCGCGATCATCGACGTCACTGGCGGGTAGTGGAACGTTTTGCGGAACTCGATCTCCGACTTGTAGAACGACTCGTAGTCGTGGCGGAGGGCGTGTTGGATGGCGTAGTGATCGGGGAAGGCGCTTTGGATCAGGACTGTGCCGCGAAGCTCGCCGCGGCCGGAGCGACCGGCGACCTGGGTCAAGAGGTAGAACGTCTTTTCGGCGGCGCGGAAATCGGGGTAGCCTAGGATCGAGTCGGCGTTCAGGACGGCGGTCAGGGTCACGCTGGGGAAATGGTGGCCTTTGCTCAGCATCTGCGTGCCGATCAGCGCCTGCGTCTGTTGGGTGCGGAAACGGTCGAGGATGCGGACCAGCTCCCCTTTCTTGCGCGTCGAATCGCGGTCGAGGACGTCGACGACGACGTCGGGGAAATCGCGGCGGAAGCGCTCCTCCACCTTTTCGGTCCCGAAACCGATCGGCTGAAGCACCTCGCCATTACAGAGCGGGCAGCGCTGGGGAATCGGTTTGCGCAGGCCGCAGTAGTGGCAGATCAGTTGTCCGTCGCGGCGGTGCACGGTCATGGTCACGCTGCAATCGCGGCAGCGGAACTCGTGGCCGCACTCGCGGCATAGGAGATATGGCGCGTAGCCGCGGCGGTTGATCAGGATGATGGCCTGCTCCCCTGCCGCGAACGTCTGCGCGAGACGTTCCTTCAATGGCCGGCTGAACATCACCAGCCCTTTGTCCTCCTTCTCCGCCTTCTCTTTGCGCAGATCGATGACCTCGGCCACCGGCAGCGGCCGCTCCTCGACGCGCGACATCATCCGCAGCAGCCGGTACTTGCCGCGCTCCGCGTTCTCGCGCGATTCCAGCGACGGCGTGGCCGATCCGAGGACGATGGGGATGCCGCGGAACTGGGAGCGGACCACGGCCAGGTCGCGGGCGTTGTAGCGCGGCGTCTCGTCCTGTTTGTACGCGGCGTCCCCCTCCTCGTCGATGACCAGCAGGCCGAGGCGCTGGAACGGGGTGAAGAGCGCGGAGCGCGGACCGATGGCCACATCGACTTCGCCCCGGCGCGCGCGCCACCATTGATCGAAGCGTTCGCTGGCGGAAAGACTGCTGTGCAGGATGGCGATCCGTTCGCCGAAGCGTTCCTTCAAGCGCGAGGCGAAGACCGGGGTGAGCGAGATCTCCGGAACGAGTAGCAGCGCCTGCTCCCCTCGCCGCACCGCGTCCCGCATCAATTCGATGTAGACCTCGGTCTTGCCGCTTCCGGTGACCCCTTCGAGGAGAAACGGCGCGAAGGTTCCCAGCGAGGCGCGCACCGTTTCGATGGCGGAGGTCTGTTCCACCGAGTGTCGGATCTCGCCGACGCTGGCCGGATCGAGGCCGGCCAGGAAGGCATCGAGCGTATGCCGGCGGGCGCGGCGCTCGATCCGGACGATGCTCTTCTTCGCCAGCGCCGCCAGCACCGCCGCGCTGACGCCGGCCGTCTCCATGGCTCGCACCGACATCTCCCCGCCGCGCGCGGAGAGAAGCTCGACCGCCGTCTGCTGCTTCGCCGTCAGTCCCGAAGGCGCGGTATCAAGGACGACGAAACGATCGTAGCGAACCCCTTTCGCATCCTGCACGCGATCACCGATGGTGATGAGCCCCGCATCGCGCAGCCTGGCGATTGAGGCCCGCGAACTTGCCTCCAACGCCGCGACGAACGGCAACGGCCGGCGGCGCAACTCCTCGATCAGCGGAAGATCGGTCTCGATGATCTGTTCCGCTCCGATGGCGGCAGCGATCATCGCCTCGTCGGCGACCAGGACCAGCTCGCGCCGTCCACGCGCCGACATGTTGGCCGGCAGCGCCACGCGCAGCATCTCGCCGAGGGGGGCGATGTAGTACTCGGCGGCCCATCGGCAGAGATCGATGATCTCCGGGAGCAGCGCCGGCTCATCGTCATCGAGCACCGCGCGGATCGGTTTGATCCTGCTCCCCTCGGGGGCATGATCGGAGAGCGCGACGACGAATCCCGTGTTCCGTTTCGCGCCGAACGGCACCTCGACGCGCGAGCCGAGGCGCACGGCATCGCGCAGCTCCGGCGGGATCGCATACGTGAAGGTGCCGTGGACGGCCACGGGGATCGCCACCTCGGCGAATTCAGAAAGACCGGACGGCATCGGGCCCTATTGTCTCCGCCGGGCGATCGCCAGCGCCACCACGATGCCGGCGACGACGTAGACCGCGGCCTCGGGCCAGCGGATGCGCGTGCGTGGCTCGGGGGTGAAACTCATCTCATACGTGCAGGCGTCCTGCGATCCGGGAACGGTTTGCGTGCCGGCGGCGATGACACGGCCATTGCCGTTCACGCCTCGGATACGGATCATGGCTTGGCCGACAGTCACCGCCGGAAAGAGCTGCCGTGCGTCGGTGGCAATGTGCTCGAACCGGTCGAGGAAGAGGCGCGTCTCTCCGAGCGTCTGTCCGTGCAGGTCTTCGATGGAGACGGCGACGGAGAGTGCCGCGCCGGCGGTCTCCACCAGGTAGAGCTTGTAAACCGTGTCGCCCGCGGCATCGCCCTGGAGCACCGCCGACTGTCCGTTGCCGATGCCGAGGCGCGTTGGGATGCCAGTCAATGCCATCGAGACCGCGGAGCCCGGCCCCTGCGCGACGAAATAGCCGTAGATCCGCGCCGAGGCGGTCACGTCTGCAGTCGACTCGATGCGCAGCGCGCCGATGCTGTTTATGGCCGGAAGAATCGGCGGGCCGAGGGGATCGAAGACGTGGGTCTCATGCGGCGCGAGGGTGACGAGGGTCTTTCTCGGCGATGGATTGGCGTGGCCGCTCTCGAGATACGACAGCGTCAAGGCGGCGGGATGATCGGCGGTATTCGTGACCCAGAGCGCGGTCAGGAAGAGGCGGCCCCCACCGCTGGAGGCGCGGCCGACGACGGGGATGAGCAGATCGCGGTCCGCGTACGCGCCGATGGCGGTCTGGGCCGCCGCGAGGAGCAGGAGCGGAAGGGTGAAGCGTCGCATCCGCGCAGTATGCCGCGACCACGCGTACAATCGTCAATCGAGCGACCCGGTCCGCCGCTCGAACCCAGTGGGCGCACTCCTCTACCTCCTTTCCGCTATTGGCACGCTCGTCCTCGTCGGACGATTTGTGCTGATCTCGCGTCCCGTCCGGGTGGTGCTGATCCTGCTGCCTCTCTGCCTGACCGGGCGCGCGCTTCTCACAGGCCGGGTATACGCGCCGATCGATGTCAGCTACCACTTCGATCCGCTGGCTTCGATGGCGACGCGCGTCGGCATCGACCGGATCGCCAATCCGATACCGTCCGACGTGGCGGTGCAGTTCCTGCCGTGGAACGCGGCGCTGCGATGGTCGATCGCGCAGCGGCAATGGCCGCTCTGGAATCCATTCGAGCTGTCCGGCAACGTGCTGGCCGCAGCCGCGCAGCCGGCGCCGTTCCATCCGGTCACGCTCCTCGGCCTGCTGCTTCCGCCGCCGGATGCCCCGGGCTTCATGGCGTCGATGACGTATTTCCTGGCGGCGCTGGGGATGTTCCTCTTTCTGCGGAACCTCGAGCTTCACGCGTTGCCGTCGCTCGTTGGCGCCGCTGGGTGGGCACTCTCGACGTACGTGGTGGCCTTCACCCACACCGCGCACGGCAACGCCATCGCTCACCTGCCGTTGGTCATGCTCGGCGCGCGGATTGTTGCGCTGCATCCCGGCGTGCGGGCGGCGGCGCTGCTGGCCGCGTCGCTCGTTCTGATCACGCTGTGCGGACATCCGGAGACGACGCTGCACGTCGTCGCTCTGGCCATCGCATACGTTTTCTTCTCCGCACGGGCGCGCCTCGGTAACGTCGCTGCCAGCGGACTCGGCGCCGGCGTCATCGCCATTCTGCTCACGGCGTTCTTCCTCATGCCGATGATGGACGCCATCCCGCAGACGCGCGAATACCTTCACCGGCGCTCGGGCGACAGGGTCATCACCGCGTCGTGGAGCGTCGTCGCGCATCTGCTTCGCAACGACCTCGTGCCGTTCGCCGAGGGCATGCCCGGCGAGGAAGAGCCATGGCACGAGGAGGAAGCGAAGCATCGGTCGATGGGGACCGCCTATGCCGGGGCGCTGCTCTTCGCGCCGGCGCTTCTCGCATTGATGCGCGCCCGGAGGCGCGAGAAGTGGTTCTTCGCCGGCGTCGTGCTGTTCGGACTGCTGGCCGGCGCGGAGGCCCCGGTGCTCAGCGATCTGCTGGCGCGCCTTCCGATCTTCAACCTGGCCATCAACGCGCGGATGATCTCCTTCGCCGCGTTCGGCATCTGTGTCCTGGCGGCGATCGGATTGGAGGGATCGCTTGCCGGACGGGAACGGCTGGCATGGACCTACCTCGCCATCGCCGGCGCGTTGACGCTCTTCATCGCCATGATCGCCATGCACAGCACGCTCACGCCTGACTTCTTCCGAGCGAATGCCGTCCGAGAGATCGTGCCTCTCCTGCTGGCCTTCGCGTTGTTGCGGACACTGCCGGGTCCGGCTACCCAGCGCGCGGCGATGGGCGCGATCCTGGGACTTCTTCTTCTGCAGCGGGTTACCGAGATGGGCGGCTTCATCCCCGCCGTCGACCGGCGCGCGTTCGCTCCGCCGATCGCGGGATTCGAGAACTTTCCCCGCGCGGGCGCACCGTATCGCATCGTCGGGCAGGGCTCGCTCTTCGCGCCGAACATCGCCGCGCACTACGGGCTCGAAGATGTGCGCGGCTACCAGGCCATGACCTTTTCGCGCATGGCGGAGACGTTCTCGCTCTGGTCGATCCCACAGCCGGTCTGGTCAAACCGCGTCGACGATCTCACCGCGCCGATGCTCTCGCTGATGAACGTCCGCTTCGCCCTCGGGATCTCCGGCTCCGGCGTGCCACCGGGTTGGCGACTGATCGGGCGCTACCCCGGCTATCAATTGCTGGAGAACGGCAACGTCCTTCCGCGTGCCTTCGTGCCGCGCACGGTTCACGTAGGAGCGAGCGATGTGATGGCCGGCATGCGCGCCTGCCGCGATTTCGGCGCCGAGGCCTGGATCGAAACGGACGATGCTCCGATGGATGCTGCCAACGGGGCGGGCGAAGTCAGCGTTCGCGCCCTCGGCTCACATCTGACCCTGCACGCCTCGATGCGGTCGGCCGGCTGGATCGTGGTGTCGGAGACCGCCTGGAAGGGATGGCGTGCGGCGATCGGGCGGACTCCGATCAAGCTCCACTTCGCCGACCGTGCCTTTCTCGGAATGTATGTTCCGGCAGGTGAGCACGACATCGAGTTGTCGTACCGGCCGAGAGCGGTCACGAATGGTGCGATCGCCAGCATGGCCACGGCGGCGATGCTGGCGATCGCGTTGCTCCGCGCGCGGCGAAAACGCCGCGCTGGTGCGTTACGGCCTACTGGACAGTGAACTCTTTGCTCTGCTGGCCCTTCGTGGCGCCGCTTTCATCCATCATCGTCACGTCGAGTTTGTACTTGCCCGCGGGCCAGCCTGCAGTCGGCGGCGAAAAGTCGAAGGTCACCGAGCCGCTGCTCTCCAGATCCTTCGTAGCCTCGAGACCGGCAATCGGACCGGCTGGCTGACCGGCAACGTCGACGACGACGAGCTGTCCCTTATCCTTCGTCCTGCCCGCGTTTCCGATCTCGGCGACTGCGTAAATCGTGTCCGTCGGGGCGAAGGTCGCTGACTCCTGCGTCACGGCCTTGTCCTTGCTGAGTTTCACACTGCTGATGTGCGCGGTGCTGACGCTGCAGGCGCTCGCCAGCAACAGAGCAGACAGCATGGGTACCAGACTACGTTTGATGATTTGCATTCACTCGCTCCTTGTTAGTGGTTGATCTGGAAACACACTACACACGCTCAACGCCGCCCTCGAAAGAGCGGTGCCGAAGCGAACTACTCACGATTGGTGGGGGGACTACTTGTTTTCCTTGTAGATCGTGTCGATGGCCAGGCCAGCGGCAAGCAGGAGGGCGGCGACGTCGGGACGGCCGGCGGCACTGTCGGAGAGGGCGATTACGTAGGTATCGGCGTTCGTGAAGAGCTCTTTGCCGAGACCGGCCCACTTCTTGGTAACCGTTCCCAGCTCTTCGCCAGAGGCGGCGAGAATGTGGAAGTTCCAACCCTTCCAATCGCCTTTGACCGATCCGATCTCCCCACCCTGGGCGTCGAGGATACGGAACGACGGGCCAACCGACATCAATTTCGCTTCGAGATGGCCGATGGTCCGACTGCCCATCACCACCGCCACCTTGGCACGAAGGAAGGTAAAGCCACGCTGGATCGACAGGATCGGCGTGGTGCCGGCGCCCTCGTAAACGTTCACGGCCGTCGGGAGCATGTGCTTGTTGGCGACAAGGCGCAGCCACTTCGCCCACCCCGGCGGCTCCTCTTTGGCAATTCCGATCGGAGCGGCGTTTTCGACGTCGAGAAGATCGTATGTGGCCGTCAGTTTGGCGAACGCGACGCGCTCTTTCACGACGTATGTTTTTCGTTCCAAGAACATCCATCTCTCCCTGAAAACCCGGGGTTGCCGAGCGGGGAGACTACCACGCGGTTTACGCCGGGAACGGCGGCGGTGCATGCGGGACGACAGGAATAGTTCGTCAAACGACGATCCGTTCTTGACGAACAATTCCTGGATGTCCAACTGTCGAGATCGCCTATACTCCCTCGCCGATGAGCGACAATCACGAAGAGAAATCCTGGACCACAAAGGCATCCGTCTATCTCGGCACCGCCGAGAGCTCGGTGCTCGTTCTGATCGGCATCGCCCTGGTTCTGGTGGCCGGCCTGCTGCTCTATTCGAGCATGCACGACCTTTGGGAGGCCACCGCCGGCGGCCCGAAGAGCATCGAGCACAAGTCGATCGAGATCCTGAACACGGTCCTGCTGGTGATGATGACGATGGAGATCGTCTACACGGTGGCCATCTCGCTCAAATCCCATACGCTCAATGCGGAGCCGTTCCTCATCATCGGTTCCATCGCCGCCATCCGGCGCATGCTGGTCATCACCGCCACCTCGACGGAGACCGAGACCAACCCGGCCATCTTTCACAACACCCTCGTGGAGCTCGGCCTGCTGGCCGCAACGGTGGTGGCCATGACCGTTGCCATCTGCATCCTCCGTTTCAGCCAGCGGAAATATGTCGAAGTCTCGGGCCAGACGGATTCTCATTCCTGATCAAAAAAGGGAGGTTCACCATGTCCAAGCGAATCGCGTTGGTCTGTGTAGTCACTCTGCTCCTCGGCACCGCCGCCATTGCCCGTGATGACGATCGCTATGGTGCGATCGCCTACTCCCGCCACACCCGCCACTACGGCTACTGGAAGGGCGCAGAGTCGCGGGCGGGCGCCGAGAGGCGCGCGCTCGAGGCGTGCAAAGGCCGCGATTGCAGAATCGAGGTCTGGTTTCGCAACAGCTGCGGCGCTCTCGCCACCGGCGAAGGCGGCCAGGTTGTGGGCTGGGCCCACGAAAACCGCCTCCACGAAGCCGAAGAAAGGGCCATTCGCGCCTGCCGCAACGAAGGCGGCCGCCACTGCGAGGTGGTGATCTCGGCCTGCTCGCGGTAGGTTCGAGTAAACCGGGTCGCGAGGTCTCGCGGTTGCGAGGTCGCGGCCTTAACCTTGCAACGCAGCGGCGAAGCAGCGCAACCCCGAGACCGCGCAACTCCGAGACCCCGCAACCCCTCCCTACACCGCCGCCGGCACCATCGCCGCGGCGCGGGCGGCCTTCTTCTTCATCCCGACGCTCAGCAGCCAGTAGAACGCGGCGGCGGCCAGGACGAGCATGGTGATGCCGATGAACGGCCGGTAGAACACCCAGGCGATGGCGATGGTCACGAACGACAGAACGGCCGCGCCAAGGAAGGCGAAGAGGCCGATGCCGGCACCTAACATCGTGCCGAAGAGCGGCACTACGTCGGCGAAGACGACGATCGGCCGGAAAAGCATGAAGATTCCGAGGAACATCAGGAAGAACCCGCCGATGCGGATCAGCCAGGTCATGAACGTGTTCGCATCCTGCGCCTTCTTGAACATCTGCGGCGCGGTGAGACTCCCTTCCTCGACGAGCAGGATCGTGGTTCCGGTCGCGGTCTGATAGGGAGCGAATGTCTGGCCGGTCTGAACGCCGACCAGGCTGACCGTTGACGGGTTCACGACCTGAAAGGAGATCCGTACATCGCCGACTTTCGGCGTTGCCGGGTCCTCTCCCTGATAGAACTTTCCGTCCGCGACCTTGAATTTATCCTTCAACTCCGCGGGGAGCTGTTCCGCTGCCGCCGCGTCCACCGGAAGGCTGGTGGCGTTGGACAACTGCCCGATCTGCTCGGGCGACATGGTGAAGGCGCCGACCGTGACCTGCCTGGCGGTGAACGTCTTCGTCGCGAACTGCGGTGCGTCCGGGTTTTCATGCCCTTCGGGATGTTTGAACTGGGAGGAGTCGATCTTGCCCTCGGCCCATTCCTTCTTGTACTCCTGGGTCTTCACCGTCTCCGTGCCGCCGCCGATCTTGCTGCGCGACTCGCTCTTCTCGTGCTCTTTCCACTGAAACATCTCCACGGTGCGCACCAGCTTCACCGCAGTGGCCTGCACGGCCAGCTCGTCGTCCGCGACCGGTGCATCGGTCTTGACGGCGCCGCTGACGTGAATCAGTTTCCCTTCCTTGCCTGCATCGACGGAATCAGCCGGCACCGATACGACGGCCCCCTGCCCCTCGGTCAGTCCCTTCGCCGTACGGACGGCCCGTCCCTCGTTCCAGAACAGGAGCGGGAACGAGATCACGAAGAGAACGAACCCAAACAGGACGCTCTTGATAGAGCCGAAGAGGTTGGAGCCCCAGGATGTGCTGGTGGTGGATGTGAAGGTGTCAGGCATGACGGCGTCTCCTCAATACTTTCAATGCTTTCAATGTTTTCAACGTCTGATGGATTGGACGTTCGATCAGAGGACGTAAATCAGAAGCAGCGCGATGTAGGTCAGCGGGAACAGAAAGGCGGAGGCCCGATCGAGTAGGCGCTGCACATTCTCCTTACCGGCGTAACCGAGGTTGATGGCCACGATCGTCTGCAATGTCGCGCCGAAAATGAAGCTCGAGCTCAGGATGATCACCCGGTCCGACATCGTCATGGCGTTGGTGTCCGGGAGCATGGCATTGATGGCAAATGTCGCCGCCGCCGCCGCGAACACCGAGCCCACACAGAGACTGATGCGCGGTCCCGTCTCCTTTGGACGGATCCAGAAGGCCAGCCAGGAGATGATGGTGGCCACGAAGATCGTGAAGAAAACCTTGAAGAAACGGCCGATGTGTCCGGGGCGTTTGATCTCCACCGCTGAAACGAACCTCGAATACGACGAGGCGTTCCCCGTCGGAACCGACGTGTCGCCGTAGTTCGTGGCGTATTTGTGCGTGGTCACCGCTGCCGACGTCCCTTTGACGAGCCATCCCGGCACTTGGACGGTGGGGCTGGCGGCGCTGTTGGCCGTGTCGGGCACGTAGACGAGCAGGTTGTCCTCGTTCTCGTTGTCCTCGATCTCGATCGTCAACTGGTGGTCGTCGAGAGGATAACGGCGCAGGTCCCAGAACTTGGTGATGGTGCCCAGGATCCGCGCGGAGGCGTAATGGACACCGCCTTCGAGATCCTTCTTCACGATGCCCGTGCGGGAGGTGATGCGTCCGTTGGCCAGGTCGAATGTATCGAATGGCTTGACGTCGCCCTTCCAGCGAAACCAGATGAAGAAGTCGGCCGTGAACTGATTGCCCTTCAGGTCCGTAGCCAGGATCTGATTGACATAAGTGCCCACCTCGACCCGGACCGGCCCCTTCTCAGCCGGAGCGGCGGCGCCGGGCGCCTTCGGCTCTGAGGTCGTCGCTGTAGCCGGTGACAGCTTCTCTGCTGCAACGGGCTTGTCGTCTGCCGCCCACACCGAGACAGAGACCAACGTAACCGCACACGCGAGCGCGGCAGCGCACTTGATTTTCATGACCCTCCCAGAGACCGATGGGCGACACGGTACCCGCCGCCTGATGCCGCGTCAATCGGAGAGTTGGGCACGCGTGATGCGCACGTTCGCTGGAAACCGCTTTCACTTATTGCATGTGATCCAATGCAAATAAGCATAGCGGCTTTCGCACAAAGCAGGTAAAGTCACACACGCTTGTGCGTATCCGTGGGTCCCGGAGCGGCAGGCAAAAATCCAGAAAGAGAAGAGAGTCTGATCGATGAAGAAGATGTCTGCCAAAGTACTGCTGCTCGCCCTGACGTTTACCACCCTGAGCTTCGTCTCCGCATTCGCGGATGAGCAGTTCAAGTTCAAGGTCACCAACAACACCAAGGAAGTGATCAAGAAGATCCTCGTGTCCGAAGACGGACAGAAGTACGGGTTCTTCGACATCGGCAACGGGATCAAACCCGGCCAGACCGTCACGCTGGTTTGGGACAAGTCGACCAACAACGAGGAGTGCAAACAGCACGTCAAGGCTGTCTACGCTGGCGGCCAGGAGTCGGAGCCGGCGATGTTCGATTTCTGTGACTCGGACGTGGCGCTCGAATTCAACGACTAAACCCCGGTAAGGTGGGGTGCATCGGTGGCCCCACCTTACGTTCCGCTCTCCCCTCCCAGCTCCGCGATCACCTTCTTCATATCGGCCCACACGTCCTTCTTCGCCGACGGCGTGCGGAGCAGGTAGGCGGGGTGATACGTCGGCATGACTCTCACTCCGTTGTAGTCGAGCCACTGACCGCGTGCCGCGCTGATGCCGTAGGCCTTCCCGGTGAGGCTCTGCAGCGCGAAGCGCCCCAGCGTGACGATCACTTTCGGCTGGATGATCTCGACCTGACGCTGGATGTAGGGATGACAGGCCTCCAGCTCGTCGGGCTCAGGATTCCGGTTCTCGGGCGGACGGCATTTGATGACATTGGCGATGTAGACGTCGTCGCGGGTCAGTTTCATCGCGTTGATGATGTCGGTGAGGAGCTGACCGGCCCGGCCGACGAACGGCTCCCCCTTCAGATCCTCGTCGCGGCCCGGCGCTTCACCGATGAACATGAGATCGGCATTCGGATTCCCGATGCCGTAAACGACCTGCGTGCGCGACTTTGAGAGCTTGCATTTCTCGCAGACGACGGCGATGGCTTTGAGGGCCGCGAGGAAATCTGCGGCTTCGCCGCGTTGTCGGTTGTCTGCGCTTCGCGCGTTGTCGGTTGCGGCTGGCGGTTTGCGGACGTCGAGATGGGTGAAGCCAAGGTCGCGAAGGAGAGTCAGCTCGTAGCGGAGATCGTCGCTGTTCATTCGCGGGATAGTACTGCGCTACGCGCGTTGTCGGTTGTCCGTTGATTGCGCTACGCGTTGTCGCCAGCCATCATTCCCGGACAACCGATAACCGATAACCGACAACGCGGCGAAGCCGCTTTACAGCCGCTCGACGACCAGATCGAGTATCCGATTCGCAATCACGATCTTTGCCGCGCGCTCGATCTTCGTCGATGAGCCGTCGCGGGCGATGACGGTTACGGCGTTCTGATCGGAGTCGAAGCCGATGGAGGGGTCGGCGACGTCGTTGGCGACGATGAGGTCGGCGTTCTTGCGGACGAGCTTCTCGCGGGCGTTCGACTCGACCGAGTCGGTCTCGGCGGCGAAGGCGACGATGAACGGCCGAGGCGACGATGCGCCGATGTCGGCCAGGATGTCGGGCGCTTTCTTCAGAGTCAGCGTCGTCTCATCGACGTCTGCCTGCTTCTTGATCTTGCGATCGGCCACGGCAACCGGCGTGAAGTCCGCCACCGCCGCCGCCTTGATGACGATCTGCTGCGATGGCAACACATCCATCACGGCCTTGTGCATCTCCGCGGCCGTGATCACACGCGTGAAGGCGACGCCGGCCGGAGCGGGAATGGCGGTCGGACCGGAAATGAGCGTGACTTTCGCTCCCCTCCTCCGCGCGGCCTCGGCAATGGCATAGCCCATCTTCCCCGACGAGCGGTTGGAGATGAAGCGCACCGGGTCGATCGGCTCGCGCGTCGGGCCGGCGGTGACCAGGATCGACCGCCCCTCGAGGTCGCGCGTGGCGAACTGCTGTTTGACGAAATCGGCCAGCACCGGCGGATCGGGCATCCGTCCCGAGCCTTCATCGCCGCAGGCTAGGAGACCGCTGTCCGGATCGAGGACGATGACGCCCCGCTCGCGCAGGACGACGAGATTCATCTGCACCGCCGGATGCTGCAGCATCGAGGTGTTCATCGCCGGCGCGACGACGATCGGGCCGCGGTGGGCGATGGCATACGTCGAGAGCGCATCGTCGGCGAGACCGGCGGCAAGCTTGGCCAGTATGTTGGCGGTGGCCGGCGCGACCAGAAGCAGATCGGCCCAACGCGCCAGCTCGATATGATCGACGCCCCCGTGTCCGGAGTCACCCCACTGTTCGATGATGACGCCGTTTCCGGAGACCGCCGCCAGCGACAGCGGCGATACGAAGCGCGCGGCGTTCGGTGTGAGGATGACCCGCACCTCGGCGCCCACATCGCGCAGGCGCCTGACGACGTCCGGCGCTTTGTACGCCGCGATCCCGCCGGTGACGCCGAGGACGATATGCATGCGGTTGCAGACTTGCTGGGTGACGAAGTTGCTGGGTGACGGAGTTGCTGGGTTGCTAAGTTGCTGGGTTGCAAGGCCACTTAGCAACCATGCAACTTAGCAACCTAGGAGCTCTGCAACGCAGCAACCTTGCAACCCAGCAACCGCGCTACTCCGTTTCCAGCGCCGTGGTCTCTTCTTCCGGCGGCGTGAGCTGCCACTTCACCTGTTTCTTCTCGATCTCTTCCATGGCCACGCGGGTCGGCTTGGTGTGCTTGCTTCTGCTCTTCGGCATGGCTCCCTGCACGAGCTGCTCGGCGCGCTTGGCCACGAGCAGTACGTAACGGAACTTGCTGTCAATGCCCTCTGGCAAACCTTCCATCTCGCTCCTCCTTCAGCCGCTCGGCCATCGTGGTGATCGCTTCGAGCGCTGTCTTCGTCTGTAGCTTCTTTGCGATGATCGCCGCCTTCAGACATTCGGCGGCGACGTTCAGCTCGTCGTTGATGATTACGTAGTTGTAGAATTCTTTGCCGGCGTCGATCTCGTCGATCGCTTTTTGCAACCTGGTTTGAATCTCGTCTTCGCTGTTCAGGCCGCGATCGCGGAGCCGTTGTTCGAGATGGTCGAACGACGGCGGAAAGATGAAGATGTTGAGCGACCGCGGTTTCAGCTCGGCATCGGCCGCGATCTGCCTGGCCCCCTGATAGTCGATGTCGAGGATGACGTCCTCGCCCCGATTGAGCCGCTTCAGGACTTCGGACTTGGACGTTCCGTACCGCTGCTCATGAACGAAGGCCCATTCGATAAATTCCCCGCGCGCCACCATGGCCTCGAACTGTTCGGTGGTCACGAAGTGATAACTGCGCCCGTCGACCTCGCCCGTGCGGGGCTTGCGCGTGGTGTGCGAGACCGAGAAGTAGAGGGTGATTCCGATCGGCTCGAGCTGCCGGCGGACGGTGTTGATCAGCGTCGTCTTTCCGGCACCCGACGGGCCCGAGACGATGAACAACGTCCCATCGGGGTGGAAGTTACTCGACATTCTGTACCTGCTCGCGTATCCGCTCGACCTCGGTTTTCAATTCTACAACGAGGGTCCGCAACGCCGCCGAGCGGGACTTCGAGCCCATGGTGTTGACCTCGCGCAGCATCTCCTGCGAGAGGAAGTCGAGCTTCTTCCCCGCCGCCTCGCCACCGCTCACGGCCTTCTCGGCCTGCTCGACGTGATGGGCGAGCCGCGTCAGCTCCTCGGCCACATCGCCTTTCTCGACCATGATCACCACTTCCTGGGCGATGCGGTCCTGGTTGACATCGACGCCGGCCACTTTGGCGATCTCCTGCACACGCGATTGGTAGGAGGCCATCAGCTCCGTGCGGATGTCGTCGCGATGCAAGGCCAGCCGCTGCTGCAGCTCCCGGATCGTCTGCAAGCGCGCACTGATGTCGGTGTGGAGCGAGATCCCTTCCCGGACGCGCATGTCGCGCATCTGCGCCAGCGCGCCGCGGACGAGCGCCGCCAGCGTGTCGCGCTCCTCTTCGGTGATCTCCGAGTCGATCGCTTCGACCTGGAGGAGGTCGGGAATGCGCAGCAGATCGCCGCCGGAGAACGTCGATCCCAGCCCGAGCTCTTCGGCGATGGCGCGCAACTGCGGAACGACGGTGTTGGCGATCTGCGTGTTGATGCGAACGCTGTAGTCGGGCTGCGCCGTGCGCTGCACCCGGATGGAGATGTCGACCTTCCCCCGCGCGAAGGTGTCGGAGGCGAGACCGCGCACCATGGCCTCCGCTTCCCACAGGTATTCGGGGATGCGCACCGAGGTCTCGAGAAAGCGGTGATTGACGCTCTTGGCGGTTACCGCGACAAAGTAGCGCGCCGAAAGCGCGCCTGCAGCACGGCCGAAGCCGGTCATCGATGTGATCATTCGTTTACCAACCGTTCCGCTTCATCCGCAAGCTCGTTCATGACGCGCTCGAGGCGTTCCCTCGCCTCCGCCACGCCGTCGCCGCGAGCAACACGGAACGGCGGGCCGTAGAGGAAGAGCGCCCGCGAGAACGGCATCGGGACGACCATCGAGTCCCACGACCGCAGAAGTTTTTTTTTTGCGCCGCGAAGGCCACAGGGACGATCGGCAACCCGGTCGCCTGTGCCGCGTAGATGACGCCGTCTTTAGCCACGCGCGGCGGACCTTTCGGACCATCGGGCGTGAAGACGATGTTCTTCCCGCCGCGAGCGGAGCGAATCATCTCACGAAGCGCCGGCGTACCGCCGCGCGTCGACGAGCCGCGGGCGGACTCGACGCCGTAATGATCGAAGACGCGGGCGATGTACTCACCGTCTTTCGAGCGCGAGATCATCACCACGATCGGCCGCCGGTACGCCGAGTGCAGCATCAGCAGTAGATGCGCGTGCCAGAAGGCCAGGATGTACTGCGGCTGCGATTCGAGGTTCTGCGCGTGGAGGTGACGCACCCGCAGCGTGGCGTGCAGCACGCGAATGAAGATCGATCCCAGCCAGGCCACAAATCTCATCACAGGTTCATTACGCGATCGCTCCGGTCGGGAGCGCGTCGTCGGCGAATTGCAGATCGTACAGCTTGCGATAGATGCCGCGCCGCGCCAGCAACTCTTCGTGCGGACCGGTCTCGACGATCGCTCCCCTGTCCAGGACCACGATCTTGTCGGCGCTACGGATGGTAGAGAGCCGGTGGGCAATGACGAGCGTGGTCCGTCCCTGCATCAGACGCTCGAGCGCCCCCTGCACCAGCCGCTCGGACTCGGTGTCGAGTGCTGATGTGGCCTCGTCGAGGATGAGGATCGGTGGATCCTTGAACAAGGCCCGGGCGATGGCCAGCCGCTGCCGCTGGCCGCCGGAGAGGAGCACGCCGCTCTCGCCGATCTCGGTGTCGTACCCATGCGGCATGGCCATGATGAAGTCGTGCGCGTTGGCCGCTTTCGCCGCTTCGATGATGCGCGTTTCGTCCGCGTTGCCAAGGCCGTAGGCGATGTTGTTCCGGACGGTATCGTTGAAGAGCACGACCTCCTGGGTCACCAGCCCCATCAGGCCGCGCAGAGAGGAAAGCTGCAGATCGCGGATGTCGTGCCCGTCGATGGTGATCCGGCCGCCGTTGACGTCATAGAAGCGGGGCAGAAGATTGACGAAGGTCGATTTCCCTGCGCCGCTTCCGCCCACGAGAGCGACGATCTCCCCCGGCGCCACGGAGAGGTCGACTCCGCGCAGCACCGGCTCCTCCTGGTACTGGAAGGCGACGTTCTCGTATCGGATCCCGCTGCCGACGGTGCCGATCGTTGCCGCCTTCGGCTTGTCCTCGACCTCGTTGGGGATGTCGAGCATCCGGAAGACACGCTCGGCGGCGGAGAGTGCCGTGTTCACCGAGAGATTGACCTTGTTCAGCTTCTTCATCGGCTGGTACATCGCCGCAACCGCCGCGATGTAGGCCATGAGTGCGCCGAGGCTCAACGTACCGTTGCCGATGCGGCGCTGCGCGTAGACAAAGAGAGCCATCCCGCCGAGAGCGGTGATGAAGTCCAGAACCGGCGAAGAGAGCGCCTGAATCTTCTGGGCCTTCATGTTCGAAGAGAGATGGCGTTTCGTGGCATCGCGGAAGCGGCCAATCTCGAAACGCTCCATGGTGAAGGCTTTGACGATCCGCACGCCGCGGATGGTCTCCTCGAGCAGAGTGGCCATGTCCGCCATTCGTTCCTGCGAACGGTGTGTCGTGCCGCGCAGACGCTTGCCGAAGTGGACGACTGGATAGACGACCAGCGGCGCGGCGATAAACGTGATCAGCGCCAGCTCGGGATTCGACAAGAAGACGTAGACGAGCAGGAAGAAGAGCGTCAGCGATTCCTGGAAGAGATCGCCCATGCGTGTCGACACCGCCGCCTGGATGGCGTCGGCGTCCGACACCACGCGGCTGAGCATTTCGCCGGTCGATCGTTCGGAGAAGAAACGATGACTCTGGAAGATGAGCCGCTCGTACAACTCGTTGCGGAGGTCGCGCACCGTCGACAGCCCGACCTTCTGGAACGCGTATTCCGAGAAGAAGGAGGCAAAGGTCCGCAGAATCATGACGATCAGCATCGCCGCCAGCAGGCGCTGGAATTGGGCCTTTTGACCGGCCGGGTCCCACCAGCGGTGAAATTGACCGCGGGCCTGATCGATGTGATTGACGATCCAGCCGCGCCGCCCTTCCGGCAGGTCGCGTTTGAGGACGGTGTCGATGACTAATCTCTTCGCCTGCTCCTCGCGCGAGATTCGCGATGGCTGTGGAGGGAGCGCTGCCGCAGGCTGCTCATCTGAAATAGAGGGGCCGGCCGCCTGCGAGGCCGAAGATCCTCCCTGGACCGCCGCGCTCGGACCTGCTGTTGAGGGCGTTTTCCGTGAACGTGTATCTGCCTTGGGCGGCGTGAAGCCGATATCGAAGATCGGCTGCAGCAGCCCGATCATGGCCGTCGTCGTGACGGAAAAGATGATCATGGAGCCGAATGCGAGCGCCGCCCAGGCCTTGTAGTGGCGAAGGTAGTGGTAGAGCCTGCGAAGCACCTTCATCGCTTGACGACTTCCATAATCGCTTCGGCGGCCCGCCGGGCCGCGCCGGCATCGCCGAGTTTACTCCGCACCACCGCGAGCTCTGCGACGACGCGGCCGTAGTTGGCCGGATCGAGCAGCGTGCGCGTTTCCATGGCGATTCGTTCTCCGTTCACGTGGCCTTGAATCAGTTCGGGGACGATTTGCTTCCCGGCCACGATGTTGATCAGACCGAAGTGCGGGATGGTGACGACCATTCTGCCGAGCCAGTAGTTGGCCAGCGAGAGCCGGTACATGACGATCACCGGCGTCCCCAGCACCGCACATTCGAGCGTGGCGGTGCCGGATGAGGAGAGCGCCACATCCGCGGCGGCGATTGCTTCGCTGTTCTCCTCCGAGACGATGCGCACGTTTCTGCCGGCGGCGAACCGGTCGATCAGGGCCCGGGGAATCGTCGGCGCCTGAACGACGCAGGCGTCGATGGGGCGCTCGCGCGCCAGCACATCGATGGCATCGAGCATCGGCGGCAGCAGCGACACCACCTCGGCGCGCCGCGAGCCGGGGAGCAATGCGAGACGGGTGACTCCCTCCTGCTCCGGCGGACGTTTGATGTGCCCGATCTCTTCGATGATCGGATGCCCCACGTACGTCGCCTCGATGCCGTGCGCCCGGTAAAACGTCTCTTCGAACGGAAAGATGACGATCATCCGGTCGACATACTTCGCGACCTGCTTGACCCTGCCACGCCGCCACGCCCAGAGCTGCGGCGAGATGTAATAGACGACGCGCAGGCCGAGCTCCTTGCAACCGCGGGCCAGGCGGAGATTGAAGCCCGGATAGTCGACGAGGAGCACCACGTCGGGCCGCTCCCGCGCGATCTCCGCGAGCAGTTCGTCGTAGATGCGCCGGAACATCCGCAGGTGCCGCAGGACGTTGAAGAGGCCGACGATTCCCATCTCCCGGGCGTGGTGGACGAGACGCATCCCCTCGGCGGCTAGCAGATCGCCGCCGATGCCGAAGGTCTCGATGGCCGGATCGAGGCGCTTCAGCTCGCGGAGGACTTCGGCGGCGTGCAGATCGCCGGAGGCTTCACCGGCGACGATGGCGAGTTTCATCGATATCAACGCGGCGGAAACGGATACATCGCCCACGCCAACGCGATCCCGCCAAAAAAGAGCGAGAGGAAGATGAAAAGGAAGCTGCGGATCCGTTCGGCCCTCGTCTCTTTCCAGAGCAGCGCGAAGAAGAGGCCCGTGGCCACAGCGTAGAGGAACATCAGCACGATGTGATTGCGGAGGAGAGTCATTCTTTTCGCCCCTGTGCGATGTCGAAGACGTCGAGCATGAGGAGCAGGTTCATCAATCCGGCCGTGATGGTGAAGGCTGTGCCGTGCTCGAACGTGATCGAGGTGACGTCGCCGTGCACGCCCATGCCGGTGGCGATCCAGTAGATCACGCCGGCGCCAAGCGAACCGAGCGCGGCCAGCAGGCGCAGGATCGATCCGTTGCTGTGCCCGAGCGTGTAGAGATCGCCGTCGATGGCGATGCCGATGAGAAACATCAGGACGACGATGCAGAAGAAGGTGATGGCGCGGGCACGGCGTCCGAGGTAGAGATGCCCGGCACCGGGAACGAGATACGCCAGCAAAATGGCGAGGAGCGTGCGGCCTTTCATTGTTGGGAGAGTGTGTCCTTTCGGATGTTCGTGAAGTGAGGAAGGAGCTTGTCGTAGGTGACGTCCAGATCCTCCGGCACGATCCGCGTGCGGGCGGTGACGGTCATGAAGTTCGAGTCGCCGCTCCAGCGCGGGACGATGTGCATGTGGTAGTGGTCGAGCACGCCGGCACCAGCCACCTGACCGAAGTTCATCCCGACGTTGAAACCGTCGGGGCGGTAGACGTCGGAGAGGATCCGCTGGGCCTCGGCGGTGAGCCGGATCAGAGCGCGGAGCGAGTCATCGCGGCTTTCGAAGAGCAGGGCATCATGCGCCACCGGCGCCACCATCAGATGGCCATTCGTGTAGGGATAGCGGTTCATCATCACCAGCGCCTGATCGGTAATGAACAGGGTGAGCGTGTCACGCGACGTCATCGATTTCACGGCGTTGCAGAAGATGCACGATGGGCTCTCGCTTTTCGGCGAGGTCAAGTAGAGATACCTCCAGGGGGTGAAGAGGATGTCCATGGGTGGGGTGCGGTTTGTTGCATTTCTGGAGACAAAAGCGGAAATGTTGAATGTTGAATGTTCAATGATGAATGTTGAATGTCTCTCCAGCTCTCATTCAACATTGAACATTCAACATTGAACATTCAACACTTGCTTTTCAAACGCCTCCGCCACCTTCCGGCGGAGCGGCAACGGCCGCTTCCATCACCTTATTGATCAGCTCCTTCAACTCCTTGCCGGGCTTGAAGTACGGGATCTTCTTCGACGGTACTTCGACTTTCTCGCCGGTCTTGGGGTTACGGCCGGTGCGCGATTTGCGGCTGCGCAGACGGAAGCTGCCGAAGCCGCGGAGCTCGATCTTCTGGCCTGAACGGAGAGAGTCGACGATGGAATCGAAGACGATGTTGACGATCGTCTCGGCCTGTTTCTTCGTCAGCTGGACGACGCGCGCGACCTCGTCCACCAGCTCCGCTTTGGTCATCACGCCCGCTTTGTCCTCGCTCTCTTCTTCGGGTTCCAGGTGATCCAAAGGTGCCTCCTCACTCATGACAGCTCACCACTGAAAGAGAAACCGTGGACGGCGGGTGAGAATGCGGCTGATGGCGGTCTCCGTATCGGAGTCGTCGCTGGTCAGCGCATCGAAAAAACCGCGTGTCCGTTTCTTCGGATAGATGGTTCCGGGCCTGCCTTTGATGCCACCGAGCTTGCCGGCGACACGGATGGCGTCGTCGAGATTGCCGAGCTGGTCGACGAGTTTGAGCTCGAGGGCCTGCTCGCCGGTGAAGACTCGGCCGTCGGCGATCCTGCTGACGTCGGCCTCGCTCAGCTTACCCTTGCGCCCCGCCGCAACCGCGCGGACGAACTGCGAGTGCAACTGCGTGACGATCGACTGGAAATAGGCGCGCTGGGCGTCGGTGAGATCCTCGTACGGCGAGCCTGCCGCCTTCATGGCGCCGCTGGTGATGGTCTGCGGCTTCAGCTTCGCCCACGCCAGCAGGTCCTTCGTCTCCATCCACTGCAGGATGACTCCGATCGAGCCGGTGATCGAACCGGGATTGGCGACGATGCGGTCGCATGCCGAGGCGATGTAGTAGCCGCCGGAGGCAGCCACGCTGTCGAGCGAGGCGATGATCGGCTTGCCGGTCCGCGCGTGGACGTTACGGATCTCCTCGTAAATCTCCTGCGACGGCGCGATCGCTCCACCGGGGCTGTTGATGCGCACGATGATGGCCTTGACGCTGGAGTTGCGCGCGTAGCGGTGCAAGGCATCGATGGCCTCGCGCGAGCCGAAGATTTCGCCGTCGATCGGAATGATGGCCACCTTGTCACCGAAGACGTCGCCGCGCGTGGTGGCGTCGTCGTTGGCCACGGCCATGATCAGGACCACGAAGAGAAAGACGCCGCCGAACACGACCAGGCAGCCGGAGAACGCTCCGAAGAAGAAGACACCTGCCCGCGACTTACGCGGCGGAGCGGCAACAGCCGGCGTCGCGATGGGCTCGGCGATCGGGTCCCCGGGGGCCGTTACGGGATCGAGTTCCGTCATGGATCAGCCTTGCGGCGTGGGCTCCGGAATCGGAGGCACTTCCTGCTCTTCTTCTTCGGCGGCCGGGTGATGCTCGTCCGCGGGCGGAGCCGTGGCCGCATGTTCCGCGATCTCAACTTCCGTCAGCGCTTCGACGTCGCGCGTCGACAGGCCGATTTTCTTGTCGGTCCAGTCGATCTTGATGATGCGCACACGCACCGGTTCGCCGACGGTAAAGCTCTTGTCGAGCTTCGCCTTCGGGTCGCGCGAGATCTCCGAAATGTGCGCCAGCCCTTCCACGCCGTCGGCCACGCGGACGAAGAGGCCGAAGTCGGTGATCTTGGCCACGTTGCCGATCACTTCATCGCCGATGTTGTGCGACTTGGCGAAGTTGTCCCATTCGTTCGGCAGGAACTCCTTGATCGAAAGCGACAGACGCTGGTTCTCCCCGTCGACATTGATCACGCGCGCCTGCACCGCGTCGCCCTTCTTCAGCACCTCGTTGGGATGCTTGAGGCGGCGGTTCCACGACATGTCGGAGATATGGATCAGTCCGTCGATGCCGTCTTCGACTTCGACGAACGCTCCGAAATCAGTGAGGTTGCGGACTTTGCCGGTGATCACGGCGCCGATCGGGTAACGCTCGGCAATGGTGTCCCAGGGGTTCTGTTCGAGGGCCTTGAGGGAAAGCGAGATGCGGCGGTTCTGGACGTTGACGTCCGTGACCACCGCGTCGACTTCCGCCCCCATCGTCAGCAGTTTTGAAGGGTTGCGGACTTTCTTGGTCCATGACATCTCGGAAACGTGGATGAGTCCTTCGACCCCCTCTTCCAGCTCGATGAAGGCGCCGTAGTCGGTGAGCGAGACCACGCGGCCATGGACTTTCGAGCCGAGCGGATAGCGCTGCACGACGTCGGTCCACGGATCCTGGCTCTTCTGTTTATAACCGAGGGAGACGCGCTCGGCGGCGGGGTCGAATTTCAGGACCACCACTTCGATCTCGTCGCCGACGTTGAAGTATTCGGATGGATGGTTGACGCGGCCCCACGAGACATCGGTGATGTGGAGCAGGCCGTCGACGCCGCCGAGGTCGACGAAAACGCCATAATCGGTGATGTTCTTGACGGCGCCGTGCGTGTGCTGCCCTTCCTGGAGCCGGCTGAAGGTATCGGCCTTCGCCGCGGCCTGTTCGACTTCGACGATAGCCCGGCGCGAAAGAACGATGTTGTTCCGTTTCTTGTCGAAGGAGACGATCTTGAACTTGTACTCATGACCGCGAAGAGAGTCGAGGTTCTTGACCGGCTTGGTATCGATGAGGGAGCCGGGAAGGAAGGCCTTGACCCCGCCGACGTCGACGGCCAAGCCGCCTTTGACCCGTTCGACGACACGCCCGGAGATCGGCTCATCGGCCTTGAAGGCGGCCTCGATGCGGTCCCAGACCAGCATCCGTTCCGCTTTCTCGCGGGAGAGAACGATGTAGCCGCTGTTGTTCTCCAGGCGCTCGATGAAGACGTCGAGCTCGTCACCGGCCTTGACCGTGATCTGGCCGTCGTATCCGGTGACTTCGTGGACAGGAAGAACGCCTTCGGACTTGTAACCGATGTCGATGACGACCTCGGTGCCAATCACTTTGAGGACGCGCCCGCGGATGATGTCGCCCTCGGCGAAGTTCGACATCTTCCGGTCGTACATGTCGAGCAACTCGTCCATGCCGAGACCTTCCAGGTCGTTTGAGTTCGTCTCCCCCCCTTTTCGGAGCGGTTGTTTCAGGTTTTTTGGATCGTCACTCGACGGCATGAAACGGGATACCTCCTGGATTTCCGGCGCATCCGCCCGGAAGGCGCACGTGGCGTAAATTGTTGATACTAGTCGAAATGCGGAGTTTAGTGGCGAGGCTGGAGAGGAGTCAAGGAATTACGGGCGGCGTGATTATTTATCCTGAGGGTCCGCGCAGCGGGCGTCAGGATCTCCGGTCAGGCCGCGCGAGCGGTACCCATTGGCAAGAGACGCGCAACGCTACCGGAGATCCTGACAGGCCCGCTGCGCGGACCGTCAGGATGGGGGTGTCACGCACCCCACGATCCGCTTGACCACCTCGTCGATCGTCAAATCCGAGGTGTCGACGAAGGTGTAGGTATCGTCGTAGCGGAGGGGGGAGTCGCTGCGGTTTGAGTCCTGCGCGTCGCGGGCGACGGTGGCGTCGAGGATGGTCAGGTAAGGAACCTCCTCCCCTTTTGCCAGCAACTCGTCGTACCGGCGCCTGGCCCGAATCTCCGGACGGGCCGTCAGAAAGAACTTGTAGGGCGTCTCCGGGAAGACCTTCGTTCCGATGTCGCGCCCTTCCAGCACTCCCCCGCTGCGGCGCCCAAGCTCCTGCTGGAGCCGGACGAGGACACGCCGCACGGCCGGAACGGCGGAGACGTTGCTCGCCGCCATGCTCATCTCCGGCGTACGGATGAGAGCGGTGACATCTTCTCCGTTCAGCAGGACGCGAGGTGTTTCACCGGGGATGAAGTCGATGCGGACGCGCGAGGCCAGCTCTTGCAGCTTCCCCTCATCATGCGTATCGATCCCTTCCCGCGTAGCGGCCAGGGCCAGGGCGCGGTACATGGCGCCGGTGTCGATGTGCGGCAGGCCGAGCGCGCGGGCGACGAGACGGCTGGTCGTTGTTTTGCCGACGCCGGACGGGCCGTCAATAGCGATGATCTTGGGCATACCACTTAGCGGCGTGCGCTGCTTCGCGACGGGCGGGCGCCGGAGCGGCGGACGGGCGATTTCTTGCCGCCGGTGGACTTGCTTGTCGTTCCCTTCGCTCGCGGCGTCGCCGGCCGCGGCGAGGGCGTGCGGCGTGTGGAGCTGCGCACGGGAGCCGTCCGAGCGGCGGTGGCCCGCGATTTCGGACGCTTGGCGGCCGAACGCTTTGCCGCGGTCGGGCGCTTCGACGACGCCGGTTTCTTGCGCGAGACCGGACCGGCGGCCACGCGGCGCTTGGACGGCTTCTTCAGCTCCTTCATCGTCTCCAGCATCTTCACTTCGTGCTTGGTCAGCTCGCGCCAGACGCCGGGGGTGAGCTTTGGATCGGAGATGGGGCCGATGGCAACGCGGCGCAATTTCGAAACCGGATGACCGACGGCCTGGAACATCTTGCGGATCTGCTGCGTCCGTCCTTCGCGCAGCTTCACCTCGAACCAACTGTTTCCTTCATCGTCGCGCTTGCCGGTGGTGTGCATCCGCTCGATGTCGCACGGGAGCGTGCGCTTGCCGTCGATGGTGATGCCGCGGCGAAGTTTGTCGACCAGCCGCTCTTCCGGTACCCCGCGCACTTTGACGCTGTAGGTCTTCACCGAGCCGTGGGTCGGATGCGACACCTTGAAGGCAAGCTCGCCGTCGTTGGTCAGCAGGACCAGCCCCTCGGAATGAAAATCGAGGCGGCCGACGGGATAGATGCGCTCGCGGATTCCGCGCACGAGGTCGATGACGGTGCGGCGGCCCTGCGGGTCTTCCACCGTGGTCATCACTTCTTTCGGCTTGTAGAGGAGGATGTAGCGATGCGGCTCGGCCTTGGTGATCAGCTTGCCGTCGACCTTGATGTGATCGCGGTCAGGGTCGGCGCGCGTGCCGAGCTCGGTGACGACGCGCCCGTTCAGCGTGACGCGCCCCTCCCGGATCATCGCTTCGGCTTCACGTCGCGACGAGACGCCGGCGTGGGCGATGATCTTCTGCAATCGCTCTTGTTGCATCACTCTGATTGTTCGTCGACGACGCCGGATTGTACCTCGTTCATCGCGGGCTGCGCCTCTTCGGTTGCCGCGCTTTCCATCGCACCGCGTTCATCGCCCGCGCTCAACTCCGCGTTGACGGCGTCGTCGATCTGTTCGCCTTGCTCCAGCGGAACCTCGACGCCCTCCGCGATCGGCGTCGATTCGATGGCCAGCACCAGGTCGTCGTTGATCTGTTCTCCGATGAGATCTCCGAACTCTTCCAGCCGCGGCATGTCGAGGATGTCGTTCAGTCCGAAGTGGACGAGAAACTCGCGCGTGCTGCGGTAGAGGAACGGACTGCCGACGACGTTCTTGCGTCCGGCCACGCGGATCATGCGCCGCTCCAGCAGCGTGCGGATGGTCTGGTTGGAGTTGACGCCGCGGATCTCCGAGACTTCCGGTGCCGTGATTGGCTGGCGGTAGGCGACGATAGCCAGTGTCTCCAGCGCGGCGATGGAGAGACGGTTCTCCCCTTTCTTGGCGAAGTACTTCTTGAGGATCGGGTCATGCTCCGCGCGCGTGGCAAAGCGCCAGCCGCCGGCGGTCTGCTCGAGCATGAAGCCGCCCTGGCTTGCGTCGAGAGCGCGCTTGATCTCTTCGAGCTGCGTGACGACCGCTTCCCGTCCCTCGTCCGCGAAGGCCTCGGCGAGCTCGTCGAGCTTCACCGGCTCGTTGCTGACGAAGAGGATGGCCTCGAGTGAGGCCCTTAGTTCTTCAGGTTCCATTGCCATGTCTTGATTTCACCACTAACTTTGATCGAATATCGAAAACTGCGCCTCGTCGATCGTTGCTTCTGTTTTCCCGATCAGGATCTCGCCGAAATTCTGGCTCTGTTTGAGTGAAATGCCGCCGAGCCGCACCAGCTCCAGCGTGCCGAGGAAGATGGCGATCAACTCGTTGCGGTCGCGTCCTTCCAGAAACCACTGCAGGCGAATCGGCGATTTCTCCTGCAGCGTGCTGTAGAGCTCGCGCATCTTGTCGGAGATCTTGTGGACCATCCGCTTCAGCTCGATGGCCTGCGGGTGGTTCTTCTTGTAACGATTCAGCGCCGAGCGGAAGGCGTCGATGAGATCGAAGAGCCCCACTTCGCTCATGTCGATCTCCGAGGCGTCGGTGCCCGGAATCGGCGTGGCCGGCCGCGGCCAGACGCCCATGCGGAGAACGTCGAGCTCCGCGAACGATTCCGCCACCGCTTTGAAGCGCTGGTATTCGAGCAGCCGGTCGACCAGCTCCTTGCGCGGGTCTTCGATCTCCGCCTCTTCGTCGTGCGGCAGCAGCATCTTCGACTTGATGTGGATCAGCAGCGCGGCCATGTAGATGTAGTCGGCGGCGACGTCGAGGCTCAGCTCCTCCATGGCGTCGAGATAACCGTTGTATTGCTCGGTGATGAGGGCGATGGGGATGTCGTAGATGTCGATCTTGTGGTGCTTGATGAGGTGCAGCAGGAGGTCGAGCGGTCCGTGAAACGAAGGGAGCGTGACTTTGAGCGCGCCGGCGCTTTCATCCTGCTCATCGGCGGGACGGTCGTCGGCCGGCTGCGCCGCAACGGAAATCTCTTTCTCTTCGTCCGCCATCGCCGTCATCGCCATTTCAGAGTCCGCGGTAGTTGATCTTGACCGCATCGCGCACGAGCTGCATCGTCTGCCGCGCGCGCTCGCGGGCTTTGCGGTTGCCGTCGCGCAACGCGTCCCAGACGATCGACGGATCGCGGTCGATCTCTTCGCGCCGCGCCCGGATCGGCCGCAGCGACTCGATCATGATCTCGGCCAGCAGCTTCTTGTCATCGACGCAGCCGATCCCGGCGGCGCGGCACTCCCGGTCGACGCGCGCGATCGTCTCCCCGTTCGAGAAGAGCTTGTGAAACTGGAAGAGGTTGCAGATGTCGGGATTGCCGGGATCCTTCCTTCGGATGCGATTCGGGTCGGTGAACATCGTCATGACCAGCTCGCGGATCTCGTCTGCGCTTGCGGTGAGGCCGATGGTGTTGTCGTACGACTTGGACATCTTCCGGGCATCGAGACCGGGCACCTTCGGCGTTTCGGTGAATAGTGGCTGCGGCTCGGGGAAGACATCGCCGTAGAAATTGTTGAAGCGGCGCACCACCTCGCGAGAGAACTCCAGGTGCGAGGCCTGGTCTTCCCCGACCGGAACGAAGTTGGCCCTATAGATAATGATGTCGGCGGTCTGCAGCAGCGGATATCCGAGGAATCCGTAGGTGTTCAGATCCTTGTTTTCGATCTGCTCCTGCTGGTCCTTGAACGTCGGTACGCGCTCGAGCCACGGCAGCGGCGTGATCATCGAAAGGATGAGATGGAGCTCGGCGTGCTCCTTGACCTCGGACTGGATGAAGATCGTGGCCTTCTGCGGATCGAGGCCGGCTGCCAGCCAGTCGGCGACGGCATCGAAGGTCGACTGGGCGATCTTCGACGTATCGGCGTAGTCCGAGGTCAGGGCGTGCCAGTCGGCGACGAAGTAGTAGCAGTCGAAGAGGTCCTGCAGACGGACCCAGTTCCGGACCGCGCCGAAATAGTTGCCGAGGTGGACGCGGCCGGTGGGTCGAAGACCGCTGAGAACGTACTGGGGTACTTGGCTCAATGCTGACTCGTGCTCGATGGGGATTTGGCGCGATTCACACCGCGTCGCAGCACGCGCGCCAGTTCAAAGGACGGCGCAGTGTAGCAGATGTCTTTGCGCTACATGGACAACGGTTGCGCGCGGAGGCGCGCTCACAATTCAGCCCCGCGCTCGGCGCAGCGCGAGCGCGGGGCATCGGTTGATGTTGGAATTGCGGCCGCGGAGGGGGCCGCCACAGGAGTTCTGTGGACCGCACCTCCGCCGCGAATTGGGCGGTTTGTCCCGGCCGCCTCCGCGGCCGGTAAATTGGCAACACCCTCTTACCCCGCGCTCGCGCTTCGCCGAGCGCGGGGCTGGGTTGTGGAGCGCGCCTTCGCGCGCAACCGGTCGAGCTTCTTCCTTCAGTGTCGTCCTCCACGAATCAAGACGCGAGCGGTTCAAGATCAGGATCGACAGGGTTCAAAATCAGGATCGACCACTTCAAGATCGGGATCGACTCACTCAAATAAGCATCGACCCTCCTCAAGATCAGGATCGACTCACTCAAATAAGCATCGACCCACCTCAAGATCAGGATCAACCCACTCAAATCAGCATCGACCCTCCTCAAGATCAGGATCAACCCACTCAAATCAGGATCGACCCACTTCAAGATCAGGATCAACCCACTTCAAGATCAGGATCAACCCACCTCAAGATCAGGATCGACCCACCTCAAGATCAGGATCGCGTCTGATATCGACCACGGGTCGTGCTCCTGGACTTCGATCCTGATATTGAACTCATTCGATCCTGATATTGAACCCGTTCGATCCTGGCATGAACTCATTCGATTCTGGCATGAACTAATTCGATTCTGGCCGGAGCTCATTCGATCCTGGCCGGAGCTCATTCGATCCTGATATCGACCCCCCTCGGTTGTGACCTGAGGTCATACGCCTCTGACCTTCACGCGAAACGCGATTCCCACGTACGTGGCAGACGTCACCTCAAGTACGTGCCCGGTGACCCAGACTGCTCAATCCTTGACCGTAGCCGGGATCGACGAGCCGAGAAGCTTCCGCACCACCTTCTCTGCCTTCTCCAGGCCGCTCTTCTCCAGGATCTCGATGGCAAGGTCACGCGCCTTCTCCATCAGCTCGTAATCGCGGACGACGTGGCCGAAGCGGAAGCGCAGCGCGCCGGATTGGCGGGTGCCGAGGAGCTCGCCGGGGCCGCGGAGCTTGAGATCGAGATCGGCGAGATCGAAGCCGTTCAGCGTCTTTGCGAACTGCGTGAGGCGATCCTTCTCCTTGTCCGAGACCAGCACACAATACGACTGGCGCGTTCCCCGGCCGACGCGGCCGCGGAGCTGGTGGAGCTGGGAGAGTCCGAAACGGTCGGCATCGATGATCAGCATCAGGGAGGCGTTGGCGACGTCGATGCCGACCTCAATGACGGTGGTCGAGACCAGGATGTCGATCTCGCCGAGCTTGAAGCGCTGCATCGTCTCTTCTTTTTCCGCGGCCGGCATGCGGCCGTGCATCATGGCCACGCGCCGGTTCGGGAAGCGCAGCTTCGTCGCCTCGAAGCCGATCGTGAGCGGCTTGAGGTTCGACTTCACCGATTCTTCGATGATGGGAAAAACGATGTAGGTCTGGGCGCCGGCGGCTATTTCGGTATCGATGAAGTGGTAGACGCGCTCGATCTGCGAGGCCGACCGGACCGCGGTCTTGATCCGCTGGCGTCCGGGCGGAAGCTCGTCGATCACGGAGAGCTCGAGATCGCCGTACATCGCCAGCGCCAGCGAGCGCGGGATCGGCGTGGCGGTCATGACCAGGATGTCGGGCGTATCGCCCTTGGCGAAGAGACGCTGGCGCTGCTCGACGCCGAAGCGGTGCTGCTCGTCGACGATGGCCAGGCCGAGCGACTTGAAGACGACGCGGTCTTCGAGCAATGCGTGCGTGCCGACCACGAGCTGAAGAAGGCCGTCGCGCAGCGCCGCCAGCAACGTCCGACGCTCGCCGGCGGTCATCGAGCCGGTGGCCTTGGCCACGGTGACCGAGTCGTCAACTAGTTGACGGATGCGCTGGTAGTGCTGCTCGGCCAGGATCTCCGTCGGCGCCAGCAGCGCCACCTGATGCCCGTTGCGGATCATGATGATCGCGGCGATGAGAGCCACGATGGTCTTGCCGCTCCCGACGTCCCCTTCGAGCAGGCGGTACATCGGCTTTTCCGATTGCAGGTCCGCGGCGATTTCCTTGACCACCCGCTTCTGCGCCCCGGTGAGGCGGAACGGCAGGATGCGCCTGACCTCGGCGCGCAGCTCGTCGTCGACGGCGATCTTCCGGCTCTTCGTCTTGACCTCTTCGCTGGCGCGGCGGACGCGGAGCGCCAGTTGTAGAGTGAAAAACTCCTGCAGGATGATCCGGACGTGCGCGCGCGAGCGGCGGCTGAGGAAGGCCGCATCGAGTTGTGGCGGCCGGTGGATCTGTTCGAGCGCGGGGGCGAGATCGATCACGCCGAGCCGCTTGCGAAGGGAGGGCGGGAGGGGGTCCTCGATCGATGGAAGCGCCGCCAGCGCACCGCCAATGATCCGCCGCAGCGCCTTCGGCGGAATGTTGCCGACCTTCGAATAGATCGGCACGATGGCGCCATCGTCCTCGTCATCGCCTTCGAACGTCTCCCAGTCGGCGCTTTCGATCTGGAGCTGTCCGTAGGCGGAGATCTTCGGCGCCCCAAAGACCGACAGCCGGTCGCCGCGCTTGATCTGATCGCCGAGAAAACCCTGATTGAACCAGACAAGCTTCACCGCGCCGGTGCCGTCCTCCAGGACCACTTCGAACACCTTCATTCGCCGAAGGTGCGTGATGTGCATATTCGCCGACATCACCTTGCCGCGCAGAAGAATAGGCGTGTCGACGTGCCTTCCGACGTCGGCGATACGGACCGGATGCCGCCGGTCTTCGTACCGGTACGGCAGGTAATGGATAAGGTCCCCGGCCGTCGCCAGCCCTGCCTCTTCGAGCTGTTTGGCCCGGCTCGGTCCGGCACCGGGTAGGAGGCGGACCGGCGCATCGACGGTGATCGTCACGCGTCTATTGTGCCGTACGTGGTCAAAACTCTACGGTGTGTATACCTTCAAAACCATTTCACCACAGAGGCACTGAGGACACAGAGAACAAGGATGAAGGCGGAAGGATGAAGGATGAATCAAACGCGCATTCATCCTTCATCCTTCAGATTTCAGATTTCAGATTTCATCCTTTGTTTCTCTGTGTCCTCTGTGCCTCTGTGGTGAAAGCCTTCCAAACGCTAATCGAACAGCGCCTTCATCGCGATCAGGCCGATCTTGATGGAGTCTCCGTTGTGGATCGTCACCGGCATTCCGGTGGGGATGCGCTGGTCGTTGACGTAGGTCCCGTTGACGGTTCCCACCTCTTCGAGAACGCAGTAATCGTGGCCGCTGCGGATGATCTTGGCGTGGCGGCGTGATACGGAGCGGTTCGCGTCTACAGCGGTTAGATCGATGTCGGGGAGGATGCCGGTGACCGGATCGGCGCGGCCGATGGTTGTCTCGTCGCCTTTGCTGAAGAAGAACTCCGCCGCGGTGGCGATATCGACGAGGCGATGCCGGTGATGAATCTCGGAAGGCGCGCTTCGGGTGGCATCGAGCGAGCCGTGCTCGCTGTCGACCTCGCGTCCCACCAGGCGCTCCAACAACGTATTCGCCTCCCGCAGCCGTTTCGAGTATTTCCGGATGATGCGTACGGCGACCTCGGGGTTCTTGCGCAGCATCTCGTCGAAGCGGGCGCCGTTGATGACCAGGGCGCGGACGTCGGTGGCGGCGATGGCGTCGGCGGTGCGGGGAACGCTCTCCAGCACGGCCATCTCCCCGAAGAAGTCGCCTTTTTCGAGATGGGAGAGGTCGTGCGATTCGCCGTTGATGTGCTTGACGATGTTCACCTCACCCTCCTGGATGATGAACATCTCGGTGCCGAGGTCTCCCTGTCGGAAGATCACGTCGCCGGCGGCATAGATACTCGACGAGTCCTTCACCGGATCCTTTCCGCCGGTTGTCTTGAAAACGGTTTTCATGACCGCACCGCCGGTTCTACCAGAGTGAGCGTGCGATCCCGGGTGCTGACGCGGACGAGGCCGCCGACCGGCATCAGGAGATTGTTCCCCTGATGGCCGAACGGCAGATCGCGTATGACCGGAATGTTGCTGAAGGCGAAGAATTCGTGCAGCAGCGCCGCGATTTCCGCCTCGCTCCCGCACTCTTTCAACTTCCCGATGACCACAGCTCGTATTTTTTTCAGTCTACCGGACAGCCGTAAGTGGGTCAACATTCGATCGATGCGGTAGACCGGCTCGTCGGTATCCTCGAAAAACCAGATGCCGTCCTCAACCCAGAAGTCGTACGGCGTCCCGGTCAGTGCAGTGGTCAGCGACAGACAACCGCCGAAGAGGACTCCTTCAGCCTCGCCTTCGAAAACGACCTGATCACTGTTGAAGTGATGCGTAAGCGGTGCCTCGCCGGCGAGCATGGCCCAGAACCACCGTTCGATGTCGGGGGAGAGTCCGTTGAACCAGTCGAGGTTCACCATCGGTCCATGAAAGGAGGCGACGCCGCAACGGACAGCCACCGCCTGGTGAAGGGCGGTGATGTCGCTGAATCCGATGATCGGCCGGGGATTGGCGGTGATCGCGTCGTAGTCCACACGATCGAGGATGCGCATGGCCCCGTAGCCTCCTCGGGCAAAGAAGAAGGCGTCGACGTCGTCAGACTTCAAGTAATGGTTCAACTCTTCGAGGCGCTCGTCATCGTCGCCAGCAAGGTAGCCGTGATGCCGATGATCGATGTTGCCGGCCAGGGTGACGCGGAGGCCTCGCTCTTCGAGCGTGCGCGTGGCGGCTTCGATGCGAGGCATCTCCGATGGGGATGAAATCGCGAGAACGACGACGCGGCCGTTGCGCGGCAGCGCGCGAGGACGAATGAGCATCCCGTGCAAGATAGCAAGGACGGTGCTGAGCGTGCGGTGAGAGGAGGGCGGCATGGTTATGCCGCTCGTTGTCTGCGCAAATGGCAGAAAGTGTCAAAAAAGGTGTGGAGTGGACCTGTAAGCCGAATTCTGTTCCCCTTGCCGAAGCGAGGAGTGAAGATCATTCGTCTGCCACGCGCGTTGCCGCGGTGGTCAAGCAACCTACCCGGAAGCTCATAACGGAGACGGGCGGCTCCATGACTTCCCTATTTGGTCTTGCTCCGCAGGGGGTTTGCCGTGCCGCCCACACTTGCGTGGGGCGCGGTGCGCTCTTACCGCACCGTTTCACCCTTGCCTCCTCCTCTTGCCTTGCGGCTCGAGGCGATCGGCGGTCTATTCTCTGTTGCACTTTCCGTCGCGTCGCCGCGCCTGGCCGTTAGCCAGCCTGCTGCCCGTGAGAGTTCGGACTTTCCTCGACGCCGCACTGCGCCGCGATCCTCCAATCCACTCCACACAAGCACACAGTAACAGATTGTGCTCCGGCGAATTGCGCGCTTCGCGCGCGTCGTCTGCGCTTCGCGCGTTGTCGGTTGTCAGCGCTGCGGCGCGTGGTCGGCCTTGCTATCGAAACGCCAAAAAACCTCAATAATCGGCCACGCGCCCCGCAGGGCGCAAACAACCGACAACGCGGCGAAGCCGCAGACAACGCGCGGAGCGCATTTCGAAATACATCTCCTTAAATTGTTGCTGTTTCAGTCGCTTACAATCAATGTCGGCACGCCGACATCAAAATACGTTTCGGTTTTTCGGGTTGGAGAAATACTCCAGCCACTCCTCGCCAGCGACACGCTCCTCCCCTTGCGGCAAGCTCTCAAGCTCGGCCAGGAAGCTGCCCGGATCGACGACGTCGGCCTCCCTCCGCTTGATGCGCGCGGCGAGCGCGCGATCGGCGGTGACCACTTTCCAGCCGCTGCCGGTTGCGACCCTTTTCACGATCAGATCATCCGCAGAACGGGAGCCGCTGAAGATGACGCTCACGCTGCCGAGATTCCGCCCGAAATGCTCCGGCTCCGGACCGTCGAAATAGCAGGCAACCCTGGTCCGCCGGGCGCGCGCAAAGTTCGCCAGGGCGCGGAGGAGCTGGCGTTTGGTATCGGCGGCGTCCCGCGAGGCGCCGGCTCGGCCGAGAAGGTTGTTGCCGTCGATGACCCAGCTCATGCACTTGCCGTTGGACGCTGGCCGCGCATGCGCCGGTGGACGACCACGAACAGCATCCCGATCGCCATCATCGTCACGATCACCAGCCATGGGAGAAAGATGGCAACGGCGGCGTTGATGAAGGCAAAGACGTCTTCCAGAAGGGAGAGCACCGGGTTGCCGAGCCCCCCGGTCGCCAGCGTGCTGACCGCGCGCACGGTGGCCTTGGTGGCGTGCGATCCGAGTGCGGCCCCACCAGCGAGAACCGAGGCCAGGATCACCGCGCCGTGCGGGACCCGGTCCGAAACGGCAGCCCAGGCCACCAGAGCGCCGGCTACCGGACGGATCAGCGTGTGGATGACGTCCCAGGCGTGATCGACAGCCGGAACCTTGTCCGCCGCGAACTCGATCAGGTAGAGGATGCCCACCACGATCAGGACAGGCGTCGTCGAGAAGAATCGCGCCAGATCGTCGTGAAACAGGGCCGGTTGCCAGCGCGCCACGAGGCCGAAGACCAGGAGAGTGGCGTAGGCATTGATGCCCGCGCCGAGGCCCAGTCCGACCGACGTGAGAAGCGATGCGATCATCAGCGTGGGATCTTGACCACCACCGGAGCTTTCCCCAGCGCGGCGGGCTTGGTTGCGGCATTTGCCTCCGCGCTGCTGTTGAACCGCCCCCAGAAGACGCGGTAGCACGGCCGGCCACGATAGCTCGTCGGGACAAACCACACCTTGTCGCCCACCTCGGCCAGTGCGCGGCTGATCGAGGCCGTCTCGCAGACGAGCTCGAATTGAACGGTGTAGCTGCCTCCCTTCTGCGCCGCGAAATCACGGGCCATCCCGTCATATTTTGTGCGCAGGGCATCGGAGCTGGGAGCCGGCGATGTGGCGCCGGTGGAGGATGGGGCATTGGTGATCGTCGCACCCGCGGAGGTGCGCTGGAGCCGGGTGGCCTGCGTCGCCGTGACGGGCGGCGCAACGATCAGAGCGGTGGCGGCGTGGACAGGCGGCTTCGGGGCGGCGGTCGTAGTGTGGATTGCAGACGGCGGGGCGGTACCCGTGCGGACCACGAGCGGCGGAGTGGTTGTGGTGCGGACCGTGGGCGGCGGGGCGGTGGTGGTGTGGATCGCGAGGGGCGGGGCGGTGGTGGTGGTCGGCACGACAGGTGGCGGTACAGTCGCAGTCGCAGCCGAAGGCACGGATGTCCCGGTGCTCGCGGTCGACGTCAGCGACGTTGATGTCTTCGAGCTATCGGCAGGATGCAGCTTGGGGGGGTGGTGGCGCAGGACGACGACCGGCTCCGGAGCGCTTCGGTTCTGCCACCAGAGCCAGGCAGGGTACGCGGCACCGGCGAGAATCAGGATCACGAGCGTGATCAGGATCAGGCCGATGCGGCTGCGAGGTTTGGCCGGCTTCATCGCGGGGGCGGCGATCGATGTCGGAACGGCCTCGCTTCCGGTCACCGGTACCGCCGCGCGTCGCGCCGCCTCGATCTGGGCCTCGTCGAAACCCCATTGCGGCTCGGCTGCCGGCGCGAGCGGCGGCGGGGCGATCTCCGTCCCTCCGAAGGAATCGTCAGGCTCGTCCCAGACGGAGCTCGACGGCGGCTTCGGCGCGGGACCCGGGGGCGTCCACGGGGGCGCGCTCACCGCCGGGATCTCCATGGTCGCGCTTTCTGACCATTGGGAAACCGCGGGTGCCGCCGGCGCAACATCGTCCAGCGTGAAATCGGGATTCTCGACATCCCATTCGGCGGTCGCCGGCGCGGGCGCATGAACCTCATGTGTTTCTGGAGGTTTGCCGAGCCGATTCACGAGGCGGAGAAGCCGCAACGCCTCCAGCAGTTTGTAGACATTGAACACTTCCTTGCCCGACCTGCCAGCGACCTCAGCGGCGGTACTCACGCCGTCGATCTGCGCGACGATCAGCTCCGCATCCTCATTCAGACCAAGACGCCGGAAGGCGTCGTCAAAGTTCGCCGCCTTCTCGAAGACCGCGTTCCCGCTCTCCATCGCCTGTTCGGACTTCGAGCGATCGTTGTCGGTGACCACCAGCTCGACGATGATCTGGGACAGCGAAAAGAGCGTCCCCTCCTCCCGCTTCGGCAGATAGTCGGCGACGATGGTGTAGGAGCCGGTCTTCCAGCCGATGATCGAGCGGAGGATGCCGATGACCTGGACGCGGCGGGCCCAGGTAAGCTCCTTTCGGGTGATGAAGCCGAGTCCGAGAAGGGCATCGCCGAGGGTCTCGCTCTCCTTGCGCTTCGCCAGCGCCTGCTTCACGTGCTCGCGGGTGACCTTGTTGGCGCGCTGGAGGATCTCATCGATGGCGTCGGTGCGGTCGTTCGTCGATGCAGAGAGGACGTCGCCCTCTTTGAAGTAGACGATTTTGATGATGCCGTCGCTCTCGAAACGGATCGCGCCGGTGAAGTGCTCGCCCCCGAGCTCGACGAGCCTCTCTATCAGATCGATCTCGCCGATTTCGCCTTCGAAGCTCATTGTTTCCCCCGCCCGGCTTTTAGCTTTTTAGCTGTTAGCTCTTGGACCGCCGCGCATTATCGCACGCACATTTTCCAACCGTCCCCCTGGTGCACGTTGGTCGTTCCCCTAACAGCAAAGAGCTGACTGCGAATAGCTCACGAATCATGCAGCTCGTCATACAGCGACTGCCCCACCTTCCGCCCCAGAACATTCATCAGATCCTGCGCGGAGGCTTGCTTCACACCGGAGACGCTGCCGAATCGCTCGAAGAGCAAGCGCCTGCGCTTCTCTCCGATGCCGGGCATGTCGTCCAGCGCGCTGTGGAGAGTGCGCTTCGACCGGCGGCGGCGATGCGATGAGACCGAGAAACGATGGGTCTCGTCGCGGACCATCTGCAACAGTTGCAGCGCCGGATCACGGCGCTCGAGGCGGATCGGCTCCTCGCGGCCGGGGACATAGATCTCCTCTTCGCGTTTGGCCAGGCCGGCGATCGGGATCTCCTCGATGCCGAGCTTGTTGAGCGCCGCCAGCGCGGCGTTGAGCTGCCCCCGGCCGCCGTCGATCAGGATCATGTCCGGCAGCGTCTTCTCCTCGTCGAGGAGCCGCCGGTACCGCCGGTCAACCGCCTCGGCCATGGAGCGAAAGTCATCCGCCCCTTCGACTGTCTTGATGTTGAAGACGCGGTACTGCTTCTTGTCGAACTTGCCGCGGTCGAGGACCACCATCCCGGCCACGGAATCGGTCCCCTGGATGTTTGAGATGTCGAACGACTCGATGCGGCTCATCTCTCTGTCAAAGCCCAGAATCTGCCCAAGTTTCTGTGCAGCAATCTGCAACCGGTCCTGCGTCGATTTGCGGAAGCGTGACTCGTGTGAGAGACGCGCATTCCGATTCACCAGCTCGATCCGGTCGACTCCCCTGCCTCGCTGCGGCACGCGCAGCGCTACCTTGCGCCCGGCCTGTTCCGTCAGCCATGCGGTAAGCAGGTCGCACTCCTCGACCTCGAACGGAATGAGCACCTCGCGCGGGATGAAGAGATTGTCCTGGTAGTACCGCTGCAGAACCTCGCCGAGGAAGTAACTCGGCTGGTAGATGTCGACCTTCTCCCAGAAGAGCTCCCGGCGGTCGACCACATTGCCGTCACGGATGACGAAGAGTTGCACGGCGACGTCGCTCCCATCCTCGTGCAACCCCCAGACGTCGGCATCCTCGTCTTCCGCCGACGCCACCTGCTGCTCAGCTTGCACCCGCTCGACGGTACGGACGAGGTCGCGGTAATACGTGGCCATCTCGAAGTTCTCCGATTCGGCGGCGCGGTACATCCGCTGCGTCAGCCGGCTCTGCAGCTCGTTCGTCTTCCCGCCGAGAAAGAGCACCACGTCATCGACCATGTCGCGGTACAGCTCCTGCGTGGTCAGCCCGACCACACAGGGGCCGAGACACTGGTGCATGTCGTAGTAGAGGCAGGGACGCGGAAGAGCGTTCCGGCCGGCCACGATGTCGAGGTCGCAACTGCGCAGCTTGAACTGATCGGCGACGAGCTTCAGCAGCCTGCGCGCCGTGCCGGCGAAGAACGGGCCGTAGAAGAGATCGCCCTTCTTCCGGTCGAGCCGGCGGGTGAAGACGACCCGAGGGTAGTCCTCCGACATCGTCACCTTGATGTACGGATAGCTCTTGTCGTCCCGGAGCAGGATGTTGTAGCGCGGCTGGTTCGATTTGATGAGGTTGTTCTCGAGGAGGATGGCCTCCAGCTCGTTGTTCGTGGTCACGAAATCGATCGTCTCGATCTCGTTGATCAGCGACATGGTCTTGCTGTCGCGGGCGCCACGCCCGACCAGGTAGGAGCCGACCCGGCTCTTGAGGTTGCGCGCCTTGCCTACGTAGATGACCTCCCCCTCGGCGTTCTTGTGCATGTAAACGCCGGGTCGGTCGGGCAGCTCGTTGAGCCGCGCTTTGAGACGTTCGAAACGGTCGGACATCAGGAGCAGCCAGAACAACTTACGAGTGACTTGTCATCCCTGCCGAGCATGGTCAATGCGCTGACTGGTCAACTTGTTGACGAGTCAGCAAGCCGGGCCAGGAACTCCCCCGCCGCGCTGCGAAACTCATCGGTCCATTCGTGCCCGCCGTCGTAGACACAGGTGCTGACCGAGGTCACCGCCGATAGCAACTTAAAGTCTTTCTCGAGCTTTTCGGCGGTGTACCAATCCTCGCGCACCCCTCGCCCGATGAGGATCTGAGGGAGCGAAGGCGTTCCTTCAAACAGCTCGGGAGGAACGTCGCCGCCGAGGGCCACGACGCCGGCCGCGGACGACCCGGCCGCCGCGCGATAGGCCATGGCCACGCCCTGCGAAAAGCCGAGGAAGACCAGTTGCCGAGGCGGCGGAAACTGCTCAACGATGGACCGGACGTAGGCACGGTTGTCCTCGATGGCCAGCTCCCGGTCGAGGCTGGTCATCCACGACGCCACGATGGCACCGCTGCGGTTCAGGTAGAACGGATGGAGCGCCTGCACGGCGACGGCGGTCCATCGCTCGAGCCCAGGGATTTGCTGGAGCTGGGCCATGTGAGCATCGGCGGTCTCGCCGTAGCCATGAAAGCCGACGATGAGCCGTTCGGGCGGACCCTGCCGAACGAGGTAACGGCCGTGGACGGTTGTGGGGATCGTGCGGAGGTCAAGTTCAGACATTCCTCCATCCTAGCGATGAAAGGCGAAATGTTGAATGTTCAGTGTTCAATGTTGAATGTTGAATGCGACACCGAGCGAGGCCGTGCGGAGCCATTCAACATTGAACATTCACCATTCAACATTCAACATTGCCTCTCGTCTCCTCCCGTCGCACCGTCCCCGAAACGCCCCGCCCTCCCGCTACAATGCGCCCCCGTGCCTCGCCTGACCCTGGTCGTCCCCTGCTACAACGAAGAGCGACGTCTCGACGTCGAGGCCTTCCGCGGCGTCTCCGTCGACGGCTATGACGTCGATTTCCTCTTCGTCAACGATGGCAGCCGCGACGGCACCCTCGGCGTTCTCCAATCGCTCCGCGACTCCGATCCGAAACGATTCGCCGTGCTGAACCTCGAGCAAAACAGCGGCAAGGCGGAGGCGGTGCGCCGCGGCTTCGTGGCCGCCATGCAGCAGCCAGCCGACTACATCGGCTTCTGGGATGCCGATCTGGCCACTCCCTTTGCCGAGCTTCCCGGGTTTCTACAGGTCCTCGCGGAGCGTCCGGCGATCCAGATGGTGATGGGTGCCCGCGTCCGTCTCCTCGGCCGGGAGATCAGCCGCCGTCCGTCACGCCATTACGTGGGCCGCGTCGGGGCCACGCTCATCTCATCGAGCCTCGGTCTGGCCGTCTACGACACGCAGTGCGGCGCGAAGCTCTTTCGCACGAACGAGACGCTGCGCGAGGTCTTCGCGCGTCCGTTCCTCTCGCGCTGGATCTTCGACGTCGAGATCATCGCCCGCTACGTCCAGCGCCTCGGCCGCGACGCCGCGTCCGGCGCGATCTACGAGTTGCCGGTCCTGCGCTGGCACGACGTCACCGGCTCGAAGGTGAAGTCGCACGATTTCCTCCGCGCGCTGCATGACCTGTGGAAGATCCGGCGGGCGTACAGGAAAAGTGGATGAGTATCGACTGTTCTACAATCCCCACCCGATGACCACCACCCTGCCCGTCTGCGACGACCGCAGCCTCTCGCAGCTCGCCCTCGGCCTGACCGGTTCCGAGATCCTGAGAATCTCCGGAGAGATCCGGACCCTCGTCGAGGCCGGCCGCGAGATCTGCAATCTCACCGTCGGCGACTTTTCGCCGAAAGAGTTTCGCATCCCCAAGCTCCTCGAGGATCTCATCGCCGAGGCCTTGGCCGCCGGCGAGACGAACTATCCGCCATCGGACGGAACGAAAGAGCTGCGCCAGGCGGTCATCCGCTTCTACGATGACGCCCTCGGTCTGAAGTATCCGCTCGAGTCGACGCTCATCGCCGGCGGCGCCCGGCCCATCATCTTCGCCGCGTATGCAGCGGTCGTCGATCCCGGCGACAAGGTTGTTTACACGATCCCGTCGTGGAACAACAACCATTACGTCTACTTCACCCGCGGTGTGCCGGTCGAGATCTCCGTCGGGCCGGAAACGAACTTCCTCCCGACCGCTGACCTGCTGCGCCCGCATATCCGCGACGCCCGCCTCATCTGCGTCTGCTCGCCGCTCAACCCGACCGGTACCGTGATGGCGCGGGACGAAGTGGAGCGCATCGCCCGGCTCGTGGTCGATGAGAACGAGCGCCGCACCGCGGCTGGCGAACGCGCCCTGCTGCTGCTGTGGGATCAGGTCTACTGGATGCTGACCTTCGGCGGCTTCCGTCACTACACGCCGCCGCAACTCGTCCCCGAGGTCACGCCGTACACAATCTTCGTGGACGGGATCTCGAAGGCATTCGCCGCCACCGGACTCCGTGTCGGCTGGACGGTCGCGCCGCCGGCGATCACCGCGAAGATGCGCGACATCCTCGGCCACATCGGCGCGTGGGCGCCGCGGCCGGAGCAGATCGCCGTAGCGAAGTTCCTGGGCATGCGCGCCGAGATTGACCAGTACCACGAGACGATGATCCGCGAGTTGCAGTTGCGGCTCGACCTTCTCTACGACGGCATCAACGCCATGCGCCGCGATGGCCTGCCGGTCCGCGCCATCGCGCCGCAGGGAGCGATCTACCTCTCCGTGCAGTTCGACCTCATCGGCCGGGGAGCCATTGCCACGAACGAACAGATCCGCCGCCTTCTGCTCGATGAGGCCGGCTTCGCCGTCGTCCCCTTCCAGGCCTTCGGCCTGCAGCAGGAGACGGGTTGGTTCCGGCTTAGCGCCGGCGCGGTCTCGCCGAGCCAGATCGAGGCAGGCCTGGCGCGCGTGCGCAACGCGCTGGCCCTCTTCGCGTAGACTCTCATTCATTCAATCAAGGAGGCATCAATGTCCCCTCTCCGGCGGCTCCTTCTCCTTTTCCTTTTCGTTACGCTCCCGCTCGCCGCGCAAACGACCGGCTCGATCGGTGGCAGAGTCAACGACTCCAGCGGCGCATCGCTCCCGGGGGTGGCAGTCGAAGCAACCAGTCCCGCACTCCAGGGGATGCGCGTGGGCGTCAGCGACGCCACAGGACTCTATCGTCTGCCGTTGCTTCCGCCCGGCAGCTACACCGTCGCCTTCACGCTGAGCGGTTTCGCTCCGAAAAAGAACGCCTCCGTTCCGGTATCGCTCGGAAAAGAGACGACGGTCGATACCGTGCTGTCACCGTCGATGACCGAGAGCATCACCGTCGGAAGTTTCGCGCCGCCGATCGATACGACCTCGAACACGCTCGGCACGAACTTCAACGCCACCCAGATGGAAACCCTGCCGACGCAACGTGATTACGCCTCGGTCGCCCAGGTGACGCCCGGAGTCTCCACGGACGCCATTCAGTCGGACGACAAGCAGACGCCGACGATCTCGGTCTACGGCTCCTCGGGCGCGGAGAACTCGTTCTACATCGACGGCGTCAACACCACGAACATGGAGTACGGCTTTCAGGGCAAGCAACTGAACTTCGAGTTCATCGACGCCTTCGAGATGAAGACCGGCGGCTACGAGGCCGAATACGGCCGCTCCACCGGCGGCATCATCAACGTCATCACCAAGTCGGGCAGCAACGACTTCCACGGCGACGTCTTCGGCTACAACACCAGCGACTCGTTCCAGACGAATTCGAAGACGGTCGTGGGCGGAACCTCGGCTGGATTCACCAGGAAGGACTACGGCGCCGACATCGGCGGCTTCATCCTCAAAGACAGGCTGTGGTTCTTCGGCGCCTACGATCAGGTCCGCAATACTCAGAGCAACATACTCTCCGACGGACCTGACGCCGGCAAGTCCGCGGCGTCGCCGAGCCGCCGCAACCTCGGCTCGGCCAAGGTGACGTACAGCCTCACGCCAAGCAACACACTCATCGGCACCTTCCTGCAGGACCCCCGCGTCGACACCGGAGCGATCAACGACGCCAACCACACGCTCATCGGCGAAGCCGCCACCTACCTCGGCCGGCAGGATTTCGGCGGACGCGATTACGCACTCCGCTACGACGGAATCATCGGCACGAAGTGGATCTTCTCCGCGCAGGACGCCAGCCACAAGGAGAACAACTCCGTCGGACCGGCCACGGCCGCCGGCGACGCCATCGAGTACATCGACGCCCGCAACAACTTCTTCCAGACCGGCGGCTTCGGACTCATTCAACAGAAGTCGTTCGACCGCAAGTTCTACGGCGGGTCGGCCACGCGCTACGCCGGCAACCACCAGATCAAAGGCGGATTCGAGATCGAAGACCAGACCGCGGACGTCATCAAGCGGATGTCCGGCGGCCAGCAGGTCGACATCTTCGACAACCCCAACAACGCGGCCAAGCCGATCTACAGCCACGCCTACTGGACCACGCCCGACGCCACCGTGGCCAACGCCCCGATCTCCGCGCTGAACGCATCGCCGGAGCACAAGAACACGACCGCGTATCTTCAGGACCGCTGGACCATGAAGGACCTGACGATCAATGCCGGCGTCCGCTGGGACCGCCAGCGCATCATCGATGCCTCAGGCGTTACGCAGATCGATCTGAAGAAGGACTACGCTCCCCGCCTGGGGTTCGTGTGGGATCCGAGCGGCTGGAACCACAGCAAGGTCTTCGGCTCCTACGGACGCTATTACGAAGAGATCCCGATGGATCTGGTCATCCGCTCGTTTTCCTACGAAAGGCAACCCCGCATCATCAATTACAGCCCGACCAGCAACGTGCCCGATCCGAATGCCGAGGCCGATGCCGGCACGAAGTCAGCCATCCTGGGCGGCTTCACCGAGCCGGCCGATCCCAACCTCAAGAACCAGTACCTGACCGAGTACATCATCGGCGGCGAGCGCGAGGTGATGCCGAACATCTCGGTCGGCGCCAAGGGGATCTACCGCAGCTACGGACGGGTGATCGAGGACTTCCTCTGCATCAACGACGGAACCTACTGCATCGGCAACCCCGGCGAAGGGATCATGAAGAAGATCTTCTCGCTCGACTACACGCGCCAGTTCGATGCACCGAAGCCGAAGCGGACGTACAAAGGCATCCAACTCGACGCTACGAAGGCCTTCAGCAACAACTGGCAGGCGATGGCGTCGTATGTCTACTCCCGGCTCGAAGGGAACTACGACGGCGAATACGCCCCGTTCACGAATGCCGGGGCCGATCCCAACATCTCCGCGGCGTACGACTATTACGAGTTTTTCACCAACGGCACCGATCTGACGAAGATCACGAACAACGGCCCGCTGTCGAACGATCGCCGGCATCAGTTCAAGACCTCCGGCATCTACAACACGCCCTGGAAACTGTCGATCGGCGTCTCCGCCTACTGGCGCAGCGGAACACCCGTCACCCGTTACGGCTATTCCTCCGCGTACCGCCGCTACGAGTTCTTCCTCACCTCCCGCGGCGCCGAGGGCCGCACTCCGAGCAACTACGACGCCGACGTCCACCTCGGCTACCCCATCGCCTTCGGAGGCTCGCACCTCAACCTCCTGCTCGACGTTTTCAACCTCCTGAACACACAACGAGCCGTGCTCCTCGACCAACGCTACGACTTCCAGGAGAGCGACAACACGCTGCCAACAGCGTCCAACCCGAACTACCTCAAGCCGGTCGTACGCACCCCGGCAACCTCGGCACGGCTGGGTCTGCGGTGGACGTTTTGAGCAAGGTTCATTTTCGCTGAGAACTCCGGTCACACGCCGGAGGCGTGACGGACATTAGCCGGTGGCAAGCGTCGAAGACGCGCAGCCACCGGTTACGGCACCCCCCACATCCGACTCCGGCAGGGGTCGCGGATGCTTTCCGCCACCCCTGCCGGGGTGCGATATCAGGGAGCCAGAGGACCGGTGGCGGCGCGTCCTTCGGCGCTTGCCACCGGCTAATTTCCGTCACGCCTCCGGCGTAATGATCTTCCCGATAGCGAAGGTCCAAGAGGACGCGATCGTGAATGATCGTCAGCAGTCGGCGATATCTACCCTCGTCAGGTATCAACGCCACCAACGAAGTGAAGAGACCTCGTGAAACGTAGTCTTGCACATGAAAGAGCTCACGCTGCCGCGCTGTGCGGCACCTTGAAGTACTTCGCCAGGAAGAGCGCGCCCCACACCAGATCGCCGGCCGCGCCGCCGACCAGGCCGAGCGACGTCACACGCCCCGTGGCGTAGAGCACGAGCACCGGCGCGGCGAACGAGATCTTCTCCAGCGTGGCGAACGGCATGATCGGGCGACACTGCTGCAGATTGTTCGAGATGTACAGGTACAGCAGGTGCCAGACCAGCAGCGCACCGGCGAAGGCGTAGTAATACTCCGGATGCGTGATCTCCGGCGGCATCTTCGCGGTGATCTTCTTCTCGCCGAGGAAAAAGGCAATCGCGAGAAGAACGCCGTACAAGCCGCCCCACCAAAAGACGTTGTTCCTGAATCACATCGCGCTCCCCCCTTGAGAAGGTAGTGCGCGTCCGCCGCAGGACGTTTCAAACGAAGATCCGAATCTCCTTCAACTCCCTCAACTTATCCCTGATCTCCGTCGCCTTCTCGAATTCGAGGTTCTTCGCCGCCTCTTTCATTTCGCGCGTCAGGCGGGCGATGGCCTTGTCCAGGTCCTCCCCTTCCGTCAGGCCGAGGCGGGCCTTGGACGTCGGGCCGCCAGGGACTTCGAAGTAGTCGAGGTTGGCCATCTTCATCAGATCGCTGTCGATCGCTTTGATGATCGAGGCCGGCTCGATGTCGTTCTCCTCGTTGTACGTCTGCTGGATGGCGCGGCGGCGGTTCGTCTCGGCGATGGCGAACTTGATCGAGTCGGTCATCTTGTCGGCGTAGAGGATGGCCTCGCCGTTCAGGTTGCGGGCCACGCGGCCGATGGTTTGGATCAGCGAGGTCTGCGAGCGGAGGAACCCTTCCTTGTCCGCGTCGAGGATGGCCACACAGGAACACTCCGGGATGTCGAGCCCTTCACGGAGCAGGTTGATGCCGACCAATACGTCGTAGGTTCCGATGCGGAAGTCGCGGATGATGGCGATGCGCTCCAGCGTCTCCACATCCGAGTGCAGGTAGTTGACCTTGATCCCCAGCTCCAGCAGGTACCGGGTCAGATCCTCGGCCATCCGCTTCGTCAGCGTCGTGACCATCACGCGCTCGCTCTTGCCAATCCGCTCTTTGATCACCCCGATCAGATCGTCGACTTGTCCTTTGACCGGCCGGATAATGATCCGCGGATCGAGCAGGCCGGTGGGACGGATGACCTGTTCCGCGAAGAGGCCGCCGGTCTTTTGCAACTCAAACGGTCCGGGCGTGGCGGAGACGTAGACGATCTGGTTCAGCTTCCCTTCGAACTCGGTGAACGACAGCGGCCGGTTGTCGATGGCGCTCGGCAACCGGAAGCCATACTCGACCAGCGTCTCCTTCCGGGCCCGGTCGCCGCCCCACATCGCCCGAACCTGGGGAATGGTCTGGTGCGACTCGTCGACGACGAGAAGCAGGTCCTTCGGGAAGTAATCGATGAGCGTCGGCGGCGGCTCTCCCGGCTGGCGTCCGGAGAGATGCCGTGAATAGTTCTCGATGCCGTTGCAATAGCCAAGCTCCGCGATCATCTCCAGATCGAACATCGTCCGCTGCGAGAGGCGTTGCGCTTCGAGCAGACGGGCATTCGCGCGCAGCTCGGCCACGCGCTCGTCGAGCTCGACGCGGATGTTCTCCATGGCCACCATCAGCCGGTCGCGCGGGGTGACGTAGTGCGTGCGCGGATAGACCGCCAGCCGGTCGTATTCGCGCCCCGAGGTGCGGCCGGTGATCGGATCGATGCGGGTCATCTTGTCGATCTCGTCGCCGAAGAACTCGATGCGCACCGCATCGTCCTCGTACGCCGGCCAGAGCTCGAGCACGTCGCCGCGCACGCGGAACGTACCGCGGGCCAGGTCGTACGGCGTCCGCTCATACTGCATCTCCGTCAGCCGGCGGAGGTACTGCGTCATCGGTTTGTCGATGCCCCGCTCGAAAAAGACGAGCATGGAATGGTAGAGATCGGGATCGCCGATGCCGTAGATGCACGACACGGACGAGACGATGATGACGTCACGGCGCTCGAACAGCGCCTTCGTCGCCGCCAGGCGCAGCTTGTCGATCTCGTCGTTCTTGGTCATCTCCTTTTCGATGTAGAGATCGTTCTGCGGGATGTAGGCCTCGGGCTGGTAGTAGTCGTAGTAGGAGACGAAGTACTCGACCTTGTTCTCAGGGAAGAAGTTCTTGAACTCCTGATAGAGCTGCGCCGCCAGCGTCTTGTTGTGGCTGAGGACGAGCGTGGGTCGGTTGACGGCCTCGATCACTTTGGCGACGGAAAAGGTCTTGCCCGAACCGGTGACGCCGAGGAGAACCTGATCGCGCGTTCCGGCCTGGACGCTCTCAGTGAGTTGCCGGATGGCCTCCGGTTGATCGCCTTGCGGGGTGAAGGGGGAGATGAGTTTGAAGTTCATGGTGGATCGCGGTCGCGCGGTTACGGGGTTACGCGGTCTCGCGGTGCGCAAGATCTACTAGGAGACGGCGAACCTACACAACTGCGAGACCGCGTAACCGCGAGACCGCGCAACCTCATTTCACGCTTCGATTCAAATCCCGCAGCGCCGCGATCAGTTTGTCGGCCTCGGCGTGATCGACCTTGTCGTCGGCATCGACGTCCGTGGCCAGCTTGAGAAACGACTGGGTTTTGTCGAGCTTCAACTTTCCTTCGCCGGTGGCGGCGCGCAGCCTCTTCATCTCGGCGGCGAAAGCGGCCTTCTGGACCGGGGTCACATCTCTGGTGAAGTGCACGGAGATGTCGTCCCCGATCATGCCGAAAAGCTTGCCGAGGAGCACGCCGGAGCGCGGCGCGAAGGCTCCGGCCGCGAACAGCAGGATCACGAACACGACCGATGCCCATCCGCACCCGATGTGAGCGCCGCGCGGGACGAGCGGGCGCAGATCGTGGCCCGGCGCCGCGTAGTAGTCGGCGGGACGGCGGAACGGAAGAGCGGGCGCGGGCGGCTCCGGAAGAGGCGCGGCGGGCGGTGGTTCGGTCGGTATGAAATCGTCCATGTCGTTACGGCGGCGGGAAAATGTATCATGCGGAGTGATCGTCCCCGGTGAAGCCTGTGCAGGAAGGAATGACTGTATGCCCGCGTCGTTGTCGAAAGTAGCGGTGTTGATTCTTGACGACAACCCGCTCGTCCTGAAGCTCGGGAGAGCTTTGCTCGAGCGTGAAGGTTGCACTGTCCTGATCGCATCGAGCTGGATCGAGTTCAACCATGTCCTGGCCGGCAACTCGCCCGACATCATCTTCCTCGACGTGAACCTGCCGAGCATCAAGGGCAACCGTCTCAGCGAAGTGCTGAAGTCGCAGTCGAGCAAGAAAGACATCCCCATCGTCCTGATCTCCGATCTGCCGGAGAAATCGCTCGAGGAGATGTTCCCCAGCTCGGGAGCCAATGCCTGGATGCGTAAGCCGCTCACGCGCGACAAGATGGTCGACATGATCAATCGCTACGTGAAATGAGCGACGAGACGCGGATCCTTCGCACGGTCGGTATTCCGATCGTCATCGCCGTGATTCTCCTGGTCGTCATGCCGAAGATGTGCGCGAAGGTCGTTCTGGTGTCGAAGGCGCGCCAGGAAGCGGCGGCGCGTGCCGCGGGCGGCCTGCATATCGAGTCATCGCAGAAACCGGTCCTCTATCCGGCCGGACTCGATCCCGAACGCGTTCGCTACCTCGTGGAGATCGATCCCACCTTCTCGGCGCCCTATACGGCTCATATCAACAAGTCAGGGGGAATCGGCGCGGCCTTCCTGGAGCAGCAGAGGATCATTCCCCTCCTGCAGAAGCTGGGCTACGCCGAGGCCGGCAGCGACGGAACGCTTACCCTGACCCGCGACGGGATGCTGCACCTCGACGGGCTGGTCGACGACGGTTCGTCGTGGACCTTCCCGATCGCCACCCGCGAGTTCGACGCCGTAACGTCGATCGACAGCGAAGGTGCAAATGCCCACGCCGGAATCGCCTGGAAGTGGAAGCCCAACACCGTCGGCGCCGAGCTGATCCCATCGCCGCAGCGCCATGAAGCGAAAGCGGAGCTGGCCAGCGTGGGTGGGCGGTGGTCGCTCACGGCGATTGGTGAGCTGGACCGGACGCTGGAGTAGGACCGTCAAACGGAGCGCTGGCGTCTCGCCGCTGAGGGTTACGAGCGAATGTTTGGAGTCTTGCAGACCGGGGGCGAGACGCCGGCGAGACGCACCCGGCCACGCCGCGATAGCGGCGCGAGAAGGTAGCCAGGGGTGCGAGCGTTTTTTGCGAGCACCCCTGGAACAGGTGCGATCTGAAATCGTGCCGCGTCAGCGGCACCGGATGGGACTCCCCGACTACTCAAGTGCCGCTGACGCGGCACCAAACCATGCATCTCGTTGCCAGGGGTGCTCGCCAAAAACGCTCGCACCCCTGGCTACCATCTTGTTGACGCTATCGCGGCAATTAAGACCGGGGGCGAGACACCAGCGCTCCGTCGCTACCCCGGCGGCTTCGCGGTCGTCGTCGTCCCTGTCGGTGGCACCGCCGCTTTCGGCACCGTATCTACATTCGGCGCGGGTGATTCGGCCCCCTCACCTGACCGCGCGGACGCATCCTGCGCGGCCTGGGTCGGCTCCAGCTCCTTCGGCTGATAGAACGGCTTCTGGAGGTAGTACGGCAGCTTGCTCACCGCCACCGTGGCGCCGCTGCAATCCTTGTCCGGCTCCTGGCCGGCGATGAATGCTTCCATCACCACCCGCTCGCACGGGCCCACACCGCGGCGTCCCGTCTTCAGATCCATCGGCGCCATGACGATGCCGGGCGGGATGTCGAACTCCGGCCGCGACGTCCGCAGTTTCAGGACGTCGATCTGTTTGACGATGTCGATCCAGATCGGCAGCGCCACCTCGGCGCCGGTCGCTCCCCCGCCGAGCGAGCGGCTCGGATCATCGTAGCCGACCCAGACGCCGATCGTGTATTCGGGGGAAAACCCGAGGAACCAGGCGTCCGTGTACGAGTTCGTCGTACCGGTCTTGCCTGCAAGCGGCGGCGGAAGCGAATGGGCCTCGAAGCCGGTGCCGCGGTCGATCGTTCCGCGCAGCACGTGCGCCAGCTCAAAGGCCACTTGCGCCTGCGTTGCTTCCGACAGCTCCGGCAATTGATCCTCCAGCACGCGGTCGGTCTGGTCGGCGATCCTGCGGATCAGCCGCGGTTTCACGTACACGCCCTGATTGGCGAACACGTTGTACGCGCCGACCATCTCGATCGGCGATACCCCCGCCGCGCCGAGCGCCGTCGACGGATAGCGCGGGATGTCTGAGGTGATCCCACAACGCTTGGCGAAATCGACGACGCGATCCGCGCCGACCATCATCCAGGTCTTCACCGCCGGCACGTTGATCGACAGCTCCAGCGCGCGCTGGATCGTCACGATGCCGGCGTACATGCCGTAGTAATTCTTCGGCGAGTAGATCTGATTGCCGACCGGAATCGCCACCGGCTCATCGAAGACCGTATCCGCCGGTGTCAGTCCCTTCTCGAACGCGGCGCCGTAGACGAACGGCTTGAACGACGAACCGGTCTGTCGCCGCGACTGGATGGCGCGGTTGAACTTCGACATCTGGAAGTCGTAGCCGCCGACCAGCGCGCGTACCTCGCCGCTCTTGACGTCGACGATGACCACTGCTCCCTGCACCTGCGGCAACTGGTCGAGAATCCACTTGCGGGCGTGCGTCTTCGCATCCTCGTCGAGACGGATGTAGATCATGTCGCCGGCCTTGAGGACGCCGTCCATCGTCTTGTGCTGCGTCCAGGCAAATGACGTGGCCGGCAGGGTCATCGAATCCTTGCCGACGCGGGCGGTGACACCGTTTTTTTCGACGGTCATGACCACGGCGGGATAGAGCTTGTCTGCCACATACGGATCGCTCGACCAGCTCGGATCTTTGTACGCGCCCGGGTCGATCCCCTCGGCCACGAGATTCCGCGCCGGTTTGCGGAATCCACGGCGACGATCCCAGCGCCGCAGTCCGCGCTGCAACGCCGTCTCCGCCGCCTGCTGCATCCGCAGGTCGAGCGTCGAGTAGACCTTCAGGCCCTTCTGGTAGAGATTCTCGGCGCCGAACTTGTCGCTCTTCTCGATGTACTGGCGGATCTCTTCCGAGAAGTAGGCTCCGATCCGCGGCGACTCCTCTTTGTACGTCCCGAGCACGATCGGCGCGTTCACCGCCTGCTGGAACTGCTGCTTGTTGATGTAGTGCTCCTCATACATCCGCCGCAGGACGTGATTGCGCCGCGCCGTGGCGTGGTCGAGATGCGTGATCGGGCTGTAGTACATCGGCAACCGGATCAGTCCCGCGATCATGGCCGCCTCCGGGACAGTCAAATCCTTGGCGTGCTTGCCGAAGTAGAGCCGCGACGCCGCCTCCACGCCGTATGCGCCATGGCCGAGGTATACCTGATTGGCGTACAGCTCGAAGATCTGATCCTTCGTGAAGTTCTTCTCGATGTCGACGGCCAGGAAGGCCTCGTTGATCTTGCGGCGGAAGTCTTTTGCCGGGGTGAGGAACACCTGTTTCGCGAGTTGCTGCGTCAGAGTCGAAGCGCCCTCCACTTTCTTGCGGGCGATGATGTCTTTGAGCGCGGCGCGGAAGATCGCTTTCGGATTGATGCCGCCGTGATGGTAGAAGTCGGCATCCTCGGTGGCCACGACGGCCTGTACCAGCGCCGGCGCCATATCGCGCTTGGCCACGACGATCCGCTTCTGGATCGAGTACTCGGCGAAGCCGATCCCGTTCCGGTCATAGATACGGGTGATGATCGCCGGCTGATAATTCTCGAGCGACTTGACCAGCGGCACCCGGATCGCGTGCGCGAGAAGGAAGCCCCCCGGGATTCCGAGAACGATTGCAATCAGAAGGATGATCAGCCGCGTCCTGCGGCGTTTTCGGGTAGTTATGGCGACTACAGCATCGGACACGGGCGTGAGTGTAACAAACGGGGCACAGATACGAGTGTCTGTCCTGCTCCAGAATAGAATGCACAACAATGTCCTCGGTCCCGAAAGCTGCGCCCGCGCCGGATTGGAGCCGTCTGGTGGCTGATTCGCTCTCGCAGAACGGTGCCTGGTACACCTATCTCAAGCTCATCGAAGCGCGAGGCGCCTATCCGGACGATCTCTCGCTGCGCGGCTACACCGAAATCCTCCGCACCACCATCGTCCGTGACTTTCTCGCGCATCCCAGGGCCATGCAAGCCGTCCCCAAACTGACGGCGGAGTTCCTGTCGAATTTCGACCGCTTCAACCTGACTGCCCAGGAGGGCTACCTCATCTCGCTCATCGACGGCCGCCTCGACTTGCAGAAGCTTCTGATTCTCAGTCCGTTCGATCCATTCACGACGCTCTTCAACCTGGCGAAGCTCCAGCAAGAACGCGCCATTACGGTGCCTAAATGAACCTGCACGACAAGTACGTCATCGCCAAGAACCTCAAGACTCCGATCGCTCTGGTCAACGAGCACGGCGGGGTGGAGTGGTGCAACGATGCCTTCGAAGCCACGTTCGGACGCGATGCGAAGGATTGGCTGACCCAGGCGGCGCGCGCCGTCGCCGGCGAGAGTGGATGGTTGCAGGGATTCTTTCTCGATGCCGACGCCCACCGTGCGCTCGACGTCGACATCGAAGGACGGACCTATCGCGTCGACAAGATCATGCAGGTCGACGACTACGCCACCCCCACCGTGGCGCTCTGGTTCGAAGACGTCACCCGGCAGCGCGAGGCGGAGCAGGCCAAGTCCGACTTCACCGCCCAGATCGTCCACGACCTGCGTGGTCCGCTTTCCGGCATCCAGGGAACGCTGGAGTTCGTCCTCTCCCAGGACGGCTCCAAGCTCGACGCCTTGAACGCCGACCTGCTGAAGGAGGCGCAGCGCGAATCGGAACGGATGATGAGCCTCATCAACGAGATCATGGATTTTTCCAAGATCCAGTCCGGATCCTTCGCCGTCGAGCAGGAACCGGTTCGCATCGCCGGCCTGCTGAAGCGTGCGGTGCGCAGCCTGCAGAGCGTGGCATCGCGCGACGAGGTCTTTCTCCTCTCCGCGCACGGCCGCGACATCCCGCAGATCATCGGCAGCGTGGAGAAGCTGACGCAGGCGGTGATCAATCTGATCTCGAATTCATTGAAGTTCACGCCGAAGAAGGGGCTGATCTCCGTCGGCGCGCAGATCGTCCGCAACGGCGAGGTCCCCGAGGCGATCGTCATCACCGTGACCGACAGCGGTATGGGCATCAAATCCGCCGAGCTGCAGCAGATCTGGGACAAGTACAAGCAGAGCGGCAACAAGTCGCTCCGCGGCGGCAGCGGCACCGGCCTCGGCCTCTACATCGTCAAGCAGGTCGTCGAAGCCCACGGCGGCGAGGTGACGGTGGCGTCGATCGAGGGCGTGGGAACGAGCATGGTCCTCAAGCTCCCGGTGACGCGGGCGGCGTAAGATGCACGGATGCAGGCGCTCGCATACTGGAAAGCCGTGACCCAGGATCGCGCTGATTTTCTCGATGAGTTTCTCGCCGTCCTCACAGAGAACAGCATTCGCTATTGCGTGATCGGCGGCCAGGGAGTGAATGCCTATGCCGAGCCCCTGGTTAGCCTCGACCTCGATGTCGCCGTTGCCGCGGAGGACTTGGTTCTCGTCGAGCGGCTCCTGGCCTCTCGTTTTCGCGTCGAACGTTTCGCGCACAGTCTCAACGTCAGTGCCCCGGACTCCCAGCTTCGCGTCCAGATTCAGATGGATCCGCGTTACTCCGCGTTCGTGGCCCGTGCCGAGCCGCGCGACATTCTTGGCGTCACGCTGCAAGTTGCCGCTGTCGAGGATGTGCTCCAGGGAAAGCTCTGGGCGTTTCTCGACGAAACGCGGCGCGGCACGAAGCGCCAGAAGGATCTCGCCGACATCGGGCGTCTGATCGAGGCGTACCCGCACCTTCGCGACCGCGTACCGGCGGAAGTACTAAAGCGCCTAGTCTAAGGAGTTCTCTCGCGCAGAAACCGGCCGCGGCCGCGATCAAGTCACAACACCAGGTCCCTCACATTCCGCAGAATGCGCGCCTGGTAGTGAAAGGAGTTCACGCCGCTGCCGTTGTAACGGCGAATGGCGTAGGGCCAGTCGCAGCCGAAACTCTCGCGTTTGGGGATGTTCGGATACTCCGCGGAGGCGTAGTACTGCGTCGGCTGCATCGTCCCCGAGGCCCCGGCGTAGAACGGATCGTTCTGGTGGATGTCGCGCGAGCCGGCGTCGACGGCGCACTGGCGGCAGTCGACCAAGTATTTCGGATCGTCCGTCGCGTACTTACAGAGGCGCAACGGCCCGGTGCCGATCTCCGCCGTGCGATCGCTGGCGTCCGGCTTGCCGACGACGAAGTGGTCGAACTTGTCGCGCAACTCGTTCTGGGCCTTGCTCACATTCTTCGCCGGATCGTCCATGAAATCCGTCACCTCGTCCGGCCGCGGCGGATGATGAAAGATCGTGAACTGGCCGATGCCGTAGCCGCGCGAGGTGACCTGCGCGGTTCCCTCGTTGTTCCGGTCGAGGCCGATGTAGACGTAGGAATCGGCCTCGTTATAGTGCCGCAGGTCGCTCTCCTGCTTCAGGATCGAGACCAGGAATCGCGTGGGAACGGAGGTCGACGGCAATGCGGCCACGCTCGCGCGGATGGACTGATTCTCCCCCGCCGGATCGGCCGACGACGGCAGTTGCACGAAGGCCGCATCGTTCAGCATCTCGGCGATGCATTGCGCGAGATCCTGATCGCACGCACCGGTCACCTCGGTGACGCGGCCCTTGTTGTACGACGTCACCGCCACCGGGGCCTTGCCGTCCGTGCCGCTGCCGTCATTATTCAGGAGGTCGTACTGCAGCGCGCTGACGGCCCTGGCTGATCCGCCCTGAAACTGGCCGTCGATCCCACCGGCAAGATAGCCGAGCGATCGTAGCGCCCGCTGCAAGTCTTTGACTTGATCGGCAGTAGCGGTGCCACCCTGCGAAAGAACGAGACCAGGCTGGACGAAGCTCATCGTCATGGCGATTCCTCCGATTTATTGATGGACGGATTCTACAGTAACGCATCCACACCGTATGCGATCTCTTGCTCGGTCACATCCGCGAAGACGTCGCAGGTTCCGATGCCGCGCGGGAAGACCATCACCCGCTGGCTGCCGGTGTTTTTCTTGTCATGCTCCGTCGCGGTCAGGATTGCCTCGCGGTCGATCCTCTCGGGGAGTGCTGCCGGATTCCAGGCGCGGATGGCACGCTCGATTCTCGCTGCGGTCTCGCGGTCGAGCAGTCCGCGCCGCGTGGCGATGGCGTTCGCGCCGATCATTCCCCACGCCACCGCCTCGCCGTGCGTCAGATCGCGATAGTCGAGCGCTGCCTCGATGCCGTGCGCGATCGTGTGGCCGTAGTTCAGCAGGCGCCGCAGATCGGCTTCCTTTTCGTCCGCGGAGACGATCTCCGCCTTCACACGAATGGCTTTGCGCACGACCGCGTCGACGTCGAAGTCCGGTGGAGACTCCAGCAGTTCAAAAAGCGACGCATCGCCGATCACGCCGCCCTTCAGCGCTTCGAAGAGACCGCTCAGCAACTCACGGCGCGGCAGTGAGTCGAGCGTGACCAGGTCGGAGATCACCGCGCGCGGCGGATAGAAACTGCCGATGAGGTTCTTCCCTCTGGCGTGGTTGACCGCCAGCTTCCCGCCGAGGGAACTGTCGACCTGCGCCAGAAGTGTCGTAGGGATGTGAACCAGGTCGATGCCCCGCAGGAAGATCGATGACGCGAAGCCGGCGGTATCGCCCACCATCCCTCCACCGACGACGACCGCCATCGAGTCGCGTTTCGCGCCTCGGTCGAGGAGCTGCGTGACCACGCTGCTGGCCGTGTCCAGCGTCTTGAACGCCTCCCCTTCCTCCATTTCGATGACATCCGCATCCAGCGAGGCCGCGATCTGTTCGCCGAAGCGATCTCGCAACGCGCTCGAGGTGATGACGAAGATACGGCCGCGGTTGTCGATGAGCGGGCGAACATCGTTTAACAGGTTCCGTCCGACGTAGACGGGATAGGAGGCGGAGGCTTGGCGGATGGTGAGGAAGGGCTGCATGGGTAACAAGAGTTTATCCCGCGCGTAGACGCGGGATCTCCGGTGGCGCCGCGCGGCCTGCCTTTCCTTCTCCACTCCTCGATCCACGCGGCCTCACCGGAGATCCTGATCGCGCCCCGCGCGATCAGGATGATGTCTTAGCGCGCGATCAGGATGATGTCTTGGCACGCGATCAGGATGGGCGGCGCGCAATCCCCAATTCCTCCAACTGCTTCTCATCCACCGCGGACGGCGCTTCGCTCAGCAGGTCCTGGGCGCGCGCGGTCTTCGGGAAGGCGATGACTTCGCGCAGCGATTCGGCGCGGGCCATGAGCATGACCATGCGGTCGAAGCCGAGGGCCACGCCGCCGTGAGGGGGAGCGCCGTAGCGGAAGGCGTCGAGGAGGAAGCCGAAGCGGTCACTCGCGTCCTCGTTGCTGATACCGAGGGCACGGAACATGCGCGACTGCAGCTCGGGTGTGTTGATGCGGATCGATCCGCCGCCGAGCTCCAGGCCATTCAGGACCACGTCGTAGGCGCGCGCCAGTGTGGCCCCGGGATCGCTTTCGATCTTGTCCACGTCCTCGAGCCGCGGCGAGGTGAACGGATGATGGCGCGCGAAGAAGCGGCCGCTCTCCTCGTCCCACTCGAAGAGCGGAAAGTCGACAACCCAGAGAAAGTCCCAGCGGTCGGCCGGGATGAGCCCCTGCTCCTTGGCAACGCGCAGGCGAAGTGATCCGAGAACATCCCAGACTCTCGTCGTCTTGCCGGCGACGATGAGCGCCATGTCCCCTTCGCTGGCATGCAGCGCGCCGCGGATCGAGTCGAATCCGGCATCGTCGAGGAACTTCTTGATCGAGGAGCCGCGCTGTGCGTCGAATTTGATCCAGACCAGCCCCGATGCGCCAAGCTTCCTGGCTTCTTCGGTCAGCTCGTCGATCCGTTTGCGCGACAACGACGCGCCGCCGGGGACGACGATGGCGCGCACCGTCTCGGCCTCACGGAACGCGGTGAACTCGATGGCCTTGGCAATCGTCGTGATGTCGATCAGCTCCATGCCGAAGCGCGTGTCCGGACGGTCGATGCCGAATCGCTCCATCGCCTCCTGCCAGCGCATGCGCGGGAACGGCGTCGTGATCGGGATGTTGGCCAGCGGAAAGACTTCCGCGAACATCCCTTCGATGAGTGCGAAGACGAACTCCTCGTCGATGAACGACGCCTCGATGTCGACCTGCGTGAACTCCGGCTGGCGGTCGCGGCGCAGGTCTTCGTCGCGGAAGCAGCGGGCGATCTGGTAGTAGCGATCGAGCCCGCTGACCATGAGCAGTTGCTTGAAGATCTGCGGCGACTGCGGGAGCGCGTAGAACGTTCCCTTATGAACGCGGCTCGGCACGAGGTAGTCGCGCGCCCCTTCCGGCGTCGATTTCGTCAGGATCGGGGTCTCGATCTCGAGGAATCCCTGCCTGTGCATGTAGTCGCGCACGCCGTGCGCGACGCGGTCGCGCAGGACGATGTTGCGCGTCAACGCCGGCCGGCGCAGGTCGAGGTAGCGATACTTGAGGCGAAGATCCTCGGCGGCGTCCACCTCATCATCGATCGGAAACGGCGGCGTTTCGGAGCGGCTCAGCAGCTCGATGGTGGTGGCGACGATTTCGACGTCACCTGTCGGCATTTTCGGATTCTTCGTCTGCTCCGAGCGCTCGCGGACCTCCCCTTCGATCCTGACGACGTATTCGGAGCGCAGCTCCTTTGCGGCGGCGAGCAATGATTCGCTGGCGCCTTTCGATCGATCGACGACCACCTGCACGATGCCGCTCCGGTCACGAACGTCGATGAAGACGAGCTCTCCGAAGTCGCGCTGCTTCTGCACCCAGCCTGCGATGGTGACGGAGGTGTCGGTGTGTTCTTTGTTGAGCGTGCCTGCGTAGGTTCTGTTCATAGCGAAGGATGAAGAGTGAAGGATGAGGGATGAAGGACTGATTGATCCTTCATCCTTCCGCCTTCATCCTTCAAGATACTTCTCCTTGTACTCGATGTAGTGCCGCCACGACTGTTCCAGCCGCACGATCTCGTCTATGCGCAGGTCGCGCTTCACTTTCGCCGGAACGCCGACGGCCAGCGTGCGCGGCGGGATCTCCATCCCCTCGCCCACCAGCGCCCCCGCGCCGATGAGGGCGAGCTCACCGACCCGCGCACCGTCGAGCACGCGCGAGCCCATGCCGATCAGCGCGCCCCGTCCGATGGTACAGCCGTGGGCGATGACTCCATGCCCGACCGTGACCTCCTCGGCGATGTCGATCGGATGCGTGTCGTTCGTAACGTGCAGCACGCAGTTGTCCTGGATGTTCGTCCGCGGGCCGATACGGATCGAATGCACGTCGCCGCGCAGCACGGCGCCGTACCAGATCGAGCAGTCGTCGCCGAGGGAGACGTCGCCGATGAGCGTGGCATTCTCGGCGATGAACACGCGCTGACCGATGCACGGAGAATGGCCGTCGTAGGGGCGGGAAATCATGGCGCGCGACTTTAGCACGCTAGAATCTCCCCATGCCGCATGCCTTCCCGTTCCGCAACCGCGCGCATGAAGTGACGCGTGTCGAGGCGTTCAGCGACGTCGTCTTCGGGTTCGCCATCTCGCTGCTGGTCGTATCGCTTGAAGCGCCGAAGACGTATGCCCAGATGATGGAGATGTTGCGCGGCTTCCTGCCGTTCACCATCTGTTTCTGGATCTTCATCGACATCTGGTTTGAGCATCACCACTTCTACAAGCGCTACGCGATGCAGGACAAGACCACGATGGCGCTGAATACGTTCCTGCTCTTCGTCATCCTTTTTTATGTCTACCCGCTGAAGTTCATGTTTACGCTGGACACGCAGAGCATCATGGGGCAGCGAGTCGATCTTCCGCCCGGCGGCGCGGCGTTCCTCTTCACGATCTATGGACTCGGGGTGACCTCGGTCTTCTGGCTCCTTGCGGCGATGTACGGCAATGCCTGGCGTCACCGTGCCGACCTTCAGCTCAATGCGGTCGAAGAGATCGACACCCTGGAGCGCGTTTACGACAACGTTTTCATGGGGCTCTTCGGCGTGATCTCGATCACCCTTGCGAACACTCGATGGGTGGCGTGGGCAGGCACGGTTTACTTTCTCATCGCCATCCCGAAGACGATCGTGCCGTGGACGATGGGGATCAAACGGCGTAAGTGCGAGGAGGCGATGCTGGCGGAAACAGCGGCCTAGGAGTCTGCCAGTAGAAACGTTCTTGCGCGACTGTTGGCGGAGCCTTGGGCAACCAACGCTGCCGGCCGTGCCGGCTAGTCATCGCCAGAGACGCCAGGTCGACACGCCCCACACCACCGCCCAGAGGATCGCGATCGAGGCCACACCAACCGTGGCGACTGTCGGACCGAAGCGATCCGAGGCGATTCCGGCACCGAGGCTGGAAATGCTCATCGTGAGCGTGACGAAGCCGTAGTCGGCGCCGAAGACCCGGCCGCGGATCCAGTCAGGCGTCTCGCGCTGCAGGCCGTAGGTCGACGTCTGCCACTGCGCGCCGCCGCCGAGGTGCGCGGCGAAGACGGCGGTGGCCCCGGTGAGCAGCGATCGCGACAGGCCGAGACACATGTAGCCGGCGCCGAAGATGAGGATGCTGAAAGCGATGAGGCGGTACTGAAGCTCGTCGCGGCGCGCGACGGCACGAATGAGAAATGGACCGAGCAGCGCGCCGAGGCCGCGCGCGGCGAAGAGGAGGCCGATGCCGAACGCGCCGGCGCGAAAGATTTCCTTGCCGAAGATGCTGAGCATGGCGATGACGCCCGCGCCGAGGCCGTAGCCTCCCTTCGACGTCAGCAGCGCCAGCACGCGCGGATGGGCGCGGGCGTAGCGCAGGGTTTCGCGCATCGATTCGAGGAGCGGCGGGTGTTCATGACCGGCCGGCCGCTCCTCGGCGAATTGCGCACGCATGCGCCAGAGGATGGCCGCCGAGGCCAGGAAGCTGATGGCGTCGACGACGAAAGAGACGTCGCGTCCGAAGCGCATCGTCACCGCGCCGCCGATGGCCGCGCCGACGGCCAGCATCGTCCCCCACGTCGATCCCATCAACACGTTCGCCGCGCTCAGCTCCTCGGGCGCGACGATGTTCGGCAGCGCCGCCTGCGAGGCCGGCTCGAAGTAGGCCGAGCCGATGGAGATGGCGATCACGCCGATGTAGGCGAATGGCAGCAGCGCGGGCGTGCGCGCGAAGAGCGGCAGCAGGCAGGCGATGGCGCGCAGCAGATCGACGACGATCATCAGCTTGCGGCGGTCGAGGCGGTCGACGGCGCGGCCGGCGATCGGCGTGACCAGAAAAATCGGCAGCGTCTGGCAAAGTAGCATGAGCGACGCCAGCGTCGCCGAGCCCGTGAGCTGCAGGACCAGATCGAGCAGGGCGACGGTGAGAAACCAGTCGCCGCCGAGCGAGATCAGCGATCCGGCGTAGAGCAGCCGGAAATCGCGGTTGTTACGGAGGAGCCGCACGTACATGCGGCGCGCATGCTAACCCTCCTCGGCGATTACATGCTCCTCGGGGCCGGCGCGGTCGTAGGTCAGGAAGGAGTACGGATAGTCGTTCCTGGCGTCGGCTTCGAAGTCTTCGCGGTCCGTAAGGCGCCACTCATTGACGTCGTCGAATTCGGGGAAGTACGTGTCGCCGGCGATGTCGGCGTGGATCTGCGTGATGTACATCCGGTCCGCGCGGTGCAACGTCTGCCGGAAGATTTCGCCCCCGCCGAGAATGAATACCTCATCCTCGGATGCCGGAATCGCGGCCAGCGCCTGCTCCACCGACGACACGCCGACGACATTCTCCTGCGGCGCGATCGGGGAACGGCTGACGATCACATGCGGACGTCCCGGCAGCGGCTTGCCGCCGATCTCATCGAACGTCTTCCTCCCCATGATCACGTGATGCCCCATCGTCAGCACCTTGAGACGCTTCAGATCGTTCGAGAGATGCCACGGCAGCTTGTTGTCCCGCCCGATGACGCCGTTCGCGGCAACCGCCGCGAGGAAGGAGATGCGCATGAGGCGGGGATGATACATGCGCGGCTTCGCGGCGGGTTATCGGTTGTCGGTTGTCGGTTGGCGATGTCCCAAAGCTAGTTGAAAAACGAGTGGCGGTCCTTTCCGCCGGATCTTACGATCCGGTTAGGGAAAACAAGAAAGGAGACCGCCGATGGGACATTACCAGAAGAAGAGTCAGACAAAGAGGAAGAGAGGGGAAGAGCTGTTGCTGGAGCTCCGGCTGAATCGAAGCGAGCTGCAGCAGATGATCAAAGAGGGTCTGCAAGGACTGGCTTTGGAGATCGGAGTGGAGGTGGCGACGGCACTGCTCGCCGATGAGGTGGAAGGTCATTGCGGGCCTCGGCGCAAGCGAGATGCGGAGCGACGTGTATACCGTCATGGAACGCAGCGAGGGTGGATCGCGATCGGAGGTACGAAAGTGGCGATCGAGCGGCCGCGCGTGCGCGGGATCAACGGCAAAGAGATGGTGTTGAAGTTGTACGAGAGCATGCAGCGGAGCGCGCGGCAGGATGGAGTGATGCGCCGGCTGGTGCGAGGAGTGTCGTGCCGGAACTACCGGGCCGTCATCGATGCGATTCGAAAGAGCTACGGAGTGAGCGCATCGAGCGTGAGCCGTTCCTTTGTGGAAGCCTCTGAGGCACGCGTGCGCGAGCTGGCCGAGCGGCGTTTCGATGGCGTGCCGTTCGCGGCCATGTTCATCGACGGAGTCTGTTTCTCCCGTCGTTCACTTGTGGTGGCGGTAGGAGTCACAGAAGGCGGAGAAAAGCGTGTCTTGGCCGTTCGAGAGGGTGCTACGGAAAACGCTCGCGTGTGCACCGATCTGCTCGAAGATTTACGAGACCGTGGCATCGACACAAACTCACGCATCCTGTTCATCCTGGACGGTTCGAAGGCGTTGCGTGCGGCCGTTGATCGCGTATGGGGCGAGCGTGCTGAGGTGCGCCGGCGCTTGCCGAACCAGCTCGTGCCGGTGGTGGCGTCGATCCGGTAGCCTCCGTCCATCTCCCGCACCCAGGTCACCTCGGTATCCGCCTCGATCCGCAGGCCGCGCTTCTCCGCCAGCCAGAGGTAGTTCTTATCGAGCGTGTTCTTGGCGTTGTGCCGGCAACCAGTCATGCAGGCCCCGCACTGGATGCAGCCGGTGCGGTCGGGACCTTCACCGCCGAGGTACGGATCGGGAACGGTCTGGCCAGGCTCCCCGAAGTAGACCGCAACCTGCACGGGGACGATCTGATCCGGCCGGCCGATGTCTCTGGCGATGTCGCGCAACACCTGATCGGAATAGGTATCGCGCGGATACTGCACCGCCCCCAGCATCTGGAGCGCGGTGGCGTAGTGCGGCGCCAGTTCCTTCTTCCAATCGGCCAGATGGCCCCACGACGGCAAGGTGAAGAACTCAGCTTTTGGTCTCGGCAGAGTATTGGCATACACGAGAGAGCCGCCGCCGACGCCCACGCCGGAGAGGACCGTGACGTGCCGCAGAAAGGTCATCTTGAAGATGCCGCGAAAGCCGGCCGCCGGCATCCACAACCATCGCCGCAGGTTCCAGTTCGAGCGTGGAAAATCCTCGGCCCTGAAGCGGCGCCCTTTCTCCAGCATGACCACGCGGTATCCCTTCTCCGCCAGCCGCAAACCGGAGACGCTGCCACCGAAGCCGGAGCCGATGATGGCGTAGTCGCAGTCCATGGTGAGAGCTTATCCGCAGATTACGCAGATGATCGCACTGTTAACGCACTGGCCTCGCGAGGCGTATGAGACGCGATGCCACCACTCCGCAACCCATCGGCCTGGCCACTCGTCACCATCCAGACGGGCGCTGCGCTGTTCATCGCCGCGCTGGCCGCGTCCGTGTATTTCGAGCCCGCCGTCTGGCTCCTCCACACTCTCCAGGCACTGATCTACGTCGGTGTGATCGTACTGGTCCGTCAAGACAGCGACTGGGGCTTCGGTGCGGGCTTCGCGATCGCCCTCTTGTGGAACTCCGCCAATCTCTTCGCCACCGGCTTCATCCGAGGTGGAATCGACGTTCTCCTGCAACTGCCTCGCACCGAACACTTCGCGAAACCAGGCCTGCTGCTGGTGTTGGTCGGAGCCGCCGGTCACTTCCTGATGATCGCAGGCTGCTTGGTCTGCTTCCTTCGCCGCGGGCCGAAGCTCCGGCAATGGGGAAAGTTCCTCGGCGGCGGAGTACTCGGGGTTTGCGCCCTCGTGATGATCAGCCCCCTGCGCACCCACGCCCTCCCGCTTCCCCTCGACATCCGTTCGAGGCTGGACTCACGCGAAGCCGCGTACGCGGAGAAATGAGTTCCCCGTCATCGTCTCCGCGTCTTCGCGTGAGCTCATGGCACCGGCACCGACCACACCGGGTGCGCGTCTTCCGGGCCTGGTGATACCTGCGAAGGGAACGTGCCGTCGATGGCCGCTTTCCAGATCTGTCCGTCGCGCACGAAGGCCAGCCGTGTGCCGGTCGGACTGGGCGCCGGCTGTGAGGCGTTGGCCACGACCAGCGACGACGCGCCCGAGGCGACATCCAGCCGATGGATGTTGTTCTCGAAACGGTAGTAGAGCGATGCGCCGTCGCTGCTCCACGCCGGTTGATCGGCGCCGTCGGGCACGCCGAGGAAACGGTTGAGAGTCGTTCCGGGACCGATGCGCCAGACTTGAATCGTGCCCGTACCGTTGACGCGCACGAACGCCACGACCCCCCCGGGCCCGAAGGTCGGCCACGAGGCGATCACCCCCTCGGGCGTCAGACGCCGGGTCACGCGCGTCGCCACGTCGAACAGCCAGATCGCGCTCTGACGCTCGTACGCGATCGTGCTGCCGTCCGGGCTCCATCGCACGTCGAGATACTCCTCGTTCGGCGACGCGGGGTCGCGCACCAGCGCCGTTTGACTCCCGCCCGTCACGGTCATCGTGAAGATGGCGATCGGACCGTCGGGGAAGTTCCGCTCGGTGTCATACGCGATGCGGAGACCGTCGTTGCTGAACGCTGGATAGGCATCGAAGCGAGACGAGCTCGTGAGCCGGACGAGCGGCGGGTTTCCGAAGTCGCAGACAAATACGTCTGTGTTGGACGTGCCGGGGGTGTGGCTATCGAATGCCAGCCGCTCCACGTCAGGCACGTTCAATCCCGTCCTCGCTCCGCAGCAGCAACTGCCAGCCAGGATGAGGGCCGCGAGCGAAATGACCGTTCGAAGAATGTTGCGCATGTCGTCACTCCTCGATCGAGTAGTGACGCGACCCGGGCCGAACGTTACATCGGCTCTCTTCGCGGAGAAGTCGTGTCGCAGCGGTTGGCCCTCACGCTTCCGAGTCAGTTCCCTCTCTGCTAAAATTTCAGCGGCCGCTCAGGGAGCCATCGGTCCGCGAAAAGGGTTCAACCCGCCTGCGTACGAAACTCACATCACCTTCTTTTCGCCCGATCACGCGGACACGGGCACCGAAGAAAGGAAGGTTCTCGATGTCCACGTCGCTCCCCTCTCATCCCAACCTGGAGTGGCTTCGCAAGAGTGCAAAGAAACGGCTGGCGGAGCTTCGCGCGGCCGATCCGGCGGCAAAGCTGGCCGACGCCCAGCGAGCGGTCGCCCGCGAGCACGGCTTCCCGAGCTGGCGCACGTTGAAGGCGCACGTCGAAGCGGCTGCCACGAAGGCGCAGCCGGGCGACGATGAAACCATCAAACAATTCTTCCGGCTCGTCGGGAGAGGAGGCCTGATCGACGACGTTCGCAACGTTCTCGATGCCACGCCGGAGATGGCCAACGCCGTCGGTCCGCATCCGTTCTGGGGTGGCCGTCCCCAGGCGCTGCACGTGGCCATCGAAGGCGGACGGCCCGACCTGTTCGATCTGCTGCTCGCGCGCGGCGCCGACGTGAACGGCCGGAACGATCAATACGACCACTGGTCGCCGCTCATGCTGGCCATCAACCGCGACCGGGCCGGGATGCGCGAGGAGCTGCTGCGGCGCGGTGCGCGCATCGGATTGATCGAAGCGCTGATGATGGCCGACGATGCCCGCGTCGACGAGATCCTCGATGCCTCGGGACTTCCGGCCATTGCACCGAACGGAGGATCGATTCTGGCGTTCGCCCGGACCACGAACGCCATCGATCGCCTGCTGTCGCTCGGCGCGGGCATCGATACGAAGGACCGCTGGGGAGCGACACCGATCGACGCCATGAGCCGCCTCGGCGCGCGCGGCATGCCACTGGTCAGCCATCTGATCGCGCGCGGCGTTCCGGCGTCACCGATGGACTACGCACGCCTCGGCGACATCGACACTCTTTCGGCGATGTACGAAAAAGATCCCGCCGTCGTCCGTCTCGATTCCGTGATGATGGGCGCCGTCGACTTCCGGCACTACGTTCTCGTCGAGTGGCTTCTCGCTCACGGCGCGAACGTCAACGCCCGCGCCGAGGCGCAGTCACGACACACCGCGCTGCACTCGGCGGCGTGGAATGGCGACCTGCGCATGGTTCAAATGCTCATCGCCGCGGGTGCCGATCCGTCGCTGCTCGACGAAGAGCACCAGGGCACCCCGCGCCAGTGGGCCGAGGTCTCGGCGGGGATCACCAACAACCCGGAGTGCTTGAAGGTCGCGGAGTACCTGCCGGCCGGACAGACGTGACTCACTCAGGCCGAAGGACGACCACCGTAGCGCCCCACCCGCCCCCACTCCCGTCGGCGTCATGGAAGGCTTCGACGAAGTCGAGCGAGGCCAGGAGCTTGCGGACGTTCTCGCGCTGCATGCCTATTCCGCGGCCGTGGATCAAGCGGACCTGACGGAAACCCTTCGCCCGCGCTTCGACCAGATAGTCGCGGGCCACGTCGCGGATCTCGTTCGGGCGGAAGGGATGCAGGTCGAGCGTATCGGTGATCGGAATCTCGACGGGTTCGTCGGCCATAAAAAAGCATTCCACCACAGAGGCACAGAGATCACAGAGGTTTTGTTTTCTTTGTTTTCTCTGTGTTCTCTGTGCCTCGGTGGTTAAAGCCTTTTCGGGGTGTGCGATACTTTCGACACATGGTCCTCTTCAACCACGCAACCCGCGAGATGACCGCCAAGATCGTCTACTACGGTCCCGGTCTCTGCGGAAAGACGACCAACCTCATGGTCATCTTCGACAGGCTCGACCCCAAGCAGAAGGGGAAGATGCTGTCGCTGGCCACCAAGACCGACCGCACGCTCTTCTTCGATCTGCTGCCGGTCGACATCGGCAAGGTCGGCGCCTTCAACCTCAAGATCCAGCTCTACACCGTCCCCGGGCAGGTCTTCTACAACGAGACGCGCAAGCTGGTTTTGAGGGGAGCCGATGCCGTCGTCTTCGTCTCCGACTCCCAGCCGTCCATGGTCGAATCGACGCGCGAGAGCTTCGCCAACCTCATGGAGAACCTCGAGGAAAACAACATCGATCCGAACGACACGCCGATCGTGATCCAGTTCAACAAGCGTGACCTCCCGGGCGTTCTCTCGATCGAGCAGTTGCAGGAAACGCTCGGCCTGGAAGGCTATCCCTACCTCGAGGCCGCCGCCATAAAAGGCGAAGGGGTGATGGAGACCTTCCACCTCGTCTCCAAGATCGCGGCCAAACATCTCTACGCCAGGCTCCAGGGGAAACCTGTGCCTCTCGAGAAGGAAAAGGCGAAGACGGCCGCGGCTCCGAAAACCGAAACAAAGCCGGAAACGGAGCAGGAGCCAGAGCCCCCGGTCAATCCGTTCACCGACTCCGTCCCCTTCCCCGAATCGCAGATGGACAGCAGCTACGATCGGATGGAAGAGGTCTCGCTCGAGCAGCTTCTCTCGGAAGGCCGCGAGCGGCCGGCCACCTTCTCGGGCGAGGTGGCCGTCCCGGTCATCGAAGATGTATTGGATGACGTCGAAGAGCTCCACGCCACCGAGCTGCTTCCGGCCGAAGAGCCGCCGGCCACGGCCGCGGTGATGGCCGAACCGGAACCGGAGCCCGCCGCCAGCGAGGCCGATGGCCGGGTGGCCAGCCTCGAACAGCAGGTGCGGTCGCTCGAATCACAGATAGACTCTCTCCGGGCCGGGCATCGCGCGGAGATCGAAGAAATCATTCGCGGCCTCGAGTCGCTGACGTCAACCCTTCGCCGCAAACTCGACGAGTGACTTGCCAACTCCGAGAGCTGAATTTACAATCGCCCGACATCTTATTTGGAGGAATTCAATGCGCCGGACCTTTTCCGCGGTACTGATGCTGTCCATCGCCCTGGCAGGTTGCCGGGCGAAGGAAGCCTACGACAAAGCGAAGATCTCCCAGGACCTCGATAAGCACGGGACGATGGACCTGATGAAGGATGTCTCCAAGGACAAGTACACGCCGCCCTCCGACGGAAAACTGACCGACGCGCAGATGCAGATGTACCTCAAGGTCCGCGGCCACGAGAAGGATATCGCCCAGGTTGCCCGGAAGGAGGCGCAGGCCCACGCCGACGCCGCGAAGAAAGCGGGCAACAACTCGATCGCCGGGATGATGGAAGGCTTCAAGACGATGGGATCGGCCGCCGAGATGCTCACCGCCGACATCCGGGCCGCCAAAGACCTCGGCTACAACACGCAGGAGTATCTCTGGGTCAAGGGTCAGGTGATGGCCGCCAGCACCGCCGCCATGACCTCGAAGCTGACCGAGGGGATCAATGCATCGTTCGACTCCACGTACGTACAGATGAAGAAGTCGTACGACGAGGCCAAGGACGATCAGTCGAAGAAGATGTACAAGGAGATGCTCGACAACTATGACAAGCAGCGCGCCGAGATGAAGAAGAGCGCGCCGCCGGTGTCGGAGGCCATGGCCTATAACCAGCAGCTCATCGCCAAATACGACGGCGCGCTGAACGCGATCGCCACCGAAATGGCCAAGTGGGAAGAGAAGCCCGGCGATGCGCAGAAGGCGATGAACGATCTGGAGAAGGGCGTCGACAAGGCGGTCGCGGACTCGAAGAAGTAGCGCTGCGCGCGTTGTCGGTTGTCGGTTGTCTGCGCGCTGCGGCGCGCGTGGACGATACTGGCCGTTGGGGCGGTTGCCGGCGAAAGCGCGACTGCGCCGCCAGGCACAGACAAGAGTGTCTGTGCCACATTTTGTCCGGCGAGACTCCACTCATCCTGCAAATGCCGAGGGCCAATGTGGCACGTCACATTGAATGCTGCCCTAAACGAGATCCAATGTGGCACAGACACTCTTGTCTGTGCCCCAGCGGCGCAGCCGCGCGTTACGAAAACCACGCCACCTGATACTCTCCGCCCACGCGCGCCGCAGCGCGCAGACAACCGACAACGCGGCAGAGCCGCAGACAACGCGCCAAGCGCAACCTATGAACCTTACCTGCTCCCGCTGTGACGACACCTTCCCCATCCGCGATCTGATGAACCTCTGTCCGAACGACAGCGCTCCGCTGCTGGTTCATTACGACCTCACCCCCAACCCGGGGCTGCGCGACAAGATCCGCGGCCGCGAGGCCACCATGTGGAGGTATCGCGAGGTTCTGCCGATCGATGACGCCACGGAGATCGTCACGCTTGGCGAGGGGATCACTCCCCTGCTTCGCTCCACGCGGTTCGAGAACGTCTGGATCAAGGACGAGTCGAAGAATCCGACGCGCTCGTTCAAATCGCGCGGGATGGCCGCGGCCGTGACGATGGCCAGACGCCTCGGCGCGCGCAGTCTTGCGGCTCCGACGGCGGGCAACGCCGGGGCGGCCCTTTCGGCGTACGGCGCGCGGGCGGGGATGCCGGTCTTCGTGGCCATGCCGCGCGACACACCGCAATCGATCGTCGATGAATGCCGGAGTTTTGGTGCCGAGGTCGAGCTCGTGGCGGGGGTCATCACCGATGCAGGGAAACGCGTCGCGCAATACATCGCCAGCAACGGCGGCTTCGATCTCTCCACGCTCAAAGAGCCGTACCGCGTCGAAGGAAAGAAGATCATGGGCTACGAGTTGCTCGAAGACCTCGGCAGACTACCCGACGTCATCCTCTATCCGACCGGCGGCGGTACCGGCCTGATCGGTATGTGGAAGGCATTCGACGAGATGGAGCGACTAGGCTGGATCGATTCCAGACGCCCGCGCATGTTCACCGTGCAGTCGAGCGGCTGCGCGCCGGTCGTCCGCGCCTTCAACGAGGGGCTCGACACCGCGCCGGAGTGGGAGTCGCCCCGGACCGGCGCCTGGGGCCTGCGCGTTCCCCGCGCTATCGGCGACCGCCTGATGCTGCGCGCGCTGCGCGACTCCGGCGGCGGCGCGATTGCCGTCGAGGAAGCAGAGATCGAAAACACGGCGGCGGAGTTGCGGAAAACGGAAGGGATCGATGCCGGTCCCGAAGCCGGCGCTGCGCTGCTGGCGCTGCGCGCGCTCAAGGAGTCGGGGACCATCACAGCGGATGAGGTCGTCGTACTTTTCAGCACCGGGGGCAATAAGTACCAATAATCGAGTGAGCAGGGTCACCATCGAACCGGCGCCGATTGCGTTACATTCGCGTCAACGTCAGACGCCCAGCAACGTCTAACGAACACCGAGGATGACATGAAAACCCGTTTTGCCGTACTGCTGTGCGCCATCGTCGCGCTTGGCGGAGAGGCGTTCGCGCAGTGTCCGACCAGCGGAGCGGCAGTACCGCAAGCGCCGATCGGAACAAACCAGAACGAGGGCGTGCCGATCAGCTTCAGTTGGACACCGTCGACGGCATCCGGCGTCACCGGCTATGACGTGTTCGCCACGGGAAGCCCGTCGACGACTCTCATTTGCTCTGCCTCCGGTGCGAACGCCAATTCCTGCAACGGTCCGGCGGCCGGCCTTTCCGCCGGTACGTACAACTGGGTCGTCCGCGCCAACCTCCCAAACTGCTCCGCCGGACTGATGTCGCAAACCAAGCAGTTCACCGTCGGCTGTCTGACCAGCCCTCCGTCCGTCCAGTCCCCATCGGATGGTGCGCAGAACGTGTCATTCACTCCCACACTGACCTGGAACGCCGTCAACAACGCCAACCAGTACGACGTCTACTTCGGGGTGTCCGGCTCCGGCGCCTGCACCGGTTCGCCACAATTCACGACCTCGACGACGAACTTCAGCCCGACGTCGCTGGCGGCAAGTACAACCTATGAATGGCGCGTCGTGGCGAAAAAGACGAACGCCACCAGTTGCCCGACGACCACGAGCGGCTGCGCGACGTTCAAGACGACCGCCGCCGTCTGCAATCCTCCCGGCTCCTTCAACCTCACCTCTCCCAACAACAGCAGTACGACCGGTTCCACGCCGACATTGAACTGGTCTGCCGCCTCCGGCGCGGACAAGTACGTCGTTCACGTCAGCACCCAAAACCCGCCCACACCGACAGGAAGCGACCCGATCGTCAGCAGCCCGACCACTAAATTCACGTTCGGGCAGGCACTGCCTGCCGGCACCTACTACTGGTCGGTCGATGCATATCCGCCCAATTGCACGACATCAAAGACGTCCAGCGTCGTTTTCAGTTTCACGGTCGTGGCGGCGTCGGCCTGCCCGACGTCAGCCCCAACGTTGATCACCCCGGCCACGAACGCAACAGTTGGCACACCGGTCAGCTTCGACTGGAGTGACGTTTCCGGTGCGACGTTCTATCGGCTCTACGCTTCGATCAACGGCGCCACGGCCTCCATTCTCGCGGTTACGCGCGACTCCCACTACGACGCCGATCTCCCCGCCGGCGCCTCGGTCGATTGGTATGCCGAAGCGGCTGCCGACAATTGCCCGTCCCTCGACTCGATACACTCTCATTTCACCGTGAGCAGCGCGGTCTGTCCGAGCAGCCCGGGCTCAGCGACGCTCCTCTCTCCCGCCAACGGGGCAACCGGCGTGACCTCGCCGGTCACCTTCCAGTGGACCGCGGTCTCCGGCGCCACGAATTACGTCGTGTGGGGAACGCCGTCCACGACGTCCCCCAGCAGCAGCGAGCGATTCACGATCGGCACGACATCATCCACCCAACTGACCGCCACCGTGCCACAAGGCGGATTGTCGTGGTACGTCGAGGCCGATTTCGGCAACTGCCCGACGGCGACCTACTCCAAACTGTTCACCCTCACGGTCTCGACACCGTTGATCTGCAGCACCACACCGGCAACGCTGATCGCCCCGGCGAATAACGCTACCGGCCTGACCTCGCCGGTTACGTTCCAGTGGTCGCCGGTCAGCGGCGCCAGCGGCTACAAGCTCTACATCGCCGAGGCCAACGAATCCGGCGACCTGATCGGTACCACGACGAAAACCTCCCTGACGACACTCGTCCCAGGAGGTTCGCTGACGTGGTGGGTGGTGACGACGTTCGCCGGCTGCCCGGATGTAATGTCCGCCAAGTCGACGTTCTTCAGCGGCACCGCGGCGACGTGCGGAGCGACACCGACGCTAACATCCCCGGCCGACGGCGCTACGGTCAGCTCGCCCGTGACGCTCTCATGGAGTGCCGTGACCGAAGCGAGTGGGTATCGCCTCTGGATTTCCGTCAACGGCGGCCCTCCCTCCCTGGCCGCCCGCAGCTCGACGGCGACCGGCACGTCACAGCAAGTGCAACTGACGAGCGGTACGAACGAGTGGTACGTGGAGACGCTCTTCAGCAACGGATGCGACTCGACATTCTCCGCGCACCGCCGCTTCACGATCGCCCCGGCTGCAAACTGCGATACGCACAAGGTGGCTACGCTCACCTCGCCGATCGGCGGAGCACTGGTTTTGAGCCCGGTTACGTTCAACTGGGCATCAACCGACTCATCAGCCCTTCAATACCGTGTCTGGGTCTCGCTCAATAACGAGCCGTTCTCCGACATCGGTTCCTCGAAGGACACGAAACTCCAGCACGACTTCGCGACGGCCACGGGCAGCGGGCAATGGTTCGTGGAGACGCTGTTCGAGAACTGCCCCTCGGTTTTCTCGGCGAAGGCGAGCTTCGTCATCCCCGCTCCGGGCTGCGGCACTGCCGGTCCGCTGCTGGTTTCGCCGCCCGACGGCGCGATGGCCGGCGCACCGGTAACGTTTGTCTGGAGCGCCGTCACGGACGTCACGGAATACCGCGTGCTCTGGACGCTCAACGGCAACAACATGCCGGTGCTGGAGACGACGGACACGTCGATCACGCACGTCATTCCGCCGGGCCTCGTGGAGTGGCGGGTGGAGGCGACGTTCGATGATTGCCCGTCGACACGCTCCACAAAATCACGCTTCACGATTCCACCGGCCCCGGTCTGTTCGACCGACGGGCCGGTGCTCACCGCCCCGGCCGACGGCGCCACGAATCTCGACTCGCCGGTCCGATTCGACTGGAACCCGGTCAGCAACGCCATCGGGTATACCGTCTTCGTTCGCCACAAAGACGGCTCGCCGACGGAACTGGCCTCGACCACGACGCGCACGGTGGTAACCAGGGCCATGCCGGAGGGCGCGAGCGAGTGGTGGGTTGTAGCGTTCTTCAACGGCTGCCCCCCTGCCGAGTCGAAGCACGCATTCTTCACCATCCCGGAAACGGCCTGCGACAACCCGCGGCCGATCCTCTTTACGCCGGCGAACAACAGCACGGGGCTGGCCTCGCCTGTTCACTTCGCCTGGTCGCGCGTCGACGGCGCCACGCAGTACAAGGTCTGGGCGGCGGTCGATGACGACGACGCCAGCGTCATCGGCACGACCACGGTCAACAAGTTGACGGTCAGCGTGCCCAGCGGCACCATCCATTGGCACGTGGAGGCGTTCTTCGATTCGTGCCCCTCGCTCGAGTCAGCCACGAGCATTTTCACCGTGCGCAAATCGCCGCCACCGTGCGGGACCCCGGACCGGCCCAAAGTCACCGCGCCCGGGCAGGTCGCCTCGAACACGACCTACAACGTTCGTTGGAGCGCCGTGTTGAACGCCACGAGCTACGAGTTGCAGGAGTCGTCGACCGCTGACTTCTCCACGGCCACCACCCAAGTCGTGACCGACCTTGCCGCCAGCTTCATCCACACGGCGAATGCCAATGCGCAGAAGTGGCGCTACCGGGTGCGCGCCATCAGCAGTTGCGACGATGAGCGCGGGCCCTACTCGCGCATCGCTATCGTGACGGTCCTTCCGGACGCCCCGCAGAAGCAGACCAGCGTCGAGATCGGCACGCAGAGCACGATCCGCCAGACCATCTTCATCCCGGGCCACACGCCGCCGCTGCCCTTCACGGCACGGACGGACAAACCGTGGGCGACGGTAACACCGTCCTCCGGAACGCTTGGCTCTCAGGGAGTGACGCTGACGATCGTCTCCGATCCAACCGCGCTGAAGCTCGGCACGAACACCGCCACCGTGATCCTCACCTTCGGCGCCGCCAGCAAAGACGGCGTCGTTGCTACGGACACCACACCTCCGGCCAGCGTGCCGGTCTCGGTGACGACCGTGACGCCTGTCTCGTCGGGAGGGAAGAGCTCACCGCTGCCGAACTCGCTCATCATCCCCGCGGTCGGTCACGCCAATGGCGCGAACAATTCGCTCTTCGAGTCTGACGTCCGCATCGCCAACATCACGGCGCAGGCCATGACCTACCAGCTCAATTTCACACTGACGGGAACGGACGGCACACAGTCAGGGCAATCGACGACGATTCAGGTCAGTCCCGGCTCCACCATGGCGCTCGACGACATTCTGACCAGCTTCTTCGGCACCGGTTCCGACGGATCGAGCGCGCTGGGCGTTCTGGAGATCCGCCCGCTGACGACGACGCAGAGCAGCTCCGTCAGCGTTCAGACCGTCGCATCGAGCCGCACCTACAACTCCACACCGACAGGGACATTCGGCCAGTTCATCCCGGCCATTGCCTTCTCGCAGTTCATCAGCCATCCGCCCGATTCGTCGCCCAACCCGATTCTCTCGCTCCAGCAGATCGCCCAGTCCGCGGCCTACCGGACGAACTTCGGGATCGTGGAAGGCTCGGGCCAGCCGGCCAGCGTGCTCGTTCACGTCTTCAACAATGCAGGCGTCGAGGTGGTGGCGCCGATTCCAATCTCGCTCCTGCCCGGCGAGCACCAGCAGCGCAACCTTCTGGCCGATAACGGCATCACGCTCACCGACGGCCGCTTCGAGGTCGAAGTGGTGTCGCCAACCGGCAGCGTGACGGCGTACGCGTCGGTCATCGACAACCTCACCAACGATCCGCTGATGGTCTTCCCGGTGCTGAAGGGGGCCGAATCGGCCACGCGCTACGTCATCCCCGGTGTGGCCGACATCAATAACGGCCTGGCCAGCTGGCGCAGCGACATCCGTCTATTCAATCCGACGTCGTCCGCGGTGACGGCGACGCTGACCTACTTCCCGCAGCCGGGAAATACTCCCGCCGGCGGAACGAAGCAGGTGACGATCCCCTCCGGTCAGGTGATGCCGGTCGACAACGCGCTGCAGAATCTCTACACGCTCACCAACTCCGGCGGTTCGATCCTCGTCACCACGCCGTCCAGCTCGCAGCTGGTCGTCACGGCGCGAACCTACAACCAGACCTCGAACGGTACGTACGGCCAGTTCATCCCCGCCGTGACGCCGGCAGAGTCGATCGGTCTGTCGGACAACCGCGTCCTGCAACTGCTCCAGCTCGAGTCGTCCGACAAGATGCGCACGAACCTCGGATTCGTCGAGACCAGCGGCAGCCCGGTCACGATCGAAGTCTCCGCCATCCCGACTGATTCGAAGGTGGCCGCGAAAGTACAGATCCCGCTCGCCGCGAACCAATTCCTGCAGGTGTCCCTCGCCCAGTTCGGCCTCGGCACAGCCTACAACGCGCGGGTGACGGTAAAAGTGCTAAGCGGCACCGGACGGGTGACGGCGTACGGATCGGTCATCGACGCCGCGACGCAGGACCCGACGTACGTGCCGGCGCAGTAGTCGCTCCAAAGGCTCTAACCACAGAGGCGCAGAGGACACAGAGACGACCTCTGTGATCTCTGTGTCTCTGTGGTTAAAGGCCTTTAGTTCTCACGACCTGCATATAATGCGCGCCGCGTAAATCACGGAGGTTTCCTTGGCAGAACAACAGTACGACGTGGTGGTCATCGGCAGCGGGCCGGGCGGGTATGTGGCCGGGATCCGTGCCGGGCAGCTCGGCATGAACGTGGCCGTCGTCGAAAAAGATCCTTTCCTCGGCGGGACGTGCCTGCATCGCGGCTGCATCCCGACCAAATCGCTCCTCGAGAACGCCGACATCTGGACCAAGATCCAGAAGGCGAAAGAGTTCGGCATCACCGTCGGCGACGTGACCCTCGACTGGGGCGTCGTCCAGACCCGCAAGCAGGGAGTCGTCGACGCCAACGCGAAGGGGATCGAGTTCCTCTTCAAGAAGAACAAGGTCGAGCGCATTACGGGGTTCGGCAAGCTGGCCGGCAAGGGCATCGTCGATGTCGACGGCCAGAAGCTCAACACGAAGAACGTCATCCTGGCCATGGGCTCCGTCCCAAAGGACCTGCCCCACATCAAGGCCGACGGCAAGCGGATCATCAACTCCGATCACATCCTCAAGATCAGCGAAGTCCCGAAGTCGATGCTTGTCATCGGCGCCGGCGCCGTCGGCTGCGAGTTCGCCTCGATCTTCGCCCGCTTCGGCACGAAGGTGACCATCGTCGAAGTAATGCCGCTGCTCCTGCCGATCGAGGATGAAGAGATCTCGAAAGAGTTCACGCGCATCTTCAAGAAGAAAGGCATCGAAGTGCTGACCGACGCGAAGGTCGAGTCAGCCGAGGTTGGCGACAGCGGCGTGAAGGTGGTCGTCAGCTCGAAGGGGAAGCAGCAGACCTTCGACGTCGAGATCGTCCTCTCCGCCACCGGCCGCCGCGCCGTCACCGAGAACTGCGGACTGGAAGGAACGAAAGTGGTCATCGAGCGTGGCATGGTTCAGGTCGATCCGTTGATGCGCACGGGCGAGCCGAACGTCTATGCCATCGGCGACATCGTCCCCACCCCCGCCCTGGCCCATTGCGCCTCGGCGGAAGGGATCCTGGCGGTCGAGAAGATGAAAGGCCTCGAAGTACGTCCGATCAACTACGACCACGTGCCGAACGCGACATACACCGACCCCGAGGTGGCCTCGGTCGGCCTCACGGAAAAGAAGGCGAAAGAGCGCGGATACGACGTCAAAATCGGCAAGTTCCCCTTCAGCGCGAACTCCAAAGCCAAGATCCTCGGCGAGTCCGGCGGTCTGGTGAAGTACGTCTCTTCCCAAAAATATGATGAGCTGCTCGGCGTCCACATCGTCGGCCCGAAAGCGACGGAGTTGATCGCCGAGGCGTGCGCGGCTCTGGAGCTCGAAGCGACCAGCGAGTCGATCGCCAAAACCATCCACGCGCATCCGACCTTGTCCGAGGCGATGATGGAAGCGGCCGAGGACGTGGCCGGGCACTCGATACACCAGTGATGCGGTTGCGAGGTCGCGCGGTTGCGGAGTCTCGCGGAGTTCGAACGCTCGGACACCGCGAGACTCCGCAACCCCGAGACCTCGTAACCGCTCCTCGAAGCTCCGAATGACAAACACACCATGACCCTCGACACCCACGGCCTCTCCCTCGAGAACCTTCTCGAGATCGATTACTTTCTACGCCTGACGCGGACGCTCGAGGAGCGCATCGTGGCGCTCTTCCGCCAGGCCAAAGTCATCGGCGGTCTCTATCGTTCCCTCGGGCAGGAGGGCGAATCGGTGGCGGCGGCGTACGCGCTCGATTACGCGCTCGGCGACGTCGTGCAGCCGCTGATCCGGAACATGGGATCGATCCTGGTCGCCGGCGCCAGGCCATCCGACATCATCAAGCAATACATGGCCAAGGGCGATTCGCCGACGCGCGGGCGCGAGCTCAACATCCACTTCGGCCATCCGGCGCGCGACGGCTTCATCGGCCAGATCTCGATGCTCGGCGACATGATCCCGGTCATGGCCGGCATCGTCCTGGCCGGCCGGATGCAGAAGCGCAATCTGGTCGGCCTGGCCTTCATCGGCGACGGCGCATCGTCCACCGGCGCCTTCTATGAGGGGATGAACTTCGCCACGGTGCAGAGGCTCCCGCTCGTGGTCGTGCTCGAGAACAACGGCTACGCCTACTCGACTCCGACGGTGAAGCAGAGCGCGCTGAAGTCGCTGGCCGACAAGGCGCACGCCTTCGGCTGCGCCAGCGAGACAGTCGACGGCAACGACGTCCTGGCAACGTACGCCGCGGCGAAGCGCGCCGTCGAGCGTGCCCGCGCCGGCGAAGGCGTGACCCTCATCGAAGTGATAACGTTCCGGATGAAGGGTCACGCCGAGCACGACAACCAGTCCTACGTTCCGCCCGAGCTGATCGAGGAGTGGTCGGCCAAAGATCCGGTGGTCCGCTTCGAGCAGACGCTGATCGAGGCCGGTATGGCCTCGGCCGCCGACTTCGAATCGATTCAGTCGCGCGCCCGCCGCGACGTCGACGCCGCCACCGACGAAGCCGAGCGCTCGTCGATGCCGCGCCCGGAAGAGGCAGCGTTGGGGTTGTACGCAGGAGATGGGTACTGGGAGGAGCAGTGATGAAAGGCAGAAGGCAGAAAGCAGAAGGCAGAAGGCAGAAGGCAGAAGTGGTCCTGCTCCTCCTTCATCCTTCCGCATTCATACTTCTGCCTTCTGCCTTCTGCCTTCTGCCTTACAAACATGCCTGAGACCACCTACCTCGACGCAATCCGCGAGGCGATGATCGAAGAGATGAGGCGCGACCCGCGCGTCTTCCTCATCGGCGAAGACGTCGGCATCTACGGCGGCGCGTTCAAGACCAGCGCCGGGATGATCGAAGAGTTCGGAGAGGAGCGCGTCATCGACACACCCATCTCCGAGGTCGCCATCGTCGGCGCGGCATCGGGGGCGGCGCTCATGGGGATGCGCCCGATCGCGGAGATGCAGTTCATCGACTTCATCACCGTCGCCTACGACATGCTGGTCAACTTCGCGGCCACCTCGCGCTACCGCGTCGGCAGTCCCTGTCCCATCGTCATCCGCGGGCCGGCCGGCGGCGGCACGCATGGAGGGCCGTTCCACTCGCTCAACCCCGAGGCCATGTTCATGAACCGGCCGGGACTGAAGATCGTCGCGCCGGGGACGGCATACGACGCCAAAGGACTGCTCAAGGCCGCCATCCGCGACGATGATCCGGTGCTCTTCATCGAGCACAAATACCTCTACCGCCGGATCAAGGAAGAGCTGCCGATCGAGGACTACATCGTCCCGATCGGCAAGGCCAACGTACGGCGGAGCGGCAGCGACCTCACCATCATCACCTGGGGCTCGATGATCTACGTCGCCGACGATGCGGCGGCGGAGCTGGCAAAGGACGGCGTCTCCGTCGAGGTCATCGACCTTCGCTCCATCATCCCGTTCGACGAAGAGGCCATCCTCAACTCCGTCGCCAAAACCAACCGCGTCATCATCCTGCACGAGGCGCCGCTCACCGGCGGTGCCGGGGCCGAATTCGCGGCGCGCATCGCCGAGAAGGCCTTCGACTACCTCGATGCGCCCATCAAGCGGGTAGCCGCGCTCGACGTTCCAACCCCGTACTCCCCCCCTCTCGAGGCGTTCTATCTGCCGAATCGCGATAAAGTTCTTGCAGCGGCAAGAGAACTGCTTGCGTACTGACCGTGTGTTGATTGAGGAGCTACCCCGCAATGGCCACTGATGTCGTCATGCCCCAGATGGGCGAATCGATCGCTGAAGGAACCGTCGTTCGCTGGTTGAAGAAGGTTGGCGAAACCGTCGAACGCGATGAGCCGCTCCTGGAGATCTCCACCGACAAAGTCGACGCCGAGATCCCCTCGCCGGCCAACGGAACGCTGACCGAGATCATCGCCCAGGAAGGGCAGACCGTCGGCGTGAATACCGTCGTGGCCCGCATCGCCGCGCAAGGCGAAGCCGCAGGCACTGGCGCGCCTGCCGCGACGTCTCCCGCGACGGCACCTGTCGCCCCGCCTCCTCCCGTCGCGCCGCCACCACCGCCCGCACCAAAACCAGCTCCGCAACCCGAAGCCGCGGCGCCCGCCCCACAGCCCGAACCCAGCAACCCAGCACCCGAACAACCGCGCGACCTCGAATCCGCGCAACCGCGAGACCCCGATTCCCTCGACGAGCGCCGCCGCACCAAGTCCTCTCCACTCGTCCGCAAGATCGCCCAGGAGAACAACGTCGACATCACCCGGCTCAAGGGCTCCGGCGTCTCCGGCCGCGTGACCAAGAACGACATCCTCGACTTCATGCAGCGCCCCACGCCTCCAGCAACCCCGCAACCCCCAGCAACCGAGCAACCCACTCCCCGTCCCCCCGCCATGACCTTCGCCGCCGGCGAGAACAACCGCATCGAGCCGCTCTCGGTGATGCGCAAGAAGATCGCCCAGCACATGGTCCTTTCCAAGCAGACCTCGGCACACGTGACGACGGTCTTCGAGGTCGATTTCACCAACATCGACAAGCTTCGCCGCCAGCACAAGGACGCCTACGCCGAGCGCGGCGCCAAGCTGACCTTCCTCCCGTTCGTCATCCAAGCCATCGTGGCCGGGCTGCGCGAGTTCCCTGTCATCAACGCTTCGATGGATGAGTCGTCGGTCATCTATCACCGCGATCTCAATATCGGTATCGCCGTGGCCCTCGATTGGGGCCTGATCGTGCCGGTGGTGAAGAATGCCGACGAGAAGAACATCCTCGGTCTCTCAAAGGCGATCAACGACCTCGGCGAGCGCGCCCGGACGAAGAAACTGTCGCCCGACGACGTGCAGGGGGGAACGTTCACCATCACCAACCCCGGCATCTACGGCGGATTGTTCGGGACGCCGATCATCAATCAGCCGCAGGTGGCCATCCTTGGCGTAGGCGGCGTGAAGAAGCGCCCGGTGGTCGTCGAGACGAAGGAGGGCGATGTGATCGCCATCCGGTCGATGTGCATCCTCTCGCTGACGTTCGATCACCGCCTCATCGACGGCGCGGTCGCCGACCAGTTCATGGCGCGCATCCGGGCGATCATCGAAGCGGGTCAGTTCACGTTGTAGAACGAAAATCCATCCAACCACAGAGGCACAGAAGACACAGAGATGACCTCTGTGATCTCTGTGCCTCTGTGGTTGAATCGCCTTCCAAACAAAACTAGCTCGCCTCACGAAGAGGCGTCGCGCCATTCCTCTTCGTCGAGCAGACGCTGCAGGAGCGGCGTCAATGGGCCGCGGTGCATGGCCCGTCCGTCGATTGCCGACACCGGCATGACGCCCATCGACGTACTGGTGATGAAGGCCTCGTCGACGTCGAACAGCTCACTCTCGCGAAGCGGCCGTTCCTCCACCGGGATGCCGGCGATACGGGCAAGCTGCAGGACGCGGTCGCGTACGACGCCGGGAAGGATGTGCTCATCGAGCGGATGCGTGATGGCTGCTCCGCCGCAAACGCCGAAGAAGCTGGCGCTGGCCCCCTCGCGCACGATGCCGCCGTCGATCAGTAGCACCTCGTCGGCGCCGGCACGTTGCGCTTTCTTCTTGGCCAACACGTTTGCGAGAAGGTTGACAGACTTCACATCGCAGTGCTTCCAGCGAAGATCGGCCGTCGTGACCAAATGGATGCCACGTTCTTTCTTCGCCGCGTCCGGAAAGGTGACGGCACGCGAGTAGGCGACGACGGTCGGTCGCAGATCGTCACGGTAGAAATGTGCGCGCTCCGCTTCCCCTCGGGAGACCTGGATATAGACGATGCCTGCGTTGAAGGCAGTCCGCGCAATCAGCTCGCGCATGATCGCCGTGAACGCGGCTTCATCCCACGGCGAGTGGATTTCGATCTCGCGCAGACCGCGCTCCATCCGCCGGTAGTGATCGGAGAGAAAGACAGGCCGCTTCCCGAGGAACTTGAAGACCTCGTAGACGGCATCTCCGAATTGGAATCCGCGATCCTCGACGCCGATGACCCGCTCATCAGTCGTTGAGAAGCGGCCGTTGATGTAGAGGACGTCGTTCATGGTTTGTTGCTCGGTTGCTGGGTTGCAAGGTTGCTTGGTACGGATCAGTGAGGACCTACTGGTCACCTCTGCAACCAAGCAACTCAGCAACCAAGCAACCTCCTCACGGCTTCACCGCCTTCACGATCACCACGGTCCGGTCGTCCTGCTCGCCCGGCCCCCATTCCGTGACCCGTGCCAGCACTTCTCTTCCGATCTCCTCGGATGTCCGATGGCGGTTCGCGGCCACGAGCGCTTCCAGCCGCTCCAGGGTGAATTCTTCATCGTCGGCGTTGTGTGCCTCGACGATGCCGTCCGTGTAGAGGCAGAGCAGATCGCCGGCGTTGAGCTTGGCGAATCCGCGCATGTAGGTTGCGTCCGGCGTCGGTCCGAGCACCGGCCCTCCGTTCGAGAGGAGCTCGATCGTCACCCCGTCGGCGCGCAGCACGAAAGGGAAATTGTGGCCGGCATTGCAGTAGATGAGGATGCCGCCCGTTTCGAGCTCGCCGTAGAAAAGAGAGACGAACTTCGTGGTCAACCGGCCGCGATGGATGATGTGATTCAGCTTCTCCATCGTACGGATGATCTTGAAGTCGCGGTCGGTGGCCATGCGCAACCCCATGTAGATATCGCGCACGACGAGCGCCGCGGGCAGACCGTGCCCCGAACCGTCGGCGATGGCCAGCCCCAGGATGTTGTCGGAGATGGGGATGTAGTCGTAGAAGTCGCCGCTCACGACCGCCGCCGGCATGGTCTTCCCCCAGATGTCGAAGCCCGCGTATTGCGGCACCCGCTGCGGCAGGATCGACTGCTGGATGCGCTGCGCCTCGACGATGAGGGACTCGTATTTATCGGCGCGCAGGCGCTGGTTGACGGTGTAGCGGATGAGGTTGAGCGAGAAGAGAATGTCGTCGCGGCTCAGGTTCGGGGCGACGTCAAATCCGAGGATGTGCGAATGGTTATCGCCGGCAGCGACGGCGGCGAATCGCTGCGCCCCAAGCTTGCTCTCCAGCACCGGATCGACGCCGGGATCGGTCGGATCCATGACCACGACGCCGTTCTCGAGCACCAGCTCGATCGGCTTGTAATCGCGCGGCACGGAGATGCCGAGGGGCCCTTCGCTCGATAAGCCGAACCGCCCGACCAGCTCGTAGTTGTTCTCGTCGGTCAGCTCGTAGATACGTCCGCCGGTGATCCCGAGCTCGACGCGAAAGTTCGTGGCAATGGTCGTCCCGATCTGTTCGATCGTGAAACGCGTCGATTCGGTGTTCTCGATCTGTTCGAGCGTGCGCTCGACCTGGGTGAGGAGTCTTTTGTAATCCATTTGTCAGTTTACGATCTCACGCGAAAGCGAAAGAAACCAATTGATCACGCGCTGAGCTCTCTCCGCCTTCATTTCAAGACAGGAGTGATACTTGTAGACTCCCGGTCGAAGTAAACGGGGCCGCGGAGTCGTCGCGCGGTAGGCCTCCCAGGCACGTTCAAGAAACTCCTCGTGATCGAGAACGATATAGCCATCATCGTAGTCCGTTGTCATTTCAGCTCCACTCCATCCAACTCGTATGGAGCTTTCACGCCAAGCAAACCGAGAACTGTCGGGTAGATATCGGCAATATACGGTGCCCGGTCCGTTGCCACCTTCCGGTTGTAGAAGAAAATCCCCTTCACGATCTCGGGGTCGACGGAGCAGTGGTCGCCACTCCAGACCTGCTTGTTCGGCTCGATGAGTTGCTTGGGGATGCCGCCGAGGGAGGTTTGCCAGGAGACGCGGTAGCCGTCGTTGTTCGTGACGAAGAGGTCGGGGATCATGTTCGGGTCGAACTGGTGATAGATCTCCTCGCGCGCCAGGACGCGGCGGACGGGATGCTCCATCGTCTCGGGGTCGGTCATCGTCACCAGGCGCGCCTTCAGCTCGGCCTTCAGAGCGTCGCACTCCGGACCCGGATTCACGATGCCCTGCGCTTCGCGCCCTTTGACGTTGATGTACATCTCGCCGAGTCCCATGGCGTAGGCGCGGGTGTGAGACCAGTCGACGTTCTCCCAGAACTGGCCCTGATCGAAGAGCATCTCGACGTTGCGGTCCTTCACCTGGACGCCGGTCTTGAGAGTCATGTAGCCGTTCATCACCAGCCAGGTGTTGTAGTTCACCGACTTCCGGAACGAGGCGAAGCCGTGATCGGAGAGGACGATCAGCGAGGCGTGGTTCTTCTCCGCCGCCGCCATGGCATCGCCGACGATGGCGTCCATCAACCGGTAGGCGCGGAGCAGCGCGTCCCCCCACTTCGCGTGCAGCGCCTCGTTGTAGGCAGGATGCTTCGGGTCCATCAGCCGCCAGAAGACGTGGCCGACGCGGTCGGGGAACTCGAAGCATTGCACCATCAGCTCAGCATCGTTTAATAAAAACGCATCGAACATCTTCCGGTCCTGGGCCACGGTGAAGGTCATGTCATCCCAGAACATCTGCTCGTCCGCGAACCCCTCCGAGATCGCCCAGGTATCGATCTGCCAGCCGAGCGTTTTGTAGAGGCCGTATTCGCGGGCGAGCTGCGGCGCCCACTTCGGCGGCGTGGTGATGTTGAAACCGGGAGGGAGGCTGCGCGGGTCGAAGTTGATCGGCGAGAGATAGAGCTTGACCTCCGGCTGCGTGGCGATCAGATGAAAGCGGCTGATGCCGTGGATCTTGATCAAGGGGTTGAACGGGAAGACGAACTCCGTCCAGCCGCTCCATTCGCCAGGTCGCAACGTCACCGTCTGGCCGCTCTCTTCGATCGTGATCGCGCTCCGGTCGTCGGCCACGGTGATCGTCATCGGGATGGAGATGTAGGGCGGCGTGCCGAACAGCTTGTTCGGAGGCCCCTGGATCTTGGCGTTGATGCGCCCCTTGTTGTCCTCGAGCTGAACGACTTCGATGGAGAACTCGTTCGCGCCGGAGCGGTGGAAATCGAGCTCCGAGGTGAAGTAGAACGGCTTGCCGACCCGGCCGGAAACGTCGGGAACACCGAGTCCCGAAAGCATCTCGCCGAGAGGAAAATCGTGCGCGGGGAACGTCACCGGGACGTGGACCACGCGCGCCTTGATGCCGGCGTTCGCGGCCGCTTCCCAGAACGGGATTCCCTGGCGGCGGTTGATGACGCCGGGCCGTGTGACCGGGATGTACTTCTTCGTGGCCACGAAAGCCCCGGCGGCCAGGACGACAGCGATGGCGAGCATCACCAACCGCGCTGTCCTGCGGAAGAAGAGCGCGAGGAGCGCGAGCACGACCAGGATCGCCGCCGCCGCGGCGAACGGATTCTTCTCGCCGAGGAGAAACGGCTCCTTCGTCTCGTCGAAGGCGGCGAAAACCGGGAGGTAGGTCTTCGGATCGCGCCGAAGAAAATCGAAGATGCCGGTCCGGCCCGGATCGATGCCGGTGGAGAAGGTGGACCAGGAAACAGGCGTCTGCGCCGGAACGGTGGGACGGAGCGGCCGGAAGGTCCCCTGCGCTCGCAACCGCGCCAGGTTCGGCAGCTTCCCTTCGTTCATCCACTGCTCGGTGTAGTGGGCGTCGACACCGTCAAATCCGAGAACGATGATCTTCTCTTTTGCCATCATCGGGATCGGACAAAGCGCTGCAACCAGGGTGAGAATTCGAAGAACTCGCATCGTCCGGCATGATACTTGTTATCCCGCTGAGCGGAATCGAGGTGCTTCATGAAGACGCGTCAACTCTTTGTTTCCATGTCGGTTGTCCTGCTCCTCGCCTGCGGTGCCGGCGAGAAAAAGGACGACTCGAAGACCCTCGTCATCGCCGTGATGTCGTCGCCGACGAATCTCGACAGCCGCGTGGGCGCCGACAACGTCTCCAGCCGGATGTTCGATCTGGTCTACAGCGGCTTGATCAAGGTCACGCCGAACTTTGACTACGCTCCCGACCTGGCCACGAAATGGGAGACGCCCGACGACAAGACCATCGTCTTTCACCTCAATCCGAACGCGAAGTTTCACAACGGCCAGCCGGTCAAGGCCTCCGACGTGAAGTGGACCTACGAGTCGTTGATGAATCCGACTTTCGTGACCTCGAAGCGTTCCGGCTACGCCTCGGTCGATCACATCGAGACCCCGGATCAGCAGACGGTCATCTTCAAGCTGAAGCAGGCAAACGCCGGCATCTTCGACAATCTCACCGTCGGCATCCTCCCGACCGGCGCGGACACGAACGTCTACAAGACGAAGCCGATCGGTTGCGGGCCGTACAAACTCGTCGAGCACCGTCCCGACGAGCGGCTGGAGTTCGAGGCCTTCGATCAGTGGCACGGCGGCGCGCCCAAGATCAAGCACATCACCGTCCGCATCATCCCCGACGCCACGACACGCATCCTGGAGATGCGGCGTGGCACCGTGAACTTCGAGGTGAACGCCATCCCGTTCGAGAACGTGGCGGAGTTCGAGAAGAACCCTGACTTCACGGTCGTGAAGAGCTCGGGGTCCGTCTACCAGTACCTCGCCATCAACATGCACGACCCTGCCCTGGCCAAGCCGCTGGTGCGGCAGGCCATCGCCTGCGCCATCGACCGCGACCGGATCATCCGCGACATCCAGCGCGGCTATGCCCAACCGACCGAGACCATGCTTGCCGAGGGACATTGGGCGAGAGCGTCGAACCTGCCGTCGCATTCGTACGATCCGGTCAAAGCGAAACAGTTGCTCGCCCAGGCCGGCTACCCCAATGGGTTAAGCCTCGTGTTCAAGACCTCGACGGATGCCGAGGCCAACTCGCGCGCGCAGGTGATGCAGGCGATGATGAAGCAGGCCGGCTTCAACGTCACGATCCAGTCGAACGAGATGTCGACCTTCTTCGCCGACATCGGCAAGGGCAATTTCCAGATGTACTCGCTCTCGCGGAACGGGATCAGCGACCCCGATTTCTACTACGTCATCTTCTATTCGAAGAACGAGCCCCCCAACGGCCAGAACCGCGGCTACTACGCCAACCCCCGCGTCGACCAGCTGCTGATCGACGGCCACTCCACCTTCGACCGCGCCAAACGGAAACCGATCTACGAAGAGGTCCAGAAGATCGTCGCCACCGACCTCCCCTACCTCTCGCTCTACATGCAATCGAATGTGGCGGTGATGCGGAAGGGAATCGATGGATATGTGCAGTATCCGGCGGGGTTCTATCTGTCGGTGCCGCAGATGACGATGAAGTAGGCCGATGCTCTTCTTTTCGCCATGACGAATGAAGCCGCGCGAGTTCTCGAAGACGCTCTCCGGTTACCGGTCGAAGAGCGCGCAGAAATCGCGGATGAGCTGCTTGCCACCCTCTACGACTACCAGGCGGAAGTCGAAGCGGCATGGGCGGCGGAAATCGAACGGCGCGTCGCCGATGCGCGCGCCAATCCCGACGACAGCGTTGAATGGCGCGAGGTGTTAAGCAAGATCGAGCGGGACGTGCTGGGTCGGTAACGTCGCCGAAGTCTCGCCCGCAAAGGTGCGGTTACGCGCGCGGAGGCGCGCTCCACAATCCAGCCCCGCGCTTGGCGCGGGGTCGCACGTAACCCAGGAATTGCGGCCGCGGAGGCGGCCGCCACAAGCCGCCGCCGAGGTACCATTGCGCCGGGACTTCGCATGGTTCAACCGGATCATGCACTCTTATTCACTTGTTTATGTTCACGTCGTTTTCGCGACGTGGAATCGAACCCCTTTCCTCAATCACGCGACGCGTCCTGACCTGCACGCCTACGTGGCCGGCACCGCTCGTAACCTCGGTTTCTCCGATGTCCATGTTGGTGGCGTCGAAGACCACCTGCATCTCCTCGGACGTCTCGGTCCGACGCATGCGCTCTCGAATGTAATCGGCCAGCTCAAGAAATCGTCGGGTGACTGGCTTCGTGAGCGCATTCCACGATTCCGATGGCAGCGTGGTTTCGGCGGATTCTCGGTGAGTCCCGATCGAATACTTGCTGTTCAGCGCTACGTCAAGCGTCAGGAAGAACACCACAAAAGCAGGACGTTCCGAGAGGAGCTCGAAACGCTCTGCTCCGAGATCGGAATCGCCATCGATGATCTCGAACTGTTGTAGCGGCCGCCTCCGCGGCCGCGCATATTGGCGATCCCAGCCCCGCGCCAAGCGCGGGGCTGGATTGTTGAGCGCGCCTTCGCGCGCGTCCGGGAAAGAATTGCGCGCCCCAACTGCATTGGATTCCGGGAAGTCGGCGCCATGTCTCAGCGTCTCGGTGTTAGTCGGCTTCACGCCCTCGTCGAGCAGGCGCGAGCTAACGCGACCTTAGAATACGCTCCGCATGAATCCTGATCGCGATTCGGCTCGGCCCGGCACCGCCGATGGAATTGCAAGTCCCAGTCCCCTCCTGAACTGGACGGTCCGTGCCTCATCCGCGGTCTTCGGACTGGCCCTCGCCATCAGTTTCGCGCCACGTCTCGCGCTTCGCGCGCGTCCGGAGGAGATGCTCTCCGCGCTCAAGCTGACGGGGTACAGCCCGTGGGGGCTGATGCTGCAAGTCATTGTGGCGGTGCTCCTGACCGCGGGGTTTGCCATCATCGGCGAGCGGGTTGCGCGGCTGCTCGGGGGGTATCGATGGGCGGCCGTCAGCTACAGCGCGGCGTGTCTCATGGCGCCCGTCGCGCTGATGTCGTACGGCAACGTCAAGCATGTGCTGTTGCTTGGTGCCGCCGCCGCGGCGATCGTGGTGGTGCGCAAGCGCGATCCGCACTTCTCGCTGGGCGACGTCGTCCTGATCCCGACACTCCTCGCTTGCTACATGGCCTTTCTCGACCTCGACTTCGGTCATACTGCGGTGGCGACGATCATTCGCGCGGCCATCGCCGTCTTCGCCATCCGGCTGATCGTCCCGATTTCCGACGCCTTCGTCGCCTCTCCGCTGGCCATGGCCGCCCTTATCGGCAGGCACACACAGTTCGCCGGTGCCGTGATCGCGGTGATCGTGATCTTCGGGACGCCGTTTCTGCTGGCGAGGATGAAGCGGCCGCTCCCGCGCGGGATCGTCTATCCGATCGTCGTCTTCCTCTATCCACTCGCCGCGATCGGGTTGCCGTCACCGGTCGTCGCCAATTTCTTCGAAGACGGCCATGGCCTGCCGGTAGCGTCGGAGATGCTGCGCGGCGAGAAACCGTATACCGACATCATCCCCACGCATGGGTTCATCGACGACGGCGCGCTCTACCTCGTGGCCACCAAGGTCGGACTCGGCTCCCTTCCCCATCTGCTGAATACGCGCCTCGTAGTCGGTTTCCTGAGCGGGATTGCCATCTACTGCCTCGTGCTGGCGGTCACGGGGATAGCGAACATGGCCCTGCTCGGATCGTTCCTGATGTTTTCGCTCTACCCGGGCGGGATGATCTGGATCCGGCCGTCGGCGGCGATCTTTGCTCTCGCGGCGACCGTCGCCGCCACCCGTCTCCGCTCGCGGCGCTGGTTCATCGCCGCGGGGTCGCTCATCGTCATCGCCTATCTCGTCAGCATCGACTTCGGGCTCTACTCGGCGATCGTGGCGCTCTTCGCGGCGTTCCGCGCCCGCGCGCTCCGGGCGTTGGCCATCGGCGTCGCCGCCGCCGCTGTTCCGATCTTGATCATCTTCGCCGCGTTCGGATTCGCCATCGATTTCATCCTGGTCAACACCACGGAGATCCTCGGCAGTCACTCCGTCTACTTCGTCCATCCGCTGGAAGTCCCCGATGCACTGCGCTCGCCGGCGCTGATGAGCCATCTCGCCAATGGCCTGATGCCGATGACCTGGTTCCTGGCGCTCATCACCACGTGCGTTGCCCTGGCGCGGTCGCCGCTGCGGGCACGGCGAAGCGATGCTCCCTGGCTGATCGGCGTCTGGATGGTGGTGGCCGCGGCGTCGTTCATCGAGCGCGGCAACCCGTACTACTTCATGGTGGGCACGCCATTCCTCTTCGTCGCCATTTGGACGCTGCGCCGGCGCGCGCGCATCGTGGCCACGGTGCTCATGGTCGTCCTCGTGCTTCTTGCCGACCCGTTCCGCCATCTGATCGCCGTGATCCCGGAGCTGCGGCACGCCAGGCAGGGACCGCTATTCGAGCCCATCGCCGCCAGATCGATCCACGCGGCGCAGCGCTTCGTTGCCACGTTGAAGCCGCAGGACACCTTCGTTGACTTTTCGAACTCGGCGCTGCTCTATGCGCTGCTGAACCGCGACTGTCCGTTGCGTCAGGTCGAGGTGGCGAATTATCAGTCGGAGGAAGGGCAGGCCGAGGTCATCGGACGGATCGAAAGGAACCCGCACGTTCGTGCCGCACTGATCATGTTCCCGGGGTCGATCCAGAACGTCGACGGCATCCCGAACGCGGAGCGGGCGCCGAAGGTGTGGGCCTTCCTGCAGAGGAACTTCACGCCGGTGTTCGAACAGGATGGCGTGGTGTTCTGGAAGCGGGTTCGGTGAGCGAGGCGACCGTAGAGGCGATATCTCTGGCCACCACTTTCGAGTTCATGATGAACGTATGGAGGACGGGAACGAGCACAGGCGCGTTTGACGGCGACAAAACCGTCTCGGAAACAGCGAGGACCCCATCGTTCGGCTCGTCATGAAACGGAGATAGCCGGCCTGTGTAACCCGCTGTCCCTGCATACACCCGCACCGGACATTCAGGGACCGGCAGCGCCGCCATGAAATCGTCGTCGGATAGAAGCCTTCCCGAACCGCCGGTAAGCAATTGACTCAGACGATTCCTCCCGAGCAAGCGCGCTGCCCTCGGCACTCTGTTTGGAGGCGCCAGGAAGAAGCAGGCGGATGGCCGCACCTTCGTGAGACGAGGCAAGGCGGCGCGAATGAGGACACATCCAAGCGAGTGCCCGACGAGGATGAACGGCTCGTCAAGCGCGAGGACGCGCGTCACCAGCCGGTTCAGCGAAACAGTGAACGGCCGGAAGGTGGAGTAACCAAAGAGGTCTACGCTGATACCGAACGAGCGAAGACGTTTCGCGAGCAGGAGCTGCGACAACGGCGAACGTCCCATTCCGTGAACGACGATGGCTTTCATGGTCCTGAGATAGATACGGCTCACAGCACGGCGGGTTGCGGACTACCTCGCGTTGAAATTGATGATCACCTCTGTGAGCACAGGCATGGCCGCACCGTTGCGCATGGTCGGAGCGAATTTCCATTGGCGAACCGCGTCTGCTGCCGCTTCGCCGAGGCCGTACGGCAATCCTTCGACGATCTGTACTTCGACGACATCGCCGGCGGGCGAGATGAGCGCGTTCATTCTGACCAGCCCATGAGTACCGAAATCACGCGCGGTGTTTGGGAAGAGAGGGTTGACTCGGCTCAAGACCGTCGGTGCGTATTTCGGTCCGGTCAGATGCAAGGTTGAGCCGAGTTTGGTTTGCACGATCTCGCTTGTTGAGGCGACCGTCACCGCCGAGGAGGGTGTGCTGGTCGAACAAGCCGCTGCTGCTCCGAGTACCGCTACGAATGCCAGTTGACGAATCATGATTCCGTCCAATCAGTTGCTTCGCTTTTCGGCCGCTTTCACCGGCAGCCTTTTCTTCTCAATTTTCACAATCACCGTGTACTGCGGATCGACCATCTGCACGATCGGGGCTTTGGCGTTCTGGGAGACGAATTCGTAGGCGTCCATTTCGGAGAGACCACTTGTCTCTTCGACCCAGTGCACCATCTCTTTGAAGGCGATGCGGGCGGCATCCTCGAGCGGGCGCCCGGCGCCGACGGTCATCATCATGTCGGCATTCTCGATACGCGGCCACAGGGTCGCACGGCCTTTGATCAGATCGACGGTGACATCGACGTTCATCGCCCCTTCGACGGCGGTTCCGATGATCTCGCCATCCCCCATGACGTAGTGTCCGTCGCCAAAGGACAGCAGCGCTCCGGGCATGTTGACACCGAGGTAGACGGTGTTGCCGGCGCGGACCTCGGGGCAGTCCATGTTGCCGCCGAACGCATCAGGAACAATGGTTGAGCGGACTTCGCCGCCGGCCGGAGCGACGCCGAGACAGCCGAGGAACGGCGCCAGCGGAACTTCCCACGACGAGGTGCCGTCGAGCGACTTCGTGCGGGCCACGCCCTTCGCCGGATCGACGTCATAGAACCAGACCTTCTCCGGAAGATCGGCGCCGAGGATGGCGGTGCGGTCGGTGCCGTTCAGAGCGCCGAAGCCGGGGAAGAACGACGAGATACCGTGATCGCGTGCCGGCGCGAGCTTGTTGATGTGGATGGCGATGGTATCGCCCGGCTCGGCGCCGTCGATGAAGAACGGCCCGGTCTGCGGATTGTCGTGACCGGGTGGGATGACCTTGGTCGGCAACTGGCTCGGCTTGGTCACCGCGCCGTCGTAGCAGTCCTCCGTCCACGTAACGATGCGCGTGCCCGGCTTGATGTGGTGCGACGGAGCGGAACCGCCGAAGGTGTACTTCAACTCCTCGTGTTTCGGGATGTAGGTGAGAGTAGCCGCGTCCGACGTGGCCGCGAGGATGCCGAACGACAGAATGGCTGCAAGCATGTGACTCCTTCGATCGCCGATCAGGCCGCGGACGTTCGCTTCGAGTCTATCGCGGGTGTCCAGTTGATGTTGGAACGAACGACTTGATCTCGCGCGGAGACGCGGAGGCGGGGAGGAGACGACGAACCTCTTCTCCGCGGTAGCGCTGCTCCATTCTTCACCAGCAGTTCTCGTCTCTTCGAGAGCGGCGTTCTGCTCTTCATGAGCAGTCATCCCCCTTTTCACAAGCCGTTTCCCCTCATCAGGAGCACCGTGTTGCTCTTTGTTAGCAGTTTTTGCCTCGTGAAGAGCTGGCAGCCGGCGCTTCGTAGCTGCTTTTCTGCTCTGAAGATCTGGCGGGCAGATCTTAGTAGCTGTTTTTTTGCTCTTCGTAGCTGCTTTTCTGCTCCGAAGATCTGGCGGGCAGATCTTTGTCGCTGCTTTTCTCCTCTGAGGATCTGGCAGCCAGACCTTAAAATAGCCGTGGGCCTCCCCAGGATCTGCATATCAGAGCTGACGAAACGAACGAAAGATGAGAACGGAGGAACGATGGCTGATCGATTGATCCCGACAGTTACGCCGGCGCAGCGGAGAGCCGCGGTTGTGAGTAAGGTTCTCGATACCGCGGCGGCACGCATTCCCGGACTAACGGCTCCTCACAAAGAGACGTCGCGGAGTATGCGAGGCCATCGAACCGTGCCGAGGACGTTCATCCGCTCGATGATCGCAGCCGTCGATGCGGTGGAGCAACTCCAGGCCCCGGGAATGCTTGACGTCGACGAGGCGGAGGCGGCGCTGCAATTCGAATCCGCGTTTCGTCCGCTCGTCGACAAGATTGCACTTCTGCTGAACAGCCTTACCTACACGATCGACCTGCGCCTCTCGCCGGTCACAACGAAGGCTCTTCGCACCTATGCCCTCGCCAGAGCCCTGGCACGGAGTGAAAACAACCGTGCGCTGGTTGGCCACCTTCGCGTTCTGAAACGCGACCTCGGACGAAAGGGGCCGAGGAAGAAAAGGAAGAAGAAAGCGTAGGCCGGCACGGCCGGCTGCGTTGGTCGCCCAAGGCTCGGCCACAATGGTCGCCCGCTCGTTTCTGCCGCGAATACTCCTGGTTGTCAGTGCTCGGTTGATTGCGCTTCGCGCGAAAACCGACAACCGACAACGCGCAGCGGCTCTACGACGCCTGGATTTACACGGGGGCTGCACGGGACCCTGAGATGAGCCCGTCCCGGCTGTCAAACGGCGACACCCTCGCAGCCCGACGTCGGCCAGGGGGTGCCGACGCGCGAGGATGCCGCCATTTCACAGCCGGCCGTCAAAAGGCGACACCCTCGAGCCCGGTGTGCCGGCCCAAGGGGAGCCGACACGCGAGGATGCCGCCGTTTCACGGCCGGTTTCGCAGTTGTGATCGCAAGGGAATGTCCGCGGTCAGAAATGACCACGACTGCGCAAGCCGGCTGATGGGCTAAGCGCGAGGAGGAGAGCGGGGATCGGAGGGGATGGTGACGAGGATCAATGCCGGCGCGGCCAGTTCATGCTCCACGCGCGCCACGGCCATGAAGCCGGCCACAAGGATCAGAAGCGAGACGATGATCGCCAGCGCCTCTTCCAGAGAATTGCTGCTGAGTGCCATGTCGTCGGATACGGAGATGATCGGGAACAGCAGAGCCAGGACGCAGGCAAGGGCGAGCCTGGCGCGGCTCGACCGGCGCGGCATCAGCGCGAAGGCGCCGGCCACGACGGCCAGCCAGACTACGTTGAGAGCTAATTCGATCATCGGCATCGCGCGGCAGCCGGCCAATCCGACCGGCTACCGCATTCTATGACGTTACGGGCCGCAAACGGTTTCAATCAACACGGCACAGACTTGATAGGGGTCCATATTCGCTGCCGGACGCCGGTCCTCGAAGTACCCGCGTCCTTCCTTCGCTGTAGCCATCGGGATGCGCACCGACGCTCCCCGGTCGCTCACGCCGAAACGGAAAGCGTGGATCGGCGCGGTCTCGTGAAGCCCCGTCAGCCGCTCTTCGTTGTGCGCACCGTAGACCTTGATGTGGTCTTCGTGGCGCCGTTCCAGTTTCTTCATCGCCTCTTCGATGACTTTGATACCGCCTTCGGAGCGCGTCGCCTTCGTCGAGAAGTTCGTGTGTGCACCGGCGCCGTTCCAATCGCCTTTGACCGGCTTCGGATAGAGCGTGGCGCTGACGCCGAACTCCTCACCGATGCGATACAGAAGCCACCGTGCCAGCCACAGCTCGTCGGCGATGTCCGGCGCACCGAGCGCCCCAACCTGGAACTCCCACTGTCCCGGCATGACCTCGGCGTTCGTGCCGACGATGTGAATTCCGGCGCGCATGCAGGCATCGGCGTGTGCTTCGACCACGTCCCGGCCGAAGACCTCGTCCGCGCCGACGCCGCAGTAGTAGCCGCCCTGCGGCGCGGGGAATCCGTGATCCGGCCATCCAAGCGGACGATTGCCTTCGAAGAAGGTGTACTCCTGCTCGATGCCGAACCAGGCCTCATGATCTTTGTACTTCTCGGCCACCTGCCGCAGAAACGCACGCGTGTTGCTCGGGTGGACCGTCTCGTCCGGATGCAGCACTTCGCAGAGGACGAGCAGGTCGCCGTCGCGGTGCAGCGGATCCGGAACCATTTTCACCGGACGCAAAAGCAGATCGCTGAAGTGTCCGGTGGCCTGCTCAGTGCTCGAGCCGTCGTAACCCCATTCGGGGATGTCCGCAAGCGACTTGGCCGGGTCGAGAATCTTCGTCTTCGAACGAAGCTTCGCCGTCGGCTTCTGCCCATCGATCCAAATGTACTCCGCGGTGATCTTTGCCAAGGACGTCAACCTCCTTCGTGTGATGAAACACGATAGCAGAACAGGGGATTGGGCGAGCAGTGGATCAGAAGATTCGTGATTAACCGTGGATAAACAGTGGATTAGGGAGTCGTGAATTCGCGAATCCGGTGTCGGTGCTCAGGCCGCTTGCCGATCCTGATCACCTAATCCACCGATCTACTGATCCACTACTTCGCCGCCACCCTCGCCACCGTTGCCGTCCGCAAATCCTCCCCCATCTTGCTGACGACCACGAGATTCTTGCCGAGGGACTTGGCGCGGTACATGGCGGCGTCCGCGCGGCGGAGAAGGTCGCTCTTCTCCTGCTCCAGCGACGTGGCGGGGTCGGCGGTGGGGATGTGCTGGGCGATGCCGAGCGAGGCGGAAAGGAGGCCGGCAAGACGCAGAGGAGGCATGCTGAAGCCCCACTCGCGGTCGAGAAACGTCGTCTCTTCGATCGTACGGCGGATCTCCTCGCTGACGGCGATCCCGTCGTCGAGCTTCGTGTTTGGCAACAGGATGACGAACTCGTCGCCGCCGTAGCGCGCCACCGTGGCGTCGTTCTGCTGCACGATCCGCTTGAGGAGAAAGCCGACCTCGCGAAGCACCTGGCTGCCGGCGAGATGACCATGGCCGTCGTTGATGGCTTTGAAGCGGTCGAGGTCCATGAAGATGAGGACGCCCTCGCCACCGTTTCTCCGGGCCTCGGTCAGCGTCTCGGAGAGGCGGACGTTGAACCAGCGGTCGTTGACGAGACCGGTCAGATCATCCTTCTTCGCCAGCTCATGCGCGCGTTTGGCATCGAGCGCGTTCTGAAGCGTGAAGGAGGTGTAGCCGGCGAAGATCTCCAGCAGGATCTTGTCGCGGTCGGTGAAGATGCTTCCGTCGATGCGGTTGATCAGCTCCAGCACGCCGCAAACGGTCTTGCCGATATAGATGGGAACGCAGACCACCGAGTGTGTCTTGTGTCCCAGTTGTTCATCGAACTCGGGGTAGAAGAAATCGTCCTCTTTGACGTCGGCCGAAACGTATGGGGTGCCGGTCTGGTAGACCTGTCCGACGATGCCGAATTTCGCGGAGAGGCGCTGGCCGATGAGGTGGCGGCTGGCCTGACCGAAGGTGGCGATGAAGACCAGCTCGTTCTCGCGCCGCACGGCCACCTTGCGGAAAGGATCGTCGAGCAGGATCGATCCCGATTCCGAGGGGACGAACTCGTTGGCCTTCTGCAGGATCTGGCGGAGGATGAGATCGAGGTCGATGTCCGATTTGAGCGAGAGCCCGGCCTTCTGACGCTCCAGAAAGCGTTCCAGTTGCGGGATTTCGAGCGCGTGAAATTGGATCATCGGTTTGTTCGCGAACGGCAGATTATACGGTGCGGTGTGTTGTCATTTACAATCCGGCCCCATGCGTAAATGGATCATCGTCCTCGCCGCTCTCACCGCCACCTCCCTCTTCGCCCAACAGGATTTCAGCAAAATCGAGATCAAGGTGACGAAGGTCGCCGGCACTGTGTACATGCTCACCGGCGCCGGAGGCAACATCGGCGTCTCGGCCGGCGACGACGGCATCGTCATCGTCGACGATCAGTTCGCGCCGCTGGCGCCGAAGATCAAAGAGGCGCTGCACGGCATCACCGCCAAGCCGATCAAGTTCATCGTCAACACGCACTACCACGGCGATCACACCGGCGGGAACGAGATCTTCGGCAAGGAGGCCCCGATCATCGCGCACGAGAACGTGCGCAAGCGCCTCGCCTCCGGCTCGAAGAACCTCGGCGGCGAGACTCCGCCGGCGCCGAAGGACGCTCTGCCGGTCATCACATTCAACGACCGAGCCTCGCTCCACGTGAACGGCGAAGAGATCCGCGCCGTCCATTTCCCCCACGGCCACACCGACGGCGACAGCGTCATCTACTTCACGCAGTCGAATGTGGTGCACATGGGGGATGACTTCTTCAACGGCATGTATCCCTTCGTCGACGTCGACAACGGCGGCAGCGTGAAAGGGATGCTGGCCGCCATCGACAAGGTGCTGTCGACGCTGCCCGATGACGCGAAGGTGATCCCCGGCCACGGCCCGCTGTCCGACAAGGCCGGCCTCCGCGCATTCGCCGAGGTGCTTCGCGGAACCAGCGGCGCAGTGGCCAAAGCGGTTGCGGCGGGAAAGACGCTCGATCAGATGAAGGAGGAAAAGATCCTGGCCCAGTGGGATTCATGGGGCAAGGGGTTCATCAAAACCGATGCATGGCTGGCAACGCTGGCGGGGGAGGCGAAGAAGTAGGGGCTGACATGATCCAGCAGGCCTCGCAGGAAATTTCCCGTCACCAATTTTGATGACGTAGGTGTTTTCGTGCCGCTATAATCTTAGGGGTGAAAGAGAAGCGCATGTTGGGCAGCTTCATGAAACTACTCAGGGAAATGAAGCCTTATCTTGCTGAGTTCGCGGCTGTCATGGCGGTCGTGCTTCTCAACATGGTTGCGAATGGTACGCGAGCACGCTCCTTGCCTTTCTCGGTTGCGGTTGCCTTGTCTCTCGTCGGAATGGTCATCGTCTTTGTGATCATCATTCGGTGGTCCCGAAATCGGCTGGAAGGCGTGCGTGAGATACGCGATTCGCTCGTCTCATCATATTTGGCTGCATTGGACCGCACATCGTTGAACCCTGCAGCACGGCAACCCGTTCAGATCCCCCTCCGGCGACACTCCGACGGAGATCCCGATCAGCCCCCTCTCCGGCTACACGCCGACGGAGATGACGAGGGACAACGGTGACTTCGGACGATTCCGAATCCGCACTCTCCGATGATCTCAAACGTATTACCGGCCCGGATGGCGACCGTCCGCCTTTCTCCGCTCATGCGTACGAGGTTTTGAGAACGACGATTGTCGAGTACGTTTCAGACCTGGTGGCTGAGTCGGCAAGGATCGCTGGGCGCAGCCGAGCGGACGACATCTCAGCCGCGCACATAGAACGGGCGGCCGAGCACCTTGCCAATACGACGCGCGGTCGATTCTACCGGCATGTCGGAACCATCGGTGGCATCATGTTCGGAGGGGCGCTTTCTAACCTTCTATCCATGACACTGGAAAATCGATACGGAGCCGCCGGCATACTGATCACGACCGGATTCGCGATCGTTGGCACTGCCCTGGTTGCCGCTCACATAGTGAACGACTAGACACACGTCGTAGATCGCGGGCAATGATCGGCGCTAATCCCTCAACCGCATCCGATGCACCATCTCCGCCATCGCGATCATCACCACCGTGATCCCCACGTACATCAGCATCACCCCCATCGCCGGCGTTGAGAAGAACCCTGCGAAGTCGAGCGCTTTCGTCGCCCCTTTGTCGTTGACCACGACGTACCAGAACGTCAGGAAAAGGACGATGAAGGTCTTGGGATTGCCGCTGATCACGCCGAGCGACGTAGCGGCGGCGGCGATGAAGAGGATGCCGATGAGGAGCGGGAGCAGCCGTCCGCGTTGCGCGATGGCGGTGTGCAGGAGGGGCGCGATCAGAAGCAGGAGGGCCACGATCGCGGCCGAGGAGAGCTTCCAGGTCACGAAACGCTCGCGCAGGCGCGGCGCGGCGTAGATGAGGCCCGTGGTACCGGCGCGCCGGTCGCGCGAGGCGACGTCGGCGATGAAGATCGCCACGATGGCGATGGCGATCGGCAGCGAGGCGGGATTGGCGACCGCCGCGATGGTGATGCCGATCAGGGCGAAGGCGGTGAACGGTGTCGAGGCGAAGGTCATCATCGCGTCCTTCAATGCCGCGCCGCGTACCGGGATCGCCGCCAGCGGACGGACCAACGGCCTGGCCAGGGCGTTGATGTTGCGCATCCATCCGCGCTTCCCCTTTGCACCGGCAGCGCGGAGGCGGGCCGGATCGAAGCGGTGGAAAAAGGGCACGGCGATCAGGAGCAAGGGAATCGGGCTCAGCGTCGAAACCAGCCGCGTGGCCCATGCGCCGCCGCTTAGGTTGAAGCCGTCGATGACGAGCACGGGCTTGGAAACGTCGAAGGGGCTGGACCCGATCGACAGCGATTGTGTGTGGAGGTTTCGCTGCGTCTGCTCCATCAGGTAGCCGAAGCCGCTGAAATCCACGTAGCGGGCCACCGCCCCTCCATGCATCATCATGTTGACGACCAGCCCGAGCGAGAGGGCATACAGGAAGAAATAGGCGACGTCGCCGAAGCGGCCGGCGAGAAACGGGATCGACTCGAAGACGATGGCAACCACGGAGACGAAGACGATCGCCGAGGGGACCAGAACAGCGTATTGCTTCATAAAGATCAGCGGCTGCAACCTTGCCTCGCCCCGCACGAGCAGCATGCACATCGACGCCCCCATGTAGCCGCCCATGAAGGTGGAGAGGAAGACGACGTTGCCGAGAAACTTTCCGACGATGTACTCGACCGTACGCACGTTAGTCGAGGCGATGACGTAGCCGCATCGCGAGTCAATATCGCGGCGCACGGCGTTGGAGATGACGTAAAAGCCGAAGAGTCCGACGAAGACCGACGCCAGCATCGCTGTGGCCATGCCGATGGCGGCGGAGTTGTAAAGCACGCGGGCGCCGTTGACCTGCATCAGGGTCCTGCCCGTGGCCGGCGACGGAACCCACACGTAGGCGAAACCGCTGAGCAGCAGGAAGACGACGACCGTCGAGAGTCGGCGGAAGCGGATCAGGAAGTCGGCGCGGACGATAGCGCCGATTCTGCCTATCACGCCGCCGCCCTCGTGCTCATCGTATGGAGAAACGCATCTTCAAGCGTCGGCTCGGCGGCGCTGGCACCGCCGCGCGGTTCCTCCCCGCTGACGATGCGGACATGGACGCCGTCCGATTTGCGCACGGCGCTGGAGACGCGCGCGGTACGCCGTAGCTCATCAAACCGTTCCGACGGCACCACCATCTCCCACACGCTCCCCTCGGCGCCGCGCATCAGCTCTTCGGGCGTGGCGCAGGCGACGATCGATCCGCCGTTCATGATGGCGATGTGCGTGGCCACCGACTCGACGTCGGAGACGATGTGCGTGGAGAGGATGACCAGCTTGCCGAGGCCGGCGTCGGCGAGAACGTTGCGGAAGCGGACGCGCTCCTCCGGGTCGAGACCGGCCGTCGGCTCGTCGACGATGACGAGATCGGGATCGTTGATGAGCGCCTGAGCGATACCGAGCCGTTGCTTCATCCCGCCGGAGAAGCCGCCGATCGGCCGCCTGGCGACGTTGTGCAGGTTGACCATCTCCAGCATCTCGCCGACGCGGGCACGGCTGTGGATGCCTTTCAACGCCGCGAAGTAGCTGAGGAACTCGACCGCGGTGAGGTTGTCGTAGACGCCGAAGTCCTGCGGGAGATAGCCGAGCTTGCGCCGGATGGCGTCGGGATCGCGAGCCACATCGATTCCCTGGAAGCGAATGGCCCCCGCCGTCGGCCGCGTGATGGTGGCGATCATCTGCATCAGCGTGGTCTTCCCCGCCCCGTTCGGCCCGAGCAGTCCGATGACACCGCTGCCGATGGAGAGCGAGACGTCGCGCACCCCGTAGTTGCCTCCGCGGAACTTCTTGCTGACGCCTTCGAGTACGAGCATGCGCACGTATACGAGAGGCGGGGGCGGCGGTTATCAGGGGATGTCGCAGATGAGCAAATCGCCGGCGAAGAACGGAGAAGTTAGCCGGCCTTCCGCGCCTCGTCGCTAACCCGCTCCTGCAGCCAAAGATTAAGAAGCGTTTCTGCTGAGATACCGTGTGCAGATGCCACGGCCCTGAGCTTTTCGGCCAAGTCGCGATCGACTGGAAAGTACATCGCTGAGGATTTCACGTTTAGCTCAAACTCGACCGCAGACGTCTCATCCCAGTGGTCGGCAAGGCTATGCGTATCCCAATAGTCACTGAGCTCTTCATACGATCGGCTGCCCGACAACGACGATCTATTTTCGGCCATGGCGTTTCGTCGATCTTACACTCCCGTCGTTTGGTTGGTTGAACCCATGCCGGCCGGCTCCGCCGGCGCAATTGCCGCGTTAGCGGCAACAAAGAAGATAGCCAGGAGTGCGAGCGTTTTTTGCGAGCACCCCTGGTAAGGAGATGTCGTGGTTGGTGCCGCGTCAGCGGCACTTGAATAACCGGGCACTCCATCCAGTGCCGCTGACGCGGCAGGATTTGACATCGCATCGGGTTCCAGGGGTGCTCGCAAAAAAACGCTCGCACCCCTGGCTGCTTTCTTGAGCCGCTATCGCGGCGTTGTGACGTCCAATCTCCCAAACGGCGTCTTCGCCGGCGCGCGTCGCATCCATGTCCGGCCTATGCAGAACAGAACGATCATTGCCATCGTCGCGAGACTGATCCAACGTCCGACGACGAACGATTGCGGGAGATACGTCAGCCGGATCGTGTGCCGGCCGGCGGGAACGTATACGCCGAGGAAGGCATGGTTCGCGCGGACGATCTTTATCCGCCGGCCGTCGAGGTAGGCGCGCCAGCCGTTCCAGGCGGCGTCGGAGATCACCACGTAGCCGTCGTGCGCCATCGTCACATCGAGGCTCCCGGGATGGATGACGATCGTTCCCGGACCGTTGGGCGTGTCGCGCGGAGCGCCGGGCAGATCGAGCCACGCCATCTCCGCGAAATCGGTGGCGGCGCTCATGTCCTCGATGTCGTTGCCCACGCCGATCCGGACGTTGCGCGGGATGAACGCGCGCGGGAGGACGTGCTCGTTTTCGATGAGCCGCGTGGCGTGATCGGTGGTGACGTCGCGCCAGCCGGCTGGGATGTCCTCGTCCTTCGGTACGAGCGCGAAGCGGACGTTCAGCATCGACAGCATCGGGCGGGTCAGGTCGTCGATCTGGTTGAAGCCGAAGCCGCCATGGCGGCACCAGAGCGGAAACGTATCGTCGAGCGGCGTCAACGTCATCGCCGTCATCACCCGGGCGTCTTCGAGGCCGTACATCGAGGCCGTATTCGGGAAGAGAGCCGGTCCGATGCCGGCGATCCGGAACGGCTCGCGAATCGATTGCAGCGGCTGGAAGATCGCCAGCCGCGGGTACGCCACGCGTGAATCGATTGCCGGGATCAGCTCGCCGTCGGAGATGGTCCGCTGCAGAAGGATGAGCGCGAGAAGCAGCGGCGCGACGATCGCGCGATTCCTGGTGAAGAGGACGATGACCGCGGCGACGGCGAGCGGCGCGAGCTCGGCGACGAAGCGCGGCGTGTCGATCGACCCGGGCCGCATGCCCGTGGCGCCGGCGGCGAGCAGGATGAGCAGCGCGGCCATGACCGCGCCGGCGCGATCGGAAAGGCTATCGACCGCGAACGCGGCCAGCATGGCCAGGCAAAGCGGAACCGCCGAGGCCAGGCGGTCGTTGAGCGCGAGATCGAAGAGCGGGAGGCGATGCAGGAGCTGCGCGACAGGCCAGGCGTTGGCGCTGGCGAGAAGACAGACAAAACCGAGGATGGCGAAGAGCCATCTCTCCCGCGCGCGCGACCGCCAGAGAGCGAAGATCGCCAGCGCCAGAGCGATGCTCCCCGCCTCGGCGCGCGCCATCAGGAAATGGCGGAACGACGCCCGCGCGAATGGCAGAAGGTCGGCCAGCAACGCCGCGCGCGGGAGACCGGCGACGACGCGCAGAGGCCCCTTCGCGAAAAAGTCGGTCCGGATGTGATGCTCGACCGTCTGCCGGCTGGCGTCGAGAAACGGCAGAAGGGCGATGGCGCTCAGGAGTAGCGCGGCGACACCGGCCGGGATGGCCCACGCCAGCGCCCGCCCCCGCTGCTGCCGTCCGCGACGCAGCAATTCGAAGCCGCCGTACACCGCGCCGAGCGCGGCGACGTGGAGCAACGTCTCCGGGTGCCCGGCCAGTGCCTCGAGCGTCAAGGCCGTCGTCAGGATGGAAGCGGAACGGATCGACGGCGATGCGACGACGCGCCGCGCCGCCATCATCACCAGCGGAAGGAGCGCCCAGCCGAATCCGAGCGGCCAGAGGATCTGCAGAGCGATCGGCGCGGAGAGTGTGAACATCGCCGCGGCGATGAGCGCCGCCATCTCACCGCAACCGAGCTCCTTCGCCAGCAGCCAGGTGCCGAGCGCGGCCAGGAAAAAGGCGATCGACGCCGTGAAGCCAAAGCTTGCCGCGACGGGCAGAAGCAGCGCCAGCAGCGTGAACGGACTGAACGGAGCGGCCTGCGCCGCGCCCGCAAGCACGTCGCCGCATCCTTCGAAACGATTCCACAGCGGCCACTCCCCGCCGGCGATCGATTGCCGCAGCGCCTGCCGCCACGGAATCATCTGGAAGGTGATGTCGGAGAGCATCCGGTTCCGCGGCTCCGGCGCCCCGATCTCCGCGCGGTAACCGTTCAGCGGCTCGGTCGTGTAGGCCAGCTCCACCGGCGCGTAGACACGGCCGGTCAGCAGCGCCCGGCCGGTGAAGAGGAGCGGCAGCAGGAGCAGCACGAGCGCCGTCCCGCGCGTGAGGCGGGTGACGCAGGCGTGCGCCAGGAGCAACAGCGCCAGCGCGCTGGCAAGATAAAGAAGCAACGTCATCAGGATCAGAGAAAGCGCAGCAGGCTATCGCGGTTCCGCGCCTTGACGTCGGCGTACCAGCGGCAGGGGAAGTAGAGCACCGCGACGATCAGGAAGAAAACGACGTAGAGCAGCGGCAGGCTCCACGTGTATCCGTTCGGCGGCTCGGGATTCATCATCGGATGATTGGTGAAGAGCCACGGATCGACGTGCCCTTCGCGCACCAGCGACACGGCCATCGCCGCCAGGTGAATGAGCGGGATATGAATGAGGTAGTAGAAGAACGGCACCCGCCCAAACGTCGAGAAGAATCGCCCCACGCTCCCCTCGGCGCGAGCGGCCAGCGGGAGAAGAAGCAGCAACGGCCCGAGCGTCATCAGCAGAAACAGGAGAGAGGCCGGATACTTGGTGGTGGCCAGAAAGCGGAGAGCGGCAGGCATCGGAGAGTCACGATGCCAGCTCTGCGGATCGCCATAGACGTCCAGCCCGCGCAGCAGCAGGAAGAGTGCGATGGCCGAGGCGCCGATGGCCACACAGATCCGGTCGCGCCGAGGCGTTTCCATGAGCATGACCGATCCGAAGGCGTAGCCCGCCGCCATGACGCCGATCCACGGCACGATGGAGTAGAGAACCATCAGCGTAGGGCCATCGTGCCCGAGCTGGATCGGACCGCCGAAGTAGAGGACTTGCCCCAGCCAATCCGGAACCGCGTGCAGGAGCCGCCCCATGACGGCGTTGTGCGCGATGATGACGATCACGCCGAACGAGGCGATGACGCGGGTGGGCAGCCAGATGAGCGCGGCCATCAGGATCATGCACCAACCGAGCATCCAGATCACGCCCGCCAGGATGTAGTGGGCGTAGTCGAGGTTGAACGTCCACGAGATACGGATCACGGTCAGCTCGAAGACGAGGAGCAGCAGTCCACGTGAGACGAGATAGCGCGCCAGCGCGCCGCGGTCCGCGAGCCGCCGTCCGTGCAGGTAGGCGGCCGTGCCCGCGAGAAAGGCGAACGCCGGCGCGACGAAATGCGTGATCCAGCGCGTGAAGAAGATTCCTGGGGTCGGGCCGCCGGCCGGGAGTCCCGAGTAGACGCGTACGTGGTCGAGGGCCATGAGGACCATGACGACGCCGCGCATGAGATCGAGGGAGGTGATCCGGTTTGTGCTCGTGCTCATGAGCGACAATGATCGCCCCTCTCGCGCGCCCGGACAATGGTTTACCCGGAGCTTCGCTCACAATGACACCGTGATCATCGCCCAACTCCTCCTCCCCGGCGCGTCCCAATACGAGCGCAAGTCGCAGCGGATCGATCTCGCGTCGCTCGCCGAAGAGCACGATGTCCGCCTGGGCGAGATCGCAAACGCCGACGTCGTCCACGTCTACGCGCCGCACGATTTCGATCCGAAGGCCGTTCGCGACATCGGGCTTCCCTACGTCAGCAACGCCGAGCCGAAGGCGCGCCGCTTCCGCCAGAGCGTCCAGCCGCATCACGTCATCACGCCACTCAAGGAAGTGACTGATACCTTCATCCCCGAGGCGGTCGAGGATATCTACTTCAGCAACCGAGAAACACAGCAACCCCGCAACCGGGCCACCGTCGGCAGCTACCGACGGAGAGCGGTGAACAACCTCATCGAGCAGACCGCGGCTCGCATTCATCGATTTCGCGACGACGTCGACTGGCTGCTCTTCGATGCGCCCCCATCCCCTTCCGATCTACAAGGCGTGGATGTCTGGGCCGACCCGTCCGTCGACGAAGACGACTTCGACGGCTTCGTCGCCGAGGCCATTGCGGCGGGAACGGCGGTCATCGGCTCGCGAACGGCCATCAACACGCAGCGGCTGGAAAAAGGGCGGACAGGCGTGCTCGTTCCGCCACGCGATCCGAACGAATGGACTCATGCGATACTAGCCACCCTGTTTAAGCAGGAGTTCCGTCATACGAAAGTCGTGGCCGCGCAGCAAACGGCCTCGAAGTTCCGCCCCCGGCACCGCGCCCGGGCGCTGACGCAACTCTACGAATCCATTCTCCAATGATCCGACTCGAAGACCTTCCGAACCCACAGAAACGCGCCCTCGATCTCGTGAAGGAAGTCGCCGCGGAGAAAGCGCTGCGGCCGTTCCTGGTCGGTGGTCCGGTCCGCGATCTGATGCTGGGGCGGCACGACGTCATCGACATCGATCTGACCCTTGAAGACGGCGGCTCCACGCTGGCCCGGGCGCTGGCAAGACTTGTCGGCGGCCGGCTCCGTTCGTTTCCGCAATTCCTGACGTACAAGGTAACCGCCGAAGGACAGCCGGAGATCGACATCGCCACGGCACGCAAGGAACGCTACCGCTCCCCCGGCGCACTGCCGACCGTGACGGCCGGGCATCTCAAGGACGACCTGCTTCGGCGCGATTTTTCGATCAACGCCATGGCCGTCGATCTGATGACCGGCGAGCTTCACGATCCGGCCGGCGGTGCTCGCGATCTGGCCGCGATGTCGATTCGGGTGCTTCACGATCAGAGCTTCGTCGACGATCCGACGCGGATCTTTCGCGCCGTCCGCCTGGCCACGCGCCTCGGCTTTTCGCTCGAGGCAGGCACCGCGCGCCTGCTGGAAAACGCGGTCGCATCCGGCGCGCTGGCCACCATCGCCCGCGAGCGCGTCTGGCGCGAGCTCTTCCTCGCCTTCGATGAGGACAACGCGCCGCATTCCGTCGCCGCACTGAGCGCCGCCGGCGTGCTGGAGGTGCTCTTCGGCAGCAGGCCCCCCGACCCCGGCCTAGGCCCGCGCCTCGATCGCACCGCCTCCGCCCTGGCGGGCACGGAGCTCGATCGCCAGGTGATGTACACCGCGGCACTGCTGCACGGCGATGCCTCGCCGGTCGATCTCGAAGGCTCCGGCTTCTCGCAGAAACGGGCCCGTAACGTGGTGCAGTTGGCCAACGAGTTGCTGCGGTACACCGACGCCCTTTCGGAGACGTCGTCCGACCTCGAGCGTTTCCGGCTCTTCGAACAGGTCTCGCCGGAAATGCTGAGCATCGTTGCCGCCACCGTCCCCGATGAACGGCCGAACGTGGAGCGGTTCCTGGAGTTCCAGTCATTCAAGCTTCCCCTGCGCGGCAACGACCTCGAGGTCCCTCCCGGGCCGCATGTCGCCAAAGCGCTGGAGCGGACCCGCGAAGCGGTATTCACAGGCGAGATCCAACTCGACGAGGCGCGGGCGTTTGCGAAGGAGATGGCGATCAAGTACCTTGATTCGAGTAGTCCGTCGACGGAGGTCAGTGAAACAGAAGAGTGAACGCCGTTGCGGGTTGTCGGTTGTCGGTTATCGGTTGTCAGACAGGCAAGGAGCAGTCACCCGACAACTGATAACTGATAACCGATAACCGATAACCGACAACTCGTACGTACCATGCACCGCCTTCCCATCTTCGCAATCCTCCTCCTCGCCGCGGCCCCTCTCGCGGCGCAGTCGCAGCCACCGCAGACGCTGCCGGAGGTACGCGGGCTGGAGGAGGCGCCTCAGCCACCTCCGATGCACGACATCACCCAGGTCGACCCGGCCCCTCTTGGCGGCGCCATCGCCATCCCCCTCACGGAGGGCGACCGGAAGAAGCTCAAGAAATACGAGATCCCGGAACTCGCCGACTGCAGGCAGGCCATCGGCTCCCAGCGCATCGAGGGCCGCCTGCCGAAGCCGCTCGTCGACTACAGCATGAGCACGAGCGCCGTCTATCAGCGGCTCTCGATCTTCGAAGGAGGACTGGTTGTGGTGGAGTCGCGCGGCGCGGGCGGCCCGATCCGCAAGAAGGTGATCATCCCCGCCGATGCGCTGGCGATCTACCTGCGCTCGATCTCGACCACGGCTCTGGCGAAGGTGAACGGCGGCGAGCTGAGCAAACCGCGCGACACACGCCATGCCCTGCTCCGCGTCTACGACCCGCAGATGAACTTCGTCGAGCGGCAGTTCGACCCGATGTCCACGATGCCGAAGACGCTCTCCGATCAGGTGGTCCTGATGCAGGACCTGATGCGCGCCATCTACCTCGACCGCGCCGTGACGAACAGCGTGGCCGGCTACATGCCCAAAGCGGGCGACCAGCTCGTCGGCGACGACAAGAAGATCTACCAGGTGACGCGCGTCGTGAGCGGGAAGATCGTCGAGCTGCGCTGCCTCAGTAACCCGACCACGATCTACGTCGACGTGAAAGACCTCTACAACTACTTCATCGGAACCCCGGGAGCGGCCAGCCGCTGAATACGCTCCGCGTGACCACCGGCACACTGCGGGGGCGTCGCGTCCCCGTCCCTCCCCGCGAGACGCGGCCGACGTCCGAGCGCGCGCGGATGGGCTTCTTCAACATCGCCGGTGCGCGCATCGAAGGGGCGCGTTTCCTCGACCTCTTCGCCGGAAGCGGCGTCTTCTCGTTTGAGGCGGTCTCGCGCGGCGCGGCCTCGTCGACGGCCATCGAGCACGATCGCCAGAGCGTAGCGGCGATCACGAGTCTGGCGAAGGAGTGGAACGCGCCGGTCACGGCGATCGCCGCGGATGTCTTCGTTGCGATCCCCCGGCTCGGAGGCGGCCCCTTCGACATCGTCTACGCCGATCCGCCATACTCCTTCGGCCGCTACGATGATCTTCTTGCCGCCATTGATGACGAAGTCCCCGTCGGCGAACAGGGCATCGTGGCTATCGAGCACCAGCGCCGTACCGAACCGTTTACGATCGAGACAAAACGACTGAAATCGATCCGCCGTGCCGAATACGGCGAGGTCTGGATTACCTTATTCGAAGTTGCGAGGTCTCGCGGTCTCGAGGTTGTGCGGCCAAACCCCGAGACCGCGTAACCGCGAGACCGCGAAACCCAAAGGAACCGATGCCAATCGCAGAAATCACACCGACTGAATTGCAGCAACGTCTCGCCGGCGAGAACCGGCCGACGCTCATCGATGTCCGTGAAGACGTCGAAGCAGCCATCTGCACGATCGCGGGATCGATCCTCATTCCGATGAACACGCTGCCCCAGCACTTGCAGGAGATCCCGCGCGATCGCGCTGTGGTGCTCTACTGCCATCATGGCGGCCGATCGATGATGGCCGGACAGTGGCTGTCGCAGAACGGCTTCGATGCGCTGTCGCTGGCCGGCGGGATCGATCGGTGGGCGATCGAGATCGAGCCGGGGATGGCTCGGTACTGAGAGTCAAAGGCGAAATGTTGAATGTTCAATGTTCAGTGTTGAATGTTGAATGTGGAATGGCTTGGTGGGTTTTTCATTCAACACTCACATTCGACATTCACCATTGGTTTTTATGAACGAAAGGTCCGAATGGAACTAACCCTCGACGACGAAGGCACCCACACCCTCTTTGGGAATCACGACGAAAACCTGCGCATGCTGGAAGACGAGTTCACTGTGAAGATCTCGTCCCGCGGCGGCGAGATCTTCGTCAGCGGAGCACCGGACAACGTCGCGCCGGTGGAGAAGCTGCTGGCGCAGATGCAGGAGCTGATCGAGCAGGGCTATCCGCTCAAACGCTCCGACATCAACACCGGCATGCGCGTGCTCCGCGACCGCCCCGAGGCCAGCCTCGTCGATTTCTTCACCGATGACGCCGTGACAGCATCGGTGCGTCGCGTGGTCACGCCCCGCAACGTGGCCCAGAAGATGTACCTGCAGGCCATGCAGGACAACGACATCACGTTCGGCATCGGACCGGCTGGAACCGGCAAGACCTTCCTGGCCGTGGCCGCCGCGGCCGGCGCGCTGGCCGACAAGAACGTGAAACGCATCGTCCTCTGCCGACCCGCGGTCGAAGCGGGCGAGCGCCTCGGTTTTCTTCCCGGCGACATCGCCGAGAAGGTGAACCCCTACCTGCGGCCTCTCTATGATTCGCTCTACGACATCATCGGCTTCGAAAAGGTGGAGAAGCTGATGGAGCGGAGCATCATCGAGATCGCGCCGCTGGCCTTCATGCGCGGCCGCACGCTCAACGACGCCTTCATCATCCTCGACGAGGCCCAGAACACCACGCCCGAGCAGATGAAGATGTTCCTCACCCGCCTCGGCTTCGGCGCCAAGGCGGTCGTCACCGGCGACGTGACCCAGGTCGATCTCCCCACCGGCGCCAAGTCCGGTCTGCGCGTGGTCCGGCAGATCCTCGGCGACATCGACCGCATCCGCTTCTTCGACTTCTCCGACCGCGACGTCGTCCGTCATCCGGTGGTGCAGCGAATCGTCTCCGCCTACGAGCGCGCCGACCGCGAGCGCGAAGCGCGCGAGAAGCAGGAGAAAGTTTGACGAACGTCGAAGTCAACATTGAAGTCAGCGGTGCGGCCGTCCCCCGCTTCAGCCGCCGCGAGATCGCCGAGTTCGTTCGCAAGGTCCTGATCGTCCTTCGCGTCGACGACGACATCAACGAGGTCTCGATCGCCATCGTCGACGACGATGCGATGCGCACGCTGAACCGTCAGTTCCGCAAGAAGAACAAGACCACGGATGTCCTCACCTTCCCCGCTGATGCCTCGGATGCCGATCCCCAGGCCCACGGCCGCCCTCTAGGCGACATCGTCATCTCCGCTGATCAAGCCCGCCGGCAGGCCGCCGACCAACGCCACTCCCTCGCCACCGAGGTCCGCTACCTGATCCTCCACGGTATCCTCCACGCCCTCGGCTACGACCACGAGACGGATGATGGCGAGATGAACGCGCTGGAGGTTGAGGTGAGGGGGAAGGTGGGGTTGTTGTAACTGCGCTACGCGCGTTGCGCAGCATCAGAACCCTTGATCCCGATGCTCGCCGAAGGTCTCCTTCAGCTTGCTCACAATCTCCCCCACCGTGCAATCCTGCCGGACGCATTCGACGATGAAGGGCATGAGGTTGCGGTTCTCGCGGGCGGCGGCATCGAGTGCGGATAGCGCGGCGGAGCCGTCGCCCTTCCGGTTTGCGCGAAACGCGCGCACGCGCTCAACCTGGTCGCGCTCGACCGCTTCATCGATCTCCATGATCGGCAGCGTCGCCGAGCCGTCGCCGGTGAACTCGTTCACGCCGACGACGATCGCTCTCTTCTCTTCGAGCGCGCGCTGAGCCTGATACGCCGACTCGCCAATCTCGTGCTGGACGAAGCCCGACTCGATGGCCTCGCGCGCGCCGCCCATGGCATCGATGCGCTCGATCAAGGCTCGCGCTTCGCGGGCGATGTCGAGCGTGCGCGACTCGATCTCGTATGATCCGGCCAGCGGATCGGCGTAGCGCGTCACCCCGGTCTCGTGCGCCAGCACCTGCTGCGTGCGCAGGGCGATCGTTGCCGACTCCTCCGTCGGCAAAGCCAACGCTTCATCCCGCGAGTTCGTGTGCAGCGACTGGCAGCCGCCCAGCACCGCCGCCATGGCCTGATAGGCCACGCGCACGACGTTGTTCTCCGGCTGTTGCGCCGTCAGCGTCGAGCCGGCGGTCTGGGCATGAAAGCGGAGCGCCAGCGACTTCGGATCCTTCGGCGCGTAGCGCTCGCGCATCAGCTCGGCCCAAAGCTTGCGGGCGGCACGGAACTTGGCCACCTCTTCGAGAAAGTCGTTGTGGGCGTTAAAGAAAAACGAGATGCGCGGGGCGAACGAATCGACGTCCAGACCCCGCTCCACCGCCGCCTGCACGTACTGCAGGCCGTTGGCGATCGTGAAAGCCACCTCCTGCACCGCCGTCGATCCCGCCTCGCGGATGTGGTACCCGGAGACCGAGATCGTGTTCCAGCGCGGCACCTCCTTCCCGCAGAACTCGAAGATGTCGGTGACGATGCGGAGCGACGGCGCCGGCGGAAAGATGTACGTTCCCCGCGCCGCGTACTCCTTGAGAATGTCGTTCTGAATCGTGCCCGACAACGTCGTCCAGGCGATGCCGCGCCGCTCGGCCACGACCAGAAGCAGCGCCAGGAGGATTGACGCCGGCGCGTTGATCGTCATCGAGATCGAGACGCGGTCGAGCGGGATGCTGTCGAAGAGCCTCTCCATGTCGTCGATCGAATCGATGGCCACGCCGACGTTGCCAACCTCGCCGCGGGCGCGGGGATCGTCGGAATCCATCCCGATCTGCGTCGGTAGATCGAAGGCCACGGAGAGTCCGGTCGTCCCCCGCTCGAGCAGGTAGCGATAGCGCTTGTTCGATTCCGCGGCGGTCGAGAAACCTGCGTATTGCCGCATCGTCCACAGCTTGCCCTGGTACATCGAGGCCTGCGGGCCGCGGGTGTAGGGGAAACGTCCAGGCTCGCCGAGGTCGGTGGCGGCGTCGAAGTGGCGCTCGGCGAGATCGTCGGAATTGAAGAAGAGTTTCTCCCCGTTCATGGCGCGGGCAATGATAACGGGGCGTACCCGGCCCGCTCGGTATAATTCACCCCCTTTTTGCTCACAACTCGATCATGGGCGTAAGCGGCAATCTGAAAACGATGCTTCCGGGCGATCTGCTCCAGTGGCTGAGCCTCGGGCAGAAAACCGGCACGCTCCGCGTCAGGAACAAGGCCGTCGAGAAGAAGATCTTCTTTCGAAACGGCCGGGTGATCTCTTCCGCCTCCAACGATCCCCGCGAGTATCTCGGCCAGTTCCTGATGAGCCACGGCTACATCACCGAGCCGGAGCTGATGAAAGCGATGGAGGTCCAGGCGCAGTCGCGGATCCTGCTCGGCAAGATCCTGGTGATGATCGACGTCATCAACGAGGAGGACCTCCAGCGCCTCATGCGCCGCAAGGCCGAGGAAGAGATCTACGACATCTTTCTCTGGAACGAGGGAGAGTTCGAGTTCATCGACGACGAGCTGCCGCAGATGGAGATGATCCCGCTGCAGGTCGACGTCACCGGCCTGATCATGGAGGGAACGCGGCGCGTCGACGAGTGGGGCCGCATTCACACGTTGATCGGTCATGAAGCCCTCGTGCCTTCGATCGTGAAAGAGGTTCCCCTCGAAGAGCTGGAAGACGATGCCCAACGAACGGTCGCAAGCGCCATCGACGGCCGCCGCTCCCTCGCCGAGATCGTCCTCGAAAGCCGCTCGTCTTCGTTCAACGTCGCCTCGACCGTCTATCACCTGGCCCGCGAAGGCTACGTAAAACTCGCCGATCCGACGATCCTGGAGGAGACGAAAGTCGAGGAGGCCCCGTTCGACGACTCCACATCGGAAGACGACGAGATCCTCTCGCTCATCTCCCGCGCCCAGCAGTCGTTGCGCGGGCGTGACTACGAGAAGGCGCAGCGTTTCCTGAAAGCGGCGGAGAACCTCGATCCTAGCCATCAGCGCGTGCGCAACGCCATCAAAGGGGCGGAATCCGCCATCCTCTCCGACCTGCGCAGCCAGGGACTGCACGACTCGAAAGTGCCGCGCGTGGCCAAGGAGCTCGAAGAGATCACGCAGATGAACTTCACGCCGAACGAGGGCTTCCTGCTCTCGCGCATCAACGGCCAGTGGGACCTCGGCTCGCTGATCAAGATCTCCCCGATCCGCGAGCCGGATGCCCTGCTCATCTTTTACAAGCTCTGGAAAGACGGAATCATCGCCCTGGATTGATCCGCTACCCCTTCCACTCGTCGATCAACGTCATGAACTCGCCGAAGAGGTGAAAGGAATCATGCGGACCGGGGGCCGCCTCCGGGTGGTACTGCACGGCCACGACCGGCTCGCGGCGGTGGCGGAAACCTTCCAGGGTCTGATCGTTGAGGTTGATGTGTGTCGGCTCGACGTCGGCGTCGGGTAGCGAGTCGGGATCGACGGAGAAGCCGTGATTCTGTGCGGTGATCTCCACCCGTCCGTTGCGAAGGTCCTTGACCGGGTGGTTCCCCCCTCGGTGACCGAACTTCAGCTTGTAGGTTCGTCCGCCAAGGGCGAGACCGAGAAGCTGATGGCCGAGGCAGATGCCGAAGATCGGCACCTTCCCGATGAGGTGACGGATGTTCTCCTGTGCGTACGTCACCGGTTCGGGATCGCCAGGACCGTTCGACAGCATCACCCCGTCGAAACGCTGCGCCAGGATTTCATCCGCGTGCGTCGTGGCCGGATAGACGGTCACGTCGCAGCCCTGCCGCGACAGATGCCGCAGGATGTCGCGCTTGACGCCGAAATCGTAGAGAGCGATCCGCTTCGTCGCATGCGCCGGCGGCTCGTCGAACGTGTAGGGACGGAGCGCGGTCACGCGTTGCACGAGATCGAGTCCGCTCATCGACGGCGCGCGGAGGAGCTCTTCGACCACGCTGTCCACGCCGCGGGCGTTGTCGCTGGTGATCATGCCGCGCATCGCCCCCTCGTTGCGGATCCTGCGCGTCAGCGCGCGCGTATCGAGGCCTTGGATCGCCGAGATGCCGTTGCCCGCGAAGTAGTCAGCCAGCGACATCTCCGAATGCGCATTCGACGGCTCGGCGATGGCGTCGCGGACGACGAAGCCGGCCACCTGCGGCTTCTCGTTCTGGGCCACGGCAGCCTCGATGCCGTAGTTTCCGATGTGCGGATAGGTCATCACCACGATCTGAAAGCGATACGAGGGATCGGTGGCGATCTCCTGGTAACCGGTCAGCGAGGTATTGAAAACGACTTCGCCGATGGCATCGGCCGTGGAGCCAAACGGCTCTCCGTCGTACACAGTTCCATCTTCAAGAATGAGTCGGGCAGGCATCGGCGGGGATTATAGGCGGGGTTGCGCGGTCTCGCTGCGAGTCCATCCTGACGGCGAGCGCAGCGAGCCTGTCAGGATGTCCGGTGGAATCGCGAGGGCTCTGCTGGACCCGACTGCCGCGCGGTCTCACCGGAGATCCTGACAGGCTCGCTGCGCTCGCCGTCAGGATGGACCGCACAACCGCGAGACCCCGCAACCCCGTCTACTCGTGCCTCAACGCCTCTACCGGATTCAACCGTGCCGCCCGCAACGACGGCAGGATCGTCGCACCGAAGGAGACGATCAGCGAGAACGCGGCGATGATCCCCAGATCGATCGGCCTGGTCACGAACGGGATCGACGAGACGAAATAGACCTGGGCGATCTCGGGAGGGAACGACACCAGGTTGTAGCGCGTGATCACCCAGCAGATCACCACGCCGAGGAGCATGCCGGTGGCCGTGCCCAGCAGGCCGACCATCGTCCCGTACCAAACGAAGATGCGGCTCACCGTCCCCGACTCCGCCCCCATCGACGAGAGGATGCCGATCTCCTTCCGTTTCTCGTGAACCGTCATGATCAGCGTCGAGACGATGTTGAACGTCGAGACGAAGACGATCAGGCCGATGACGATGAAGAGCACTAGCTGCTGGATCTTCAACATCGAGAAAAGCTGACGATTCATGTCCCGCCAGTCGCTGATGGCGTAGCGATGGTCGGTGCGAGCATCGATGCTGCGCGCGACAAGGTCGAGGTCCGCGCCGGGGACGAGCTTCACCTCGAGCAGGTTCGCCGCGCCGGGAGCGTTGAGCAGCGCCTCGGCTTCGCGCAGATCGATGAAGAGCCAGCGAGCGTCGAACTCGTAGAAACCGGTGTCGAAGACGTTCGTCACCACGAACGACGCGCTGCGCGGCAGGAAGCTGCCGCTGTCTTCGACCGGCACCGTGATGCTGATCGACTGCCCTTTCGTCACCCCCAGCTTCTTGGCCAGGTAGCGACCAATGGCCACTCCCCGCTCCCCTTCAGCGCTGTCAAAACCACTCCCTGATCCGACGATCTTCGCGATCATCGGCGAGTCTTTGCCCCGCTTAGGCTCGATCCCTTTCAGCATCACCTCGGTACCGGTAGAGATCCGCTCCGTCGTCACCAACGCGTTCTTGAACAGCACCGGTGCCGCCTCGGCGACACCCGGCGCCCCCCGAACCAGCGACACCAGCCGGTCCGTATCCGCGATCGGCCCGCCCACGGAGTAGACGAAGATCTCCGCGTTCCCGCCGAGTAACTTCCGCTGCAAATCGCCGCGATATCCGGTCATCAGCGCCATCGAGATCACCAGCGCCATCACCCCGATCACCAGCCCCAGCACCGAGACAAACCCGACCGCCGACACCAGCCGGTCCGTCGGCCGCCGCAAATACCGCCACGCGATCTGCCTGGAGAGGTTCATTGCGGCGCGTAGTGTACTTTCCGACAAAGACTATCCGCAGAGTACGCAGATGAACGCAGATAAAAAGCGTCCTCCATCTGCGTCTATCTGCGTAATCTGCGGATGAGCCTTCCTCGTGAAGTACGATCCCACCAATGACTACGAACTCCCTCCACAACCGCGCCATCATCGTCGACGGGCATTGCGACACGCCGTACAGACTCCTTCGCCACAACCTGCACCTCGACGAGCATGACCCCGAGGCGCAGCTCGATCTGAAAACGATGCGGGAGGGGGGGATCACCGCATCGTTCTTCGCCGCGTATGTGCCGCCGTTTTATGCGGGACGGGGGGCGGCGCGGTTTGCCTATCGGGCCATCGATCTCATTCACGCCGAGGTGAAGCGTCAGCCCGAAATGCTGACTTTCTGCACTGATGCCGCGGGCATTCGTCAGGCCAAAGTCGATGGGAAGACAGCCATCATGATCGGCGTCGAGGGGGGGCACGCCATCGAGGATTCGCTGTCGATCCTGAGCGATTTCTACGCCCTCGGGGCCCGCTATTTGACCCTGACGCACGTGAACACGAACAACTGGTGCGATTCGTCGGGCGATGCAGGACGGCACAACGGTCTGACCGATTTCGGCCGCGACGTCGTGCGCACGATGAACGACCTCGGCATGATCGTCGACATCTCGCACGTCTCCGATGCGGCCTTCTACGCGGTGCTGGAAACGACCCGCGTGCCGGTCGTGGCGACGCATTCGTCGTGCCGCGCCATCTGCCGCCATCCCCGCAACATGACCGACGACATGCTTCGCGATCTGGCCAGGAACGGCGGCGTCTGCATGATCAACTTCTTCTCCGCGTTCCTGAGCGATGCGGTGGCGCAGGTGATCATGAATTCGCAGAAACGCATAAACAGCGATTCCGCTGCCGGCACCGAGGAGATGCCGAACGATGCCACCGACTGGGACCTCTACCTCGAATGGTTCAACACCCTCGGCAGCCCGCAGGCGACGCTGGACGATGCCGCGGACCATATCCTCCACGCCGCCGAGGTGGCCGGCATCGACCATGTGGGCATCGGCAGCGATTTCGATGGCGTCCCCGCGCTGCCAACCGGTCTCCAGACAGCGGCCGGTCTGCCGCTCCTGACCGCACGACTGCTCGAACGCGGATTGTCCGAGGGGGACGTGGAGAAGGTCCTCGGCGGGAACTTTCTCAGGGTCTTCGGAGAGATCGAGGCGGCGAAGCGCTGACGGAGCGCTGGCGTCTCGCCGGCTACCCGGGGTGGCTGGCCGCCGAGACGGACGGCGCTCGTGCCTCGTCAGCGCAACTTGAAGGTCATACGCTCCTGGCATTTACACGACTGCGATGGCCTCGAAGTCATTCGCGATTGACGTCGCAAGACTGGCGATGGGGGTCAAGATCACTTGAGATCGGGGCCAAGATCACTTGCGACTGTCTCACGCGGCTTGCGATGGGAGTCAAGATCACTCGTGATGGGGGTCAATATCAATCGCGATGGGGGGCAATATCAACCGCGCTTGCGTCACGCGAACTGACGATGGCCTTGAGGTCATACGCGTCTGGTATTCACCCCCCTCGCGGAGGCCGTGACTCATGCATGTCTGGTATTCACCCCTCCCCGTAGTGGCCTTGAGGTCATACGCGTCTGATATCGACCCCCTCGTGGAGGGTTTGCGGGCCATACGAGTCTACGAATCAGCCCCCATGGTGCCCTGGAGGAATACGCGTTGATCTTCAATTCCTACCCGTGGCAGCCAGAGGTCAAGCGTCCGGTGAGCAAGCTCCGATGGTCAGACACAAGCTCGTCACTTGTCATCGACGGGAGGTTCGAAATGATCCAAACCCGTTTCCCATGCCGTCCTTGCATTCGCATAACCTCAGCGGCATCGGCTTTGGCTGCTCCGATCGACGTCGGCGCGGGCGCACCAGAGATCCTGACGCTCCGCTTCGCGGCGCGTCAGGATAAACTTCGACTCATGGCTAACGACGTACAACAACTTCGCGATCTGGCGCGCGCGTACTGGTCAGGGAAACCGGTGGCGTGTCCGAAGCACCCGGGCGTGATCATGGCCGGCAGCTTCGCCCAGACCACCTTCGCCGACCACATCGTCTTGACCTGCCCGCGCGGCAAGGAGTCGATCACCATTCCGCAGCGGCCTCGGCAGATGGAGTTTCACCGGCAGCAGGTGGAAGGCTTTCTGGAGAACATCGAGCGCGGCGACGCCAACCTCTGCTATCGCTGCCAGTCGGAGCTCGAGGTCGAATCGTCGGAGAATCCCACCACCGGCCTGGCCGAGTACACGTTCACCTGCGTACGATGCCTGTCGTACGGAACGTGGAACGGCCAAACGGCTGAGCTCGCGGCGATTGAGTAAATAAATTTTATTTTCGGCTCAGGGGGTAGGGACAGACGCCTTTCCGTCACTCCTAGTTCAGGGGGTTCTCCGTGCAGGCAATGGCTGTCGAGACCTACGACTGGGTAGAAACCGCGAATCTGTCGGTGCTGGTCGCAAACTTCGCGCGCATCCACATGCTTTTTTCGTTGTTCGACGGCGATCCCGATAAGTGGATCGACTTCCTCGAATCGCACGGCACGGCCGATGAGCGCCGGAACGACCTGCCGTTCGCCGAGGAGCTCAAGCGACGGATCACCGAGGATGATCGTCACCTCGACCGGCTGCGGCAGGCCGTCCGCGACTTCTCGATGCTGGTGTGAGCTGCGGCTTCTCCGCGTTGTCGGTTGTCGGTTGTCGGTTGAATGCGGTGACGGTAAACGACCCAGTCGTAACGCCGAGACAACTGATAACCGACAACCGACAACCCGCCGTCGCAGTCCGCGGTTACCTCGCAATCTCAGCCACCACCGCGTCGATTGCGTGCAGCGCTTCGCTCGAATCGCCGGTGTGGTGGTTGATGATGATCGAGAAGTAGCGGTGGGTGCCGTCGGGGTTTTCGAGGATGCCGCTCAGGGCGTTCACGCCGTTGATGCTGCCGGTCTTTCCGTGCAGACGGCCGGCCAGCGGAAGCAGACGGCGGCGTAGCGTCCCCTCCTCACCGGGCTGCGCCAGCATCAGCGACCAGATGCCGCGCCGTACCGGTTCGTTCATCCAGCGCAGCAGGGTCACGATCGCGTGCGGCGTGACCAGGTCGTCGAGCGACAGGCCGCAACCGTCGACGAAGTGGAAGTCGCCATCCGGAATGCCGGCTTCGGTCGTCAGAAACCGCCGTTCGATCTCCTCCGAGGCCGCATACGACGCCGGTTGCGCGCCGCCGGCCGACAGGCCTTTGAAGAGCATCTCGGCGTAGAGATTCTGGCTCGGCTTGAGGACGACCGAGAGGATCTGCCACAGAGGCGGCGATTCGATGATGGCCAGCCGCTCGCCCCAAACACGCGGCGCGACGTTGACGGCCGCCTTGCCGGTTACCCCGATACCGGCGCGGCGCATGGCATCACGCAGCGCCTGGGCCGCGTAGAGCGCGGGATCGCCAATGCCGGCGAGCCACTGGAGGTGCTCCGGCATGTTGCCGGAGATGGCAATGGCGTTGCTGGAATCGGAGAGAACGTTCGGCTCTCCGGCTCCGCACAGAACCGCCGCCGTGGCCGGAACGAACGGCGGATCTGTGGCGACGATCGGCTGCGCGCAGCGGACGGCGACGACGCCCACCACGTTCTCGTTGTAGGCCAGCGCGTCGGTCGGAACGGCGTAGTCGCTGCCGAGGTTGCCGACCTTCCAGCTCGGAGGAACCCTGACCCGATCGAAGAGCGAGGCGTCGGCGATCACATCGCGCACCTCGGCGATCCCGCGGGCACGAAGCGCGGCGATGAACGGCGAAAAGACGGCATCGCGGTCGAACGCCCACCTTCCGCCCAGCGACGGATCGCCGCCGCCGCGGAGGATGACGTCGTCGCCGTCGCGCCAGAGCTCCGTCGTCAGTTGCCGGTCGAGGGAATTGCACGATGCCACCGCCGCGGCCGCGAAGAGCTTGCGGTTCGACGCCGGCGTCATGAGCGTCTGCTCGTTGTGCGCGTAGAGCGTTTTCCCGGAATCGTCGGCGACGTAAATGCCCCAGATCGCCGCTCCGAGCGGCGGCGTCGACGTGATCGCATCAATCCGCTCCGCGAGCGCCGGCAGGGACTGCGCGCTGGCATACGAAGCAACGAGCAGCGCTACGAGCGGCAGTGCTCTACGCAAACGACATCCCTTCGAATGACGGCGCCGTATCGAGACTCTGATGCACGGCCGCGAGCATGTCACCGAAGTCGACGTTGGGGAACCGCGAATGCAGACGATTGGCAACAGCGTGCGCCTTGAGGCAGGCGCCGTAGTCGCGCGCGAAGCGATAGACGGGGGGTTCGGAAGCCGGGAGCCGGCGGTCGGGGGTCGGAGTGGGGTTGATGTCGCGAAGGTGGTCGCAAACGCGGCGGATCACTGTGTCATCGCCAGTCTGGAGCGCGGCATCGAAGAGAAACAACTCGTGGGCACTCACGATATCGCCGCCGTCAGCGACGATGTTTGTAACGAGCGAGGCGCAAAGGGATTCGAGATCAGGCGTCGTACTCCGATCCCCGACCCCCGGCTCCCGCCCCCCGTACGCCGCCATCTCCCACACCCCCACCCGAAGCATGGCGTATCTCCCCTTCTCGCCGAGGAGATCGGCGAGCCGCCAGGCGGCAGTGGCGACGATCAGCTTGTGGCCCAGGTCTTCGAAATCGTCGGAGGCGGCGGTGAAGTAGTCGTGCGCGAGATCGGGATCGGCGTAACGCGATGCCAGCCATCGCTCGGCGCGGAGGCGATCGGACGCGGCGATGGCGGCGCGCAGGTCCTCGAGATGGCCTCGTTGATCGGACGCGAGCTTCGGAGGATCGAGCATCGGAGGCTCGCTCCACGGCTGGCGGCTCGCCGCAGCGTACTTCGCACATTCGACGATGGCATCATCGAATCGTTCGCCGAAGGCGGCGCGAAGGTCCCATGCTGAAAGGCAGGCCAGAAGGGCGTGTTTCGAATGCTGCGACGGTGCAAAGGCCAGCACGGCAAACCGCGTGACCGCCGTCCACGTCTGCTCGGTCGTGTGATCGGCGCGAAACGCGCCGATCACGGCAGGGATGGCGTCGAGGTCGCGTTCGATGAATGCGTCGTAGTTCATATGGGGCTTCGTGGCGGGGCTTCGCCGTTGTCGGTTGTCGGTTGTCGGTTATCGGTTCGGCGGACCGTAACGTATCCGATTGACGCCAGGGCTCGAGCTACTCGCGACGCCGTGAATCCACAGACAACCGACAACCGATAACCGACAACGGCGAAGCCCCGGATCACCGTCACTTCTTCTTGACCGGCGGCTTGACCGCCGCTTTCGCCGGCGTCTTCGTCTTCTGTGGATTGGTCAGCACGCCGCCGTCGTCTTCGGAGCGTCCGTCTTCCACGTCGACGGTCTGGGTAACGGCATCGCCGCCGTTGGTGGAGGGCTGGCCGGCGGCGGGTGCGATCGTCTGCGTCGTTGGTGCGGTCGTGGTGGCTGACGACAATTTCCCCCGGCAGCCGGGGGCGAGAAGCGCCAGCGGCATCAGGATCAGAAGCGACAGCCTCGCTGTTTTTCTCACGGACACCTCATCGAGGGAGTGATCAAAGCCGGATTCAGGCCACCATGCAAGTTCCCTGACAGGATTCGCTTACAATGCGCCCCCCATGGACGCACGGAAACGAATCGGTGTTTTCGGATGGGGCGTGGTGGCACCGAAGTCTCCGGACATCGATTCCTTCGAGCGAAATCTGGAACGCCCCGAAAGTTGGCTCACCCCTTTTAGAGGGTTCGGACCGTCGAATTTCCTCGTCGGCTATCCTGAATTTGATTTCGAAACCTACCACGACTGGTTCGATCAGCGCTTCCCGCCGGCGAAGTTCAGCCAGCTCAAAGACAAGATGGGGCCGATGGTGCAGTCGTGCATCGGCGCCTTCATCCAGTCGCTGACGCAAAATCCCGGTATCGAGGAGTATCTCCAATCCCTCGGCACGCAGGCGCACGTCTACGTCGGCACCGGCCTCGGTGAGCTGACGGTTACCGCGGCCGAGACGCTGGCCTACGACCGCGCCTTCCGCAAGTGGAACGAATTCTGGGCAGCCCCCGAGCGCTGCGCGGCTCTGCGCGCCAACATCGGCGGCCAACACGATCCCGATGCGCCGCAAGACCCAAAAGACTTCCCGATCGGCCACGAAGATTGGATCGACGCAAAACACGTCTGGGAGGCCTTCTGGGCGCCGAAAAGCGACGAGCTCGTTCAGTATCTGGCGGAAGCCGCTGACATTCAGTCGGAGCCCGTGCCCCCCTCGACGGGCTCGGCGAGAGCTCTGAGCACGATCCGCCAGAAGCTGAACAAAATCAAAGGTTTGAACAGGAAGTGGGGATGTCCGGACGAACCGTGGGCATCCGTCTCGCCGAACCTGCTCTGGAACATCGCCAACATCCCGGCTTCGCAGGTGTCGATGATCGGCCGCATCGTCGGGCCGGCGTTCGCACCGGTGGCCGCCTGCGCCTCGTTCGGCGTGGCACTCAAGATGGCCGCCGATTCCATCAACCTCGGCGAGGCCAAGGCGGTCGTCGTCGGCATGACCGATCCCCCGCCGCACCCGCTGGTCATCTCCGCCTTCTACAAGGCCAACGTCCTCTCCGCCGACGCCGACGTCTCCCATCCCCTCACCGCGTTCAAGGGAACGCACATCGCCGGCGGCTCGTGCGTCTGGATCGTCGGCGATGCCATGGAGCTGATGGCGCACGGCTTCCGTCCCGTCGGCATGGAGATCGTCGGCATCGGGACATCATCAGATGCGCATCACATCATCACGCCGTCGAAAGGCGGTCCGCAGCTGGCGATGAAGAAGGCGATGGAGGACGTCCAGGCCTCGGACGTCACCACCTGGGACATGCACGCCACGGCCACCCCCGGCGACGCCAGCGAGATCGCCAATTCGCTGGAGATGCTGCACGCGGAAGTCCTTTTCACCGCGCGTAAGGGCACCTTCGGCCACGGCATGTCCGTCGGCGGCGGCTGGGAGCTGACCGCGCAGCACCTCGGCATGTCCAAGGGACGCATCTACCCGACCGCGCTCGCCGAAGACGACCTGCACGACGACGTAAAAATCCAGGATGCGAAATTCGTCTCCAGCGATGGCTGTGCCATCGACAGTGGCTACAGCGGCAAGCTGAGCATGGGCGTCGGCGGCATCAACTCCTGCGTCATCAGCAAACCGTGGGACCCGGAGTTCGTAGAGGCACACGTTGCGGTCGAGGAAACGACCGCGGCGAAGCGGTAGGTCTGTCCCCTGGGAGCGCGTGCGTCCCGCACGCGCTTCTTCGCAACATCCTGCCGGACAAGCGCGGGCGAGACGCCCGCGCTCCCAGGCAGGAATGACCCGCCCCAAAAATCCCTTTACCTGCCAACTAACCGAACGGTCGTTCGGTGGCGGCCTAATTGCAGCCTCACGCCGGGGCGAACTCAACTGCATGTGTTTGAAACGACTTCCCTTCCTCTTCTTCGCAATCGCTGTCAGTGCGCGCGCACAGACAACGCCGCTCCATCTAACGGTCGGCGAGGCCATCCGTATGGCCCTGGGGACGGGGACACAAGCGGAGCTGGCGCGCTCCAACGAGCAGCTTGCGCGCATCGCCAGGTCCGAGGCACTCAATGCCCTGCTGCCCCAGGCAGACGCGAGGTTCATCCGCTACAACCAGTCGATCAACCTGCAGACCTTCGGCTTTTCGCTCCCCGGGCTGCCGCCCGTCGTCGGTCCCTTCAACGTCACCGATGCCCAACTCGCGGCGGCGGTACAGGTGTTCAACCTCGCCGCGCTGAGGCACTACCAGTCGCTGAAGAGCAGCGCAAACGCCAGCCACTATCAGAACGAGCAGGCGGAGAACGACGTCGCGGCATCGGTGGCTCGCCTCTACCTGATCGCGCAGCGCGCGCAGACGCAGATCGACGCGCGGCAGGCTGACATCGCCCTCTTCACGCGACTGCTTCAGACGGCCGAGGACGAATTCAAGGCCGGGACAGGTACCCGCCTCGATGTTGCCCAGGCAAACGTCCAACTGGCTCGTGCCAGGCAGGCATTGCTGGCCGCGCAGAACGATCGGCAGAACGCATCGTTGGCGTTGCTGAACGCCATCGGTGCCGATGAGTCGCGCGAGGTCGTCATCGAAGATACCGCCTCCGCCCCCACCACCATCCCCCCGGTCGATACCTCGCTGGCCACCGCCCGCGCGCAGCGTCCGGAGCTGCGCGAAGCGGAAGAGCAGGAGAAAGCGGCGCGGCTCACCGTCGATGCGGCGAAGGCGCGCCTGCTGCCGAGCGTCTCGGTCGATTTCGAAGGGGACCTGAGCGGCAACCGGTCGACCGACCTTCTTTGGACCCGCCGCATCGCCGCGAACCTCGGCGTTCCGCTGTTTCACGCCGAAATCAACGCCAACATCGCCCGCGCCAAAGTGCAATTGCACGACGCGCAGACCCGGCGCACCCAGATCGAGCGCGACGTCGAGCAGGACGTCCGCCGCTCGCTGATGACGCTGCAGAACGCCGAGGCGCGAGTGGCAGTGGCGAACGAAAGCGTGCAGGTTGCCGAGGAGGCTCTCACCGTCGCCCGGGACCGCCGCGCGGCAGGATACGGCTCGCCGGTCGAAGTCGATCGAGGACAGGACAGCTATCGGCAGGCGCATGAAGACGCCATCGCCGCGCAGGCCGACGCCGCGGCCGCGCAATTCGATTACGAGCACGCCACCGGCGCGATCCGGCGGTACATGACGGGAGACCATCCGTGACCTCCGCAGCCGCGACGTTCGACGCGGCCGGCGGCGCGATGACTCACCCGGCACGCAAACCGGTCAACAAATGGCTCGTCACCGTGTCGATCACCTTCGGCACGCTGATGGGCGCCATCGACGCCTCCATCGTCAACGTGGCCGTCCCCCATCTCACCGGCTCGCTCGGCGTGACCATCGAGCAGATCACCTGGGTTACCACCGGCTTCGTCATCGCCACGGTCATGGTCATGCCGCTGACCGGTTTCCTGGCGCGGCTGTTCGGACAGAAGCGGGTCTACATGGTCTGCCTGGCGCTCTTCATCATTGGCTCCGCGCTCTGCGGGATGGTGCGGACCCTGCCGCTGCTGGTCCTCTTCCGCATCCTCCAGGGCCTCGGCGCCGGCGCGCTGCAGCCGACCGAGCAGGCCATCCTCCGACAGACCTTTCCGCCGAAGGAGCAAGGGATGGCCATGGCGCTCTTCGGCATGGCCGTCGTCCTCGGCCCCGCCTTCGGCCCGACTCTCGGCGGCTACATCGTCGACAACTACTCGTGGCCGTGGATCTTCTACATCAATGTCCCCATCGGGATCATCTCGTTGCTGATGGTCTCCCGTTTCGTACAGGAGCCGGACGACGTTCGCGCGGCCATGCATACGATGGCGGTACGCCAGCGGAAGAACATGGACTGGAGCGGCATCGCTCTTCTCTTTCTCGGACTGGGCACGATGCAATACGTGCTCGAAGAGGGGAACCGGAACGACTGGTTTCAGTCGGGCGAGATCAAGATCATCACGCTGGTAGCCGTCGTGTCGCTGGTGGCGCTGGTCATTCGCGAGTTGAGCGCGCGCGTTCCGGCGGTCGACTTCTCGCTCTTCAAAGACTTCGTCTTCACATCCGGCACGCTGATCGGCGCGGTCATGTTCGCCATGCTGATGGCGGTGACGTTTCTGATCCCGCTCTTCATGCAGATTCTCCTGGGCTATTCCGCAACGCAAGCCGGTCTGGCCATGATGCCGCGCAGTCTGAGCATGCTCGTGGTGATGCCGATCGTCGGCCGGCTCTACAACAAGGTCTCGCCACGACTCGTTGTCGCCTTCGGCATCGTCCTCTTCGCGTATACGGCCTGGCAGATGGGCCACTACACGCTGGCGACGTCGAGCAGGGACGTGGTCCAGGTTCTGATCATCCAGGGCGTTGCCTTCAGTTGCCTCTTCATCCCGCTGACGACGATGGCGCTAAGTACGATTCCGCGTCACCGATTATCCGACGCCACCGGACTTAACGCGCTGCTCCGCCAAACCGGCGGTTCCGTCGGGCTGGCTGTGTTCGCAACGATGCTGGCGCGCTTCAGCACCATAGCCCGCGGAGACATGCTGCCGCACTTCTCGATCTCATCGCCGGCCATGGCCTCGCGAATCGCCGCCATCCAGCGGATGCTCCAGTCCCGCGGCCTCGACGCCATCGCCGCGCGCCAGACTGCCGCCCGGATGATCGACGGTCAGCTTCGGCAGCAGGCGATGATGCTCTCGTTCGAGAAGCTCTTCTACCTCTCAGGAATCCTGTTTCTCTGCGTCCTTCCGCTCGTCTTCTTCCTGAAGGCGCCGAAGGTTGGAGAGAAGATCGACGTACATGTGGAGATGTAAATGACGACTACTGAAACAACTGCCAGCAACATGCCGGAGATCGCCGAGCACGAGCCGGCCATCGCTTCCTCGAAAGCAAAACGCCTTTATCTCATCCTCGGCGTCGCCGTTCTGGCGCTGCTGATTGGCTATGGCATCTACGCCTTTCTCGCGGCCGGGAAGGAAGTGACGGACGATGCGCAGATCTCCGCCGACATCGTGCCGGTGGCGTCGCGCGTTGCCGGACAGGTGACCGCTGTCTACATATCGGAGAATCAGCCGGTCCACGCCGGCCAGCCGATCGTCGATCTCGATCCCTCGGACGCGCAGGTCAAACTGGCCCAGGCCGAGGGCGATCTAGCGACCGCACAGGCCCAGGCGGCCGACGCCGATGCCCGCACCGCGGTCACTTCCGCGACCGCGCGCGGCGCTCTCACCTCGGCGCAGGGAGCGCTGCAAAGCTCGAAGGAGAACGTCGACAGCTCGGCGGCATCGGTCAATGAGGCGCGTGCCTCCGTCACGCGCGCCAGCGCGAACGCGTTGAAGGCGCTACTCGACTTCCAGCGCGCCGAGGAGCTCGGTGGAAAGGGCGACATCTCGAAGGCGCAGGTCGATGCCGCGCGCGCCGCGCACGAGTCGGCTGACGCCGATCTCTCCCAGGCCAGGGCCAAGCTCGTCGAAAACCAGAACGCCCGCCAAGCCGCACAGGCCAATGTGCAGACTGCACAGGGGCGAGTGCAGCAAAGCACGCCCGTGCAGGCGCAGATCACCGGTGCGGAGGCGCAAGCCCGGCTTGCCCACGCCCGCGTCGCCACCGCCGAGGCCGCGGTCAAGGCGGCGCAGCTCAACCTCTCGTACACCAAGATCGTCGCCCCGCGCGACGGCATCGCCTCCAAGCTCGCGGTCCACGCCGGTTCGTACGTCACCGCCGGAATGCCGGTCGTACAGTTGGTGCCGCGAACGACATACGTTCTGGCCAACTTCAAGGAGACGCAGATGGCCGACATGCGGCCCGGGCAGCGAGCCACGATCCGCGTCGACGCGCTCGGCCGGCGGGATTTCGAAGGGAAGGTGGAAAGCCTCTCCGGCGGCACGGGAGCATCCTTCTCGCTCCTTCCGCCCGACAACGCTTCCGGCAATTTCGTGAAGGTGGTGCAGCGCGTTCCGGTGCGAATTTCGTGGAACGGTCCTCCGGCCGATCAGGTCGCCGTCGGTTCATCGGCGGAGGTCACGGTCTACAGCAAGTAGAGTCCGCGCCCGGCGGATTACAATCGTCTCCTCGTTCCCAACAATTGATTCGAAAGAGGAGAACACTGATGCGCAGCAGAATCCTGGCCGCCACTATCCTGATCGCTGTTACCGCCACCCTCGCCTTCGCCGATGACCCGAAGGCCCAAGCTGCCGCCGATCAAAAGGCGCAGATGGACGCAATGATGAAAGCCGCCACGCCGGGCGACGCTCACAAGAAGCTCGGCGCGATGGTGGGCACCTTCAACGCCGAGGTGAAGATGTACATGCAGCCGGGCGCCCCTCCGGCGATTGGCGGCGGCGTGTCCGAGAACTCCTGGGCTCTCGACGGCCGCTGGGTCGAACAGCAATTCTCCGGCACGTTCATGAACATGCCCTTCCACGGTATCGGCTTCACCGGCTACGACAACATCAAGAAGAAGTACATCGGCACCTGGATGGACAACATGACCACGGCGATGATGGTCTCGTCCGGCGACGCCGACGCCTCCGGCAACTCATTCACGTTCAATTCGACCATGGACGACCCGATGACCGGAAAAGCCTCCCCCGTCAAAGAGAAGGTGACGGTCGTCGACAGCGATCACCACACGCTCGAGATGTGGGGCGCCGGCCCGGACGGGAAGATGGTCAAGATGATGGACATCGCCTACACGCGGAAGAAGTAGGACATCGCGAAGCGCCGCGATAGCGGCTCAAGAAGGTAGCCAGGGGTGCGAGCGCTTTTTGCGAGCACCCCTGGTTGTGTGTCCATTGAAATTGTGCCGCGTCAGCGGCACTGGACGAGCGCGACGAATGACGATTGCGACGACTTCCGGTGCCGCTGACGCGGCACGAAGCCCACTACATCCGCTTCCAGGGGTGCTCGCAAAAAACGCTCGCACCCCTGGCTACCGTCTGTTGCCGCTAACGCGGCGAACGCGCCGCGTTGCGGCGACACCCCCCGGGCCGGACGTCGCTCGCAAGCAGCGGCCAGAAACGCCAGAAACGTTACATCGCCACCTTGATGATGTCGAACATCGCTCCCTGGGGATCCCCGATGACGGCGAAGCGGCCGACGTTGGGGATGTCGGTCGGCTTCACGTAGATCTGGGCACCGAGCGATTTCGCCTTGTCGGCGGTGGCGTCGCAATCGTCGACCATGAAATAAGGAGCCCAGTTCGCCGGCATTCCCTGCATGTCGGGGGTGAGCTGCAACATCCCGCCGATCCCGGTCGATCCGACGTTGATCTCGGTGTACTCGGGGCTCGGCTTCAGGCTCCAACCGAAGAGCTTCGCATAGAAGTCGCGCGCGGTAACGGTGTCCGGCGTCATCAGCTCGTTCCAGCACAACGTACCGGTCTCGCCGCGGATGGTCGCGCCGATGTGTTTCTTCGCCTGCCACAGGCAGAACGTCGCCCTCTGCGGGTCGGTGACGACGGCCATGCGGCCGAAATCCATCACGTCGAACGGCGGGGCCATGAGGTTCGCGCCGAGGTCCTGGGCCTTCCTGGCGGAATCATCGGCACTCGACACGGCAACGTACGACGCCCAGTTCGGCGGAGCGTCATTGTTCTCGTACAGTCCGCCGAGGTCGTGGCCGTCCTTTTGTAGCATCGTGTAGACACCGTTAGGGTTCGGATTGTCGCTGGTCTCCCAACCGAAGAGCGACGTGTAGAAGCTCTTCGAGGCCGCAACGTCGTTCGTGGCCAGCTCGATCCAGCAAAACATCCCAGGCTCGTATTTATCGACTACAGGCATCGCGCACCTCCAAAGAGTAAATTCTACTTCGCGCCGAACTTCATTCCGGTGGCACGTTCGATCTCGCTCGGATCGTCGAGCAGGATCCAGGTCAGAATCGACACCGGCAGCGAACCGTGTGCCAGCAGGTCGTCGTGAAACTGGCCGAGCCGGAAATCGGCCCCCTTCGCATCGCGGTAGCGCCCCAGGAGGTGCATGATCTGCCACTTGCCGGTGATGTAGCTGATCTTCTGCGTCGGAGACGACGCCGCGCCCGCCGCCTCCCCTTCCGCCGCTTCCTTATCGAGCCCGCCGCCGTCCATGAAGTAGTTCACACCCTGTTCGAATGACCAGCGCCCGGTGTGCAGATTCACGTCGACACCGATGCGGGCAGCGCGGTAGCGCGAAAGGCGCAGCACCTGCGCCGCAGCTGCTGACTCCGGCGCGTAGAGGCCTTCTCGCAGCAGCATCTCCTCCCCGTAGAGTGCCCAGCCCTCGATGAAGACGCTCTCGCCGTGATGCCGACGGATCTCGTTCTGGAGGTGATTGGCGATCGAGAGCTGGAGGAAGTGGCCGGGGATGCCTTCGTGCCCCAGGATCGGACGCGGGTCCTCGATGGCGGCGCGAATATAGAAGTTGTGGCTCTGCGGGTTGTAGGTGGGGATGAAGTAGAAGCCGCCGTCATCGGCGTCGTAAATGCCGGGCGGGTTCATGAATCCCCCGGGACTGGTCGGTTTGAAGGCCTCGGGGAGCTGCCGGATCTGGAACGAACCGAGATACGGCGGCAGCGTGACCAGCTTCTTCTGCTTGAGGAAGTCGATCATCTCCTGCTCGTGGCTCTCGTACGCGGCGAGGAAAGCCTGCTGATCGGAGGGGATGTTCTTCACGCGTGCCGGATTGGGATCGGCCATCGACGGATCGGCCAGCATGGCCTCGAGGGCGCGATAACGCCCCAGCTCCACCTCGCCGAGGTGCGCCACGTCGCGCGAATCCATCGGCAGGAGGAGGATGTGACGGAGCATGTAGTTGTAATTCGCCTCCCCCATCGGCTTCCAGGCCGTCATCTTCGGGAGGTCTTTCTCCAGCCAGTCGGCGAAGCCGTGCAGCGAGGCGACCGCTTCCTCGCGCGCGGCATCGAGCGAATTGCGTTCGTCGGGCGAGAGGTCGCCGGCGATCGTCATCAGGCTCGAGGAAAAGAGCGGATCGATGGATCGTGCCGAATCGATGGCCAGTTGCGCGTAGAGGCGCACGGGGTTCTTCAGATTGCGCTCAGCCTGCTCGATCAGGGCCGGCATCGCCTTCATCCGCGCCGTCGCCGCCAGCGCCCGCGTACGCGCGGGAGCGTAGTCCTTCTTCAACAGCGAGAAGACGGCGTTGCTTGCTTCGCCGACGTAGACCTGCGGGTCGGTCTCCTCCGGCTTCAGGACGCGCTCCGGAAAGTCGGCCCCCTCGAGCTGCGAGCGAAAGAGCAGCCAGTCGATGACGTCGTCCTTCGGCCAGCCGCTGACGTCCGCGCCGCGCACGCGATCGAGCAGCGCCCGGACATGCGCGGCATTGCGCGCGATCGCCGCGGGCGAGAAGTCGCCGAGCTTGTCGTCGGCGGCATGAAATCCCTGATCGCTGGCACTGACCGGGTAAGTCTTCTTCTGCCACTCGTAATAATCGTGAGCGAGCGCATGAAGCTCGTCAGGCGTAAGCGGTTTCATCAGCGGCGTTGCTTTCTTCGGCGCGGCGAAGGAGGCACCTGCGATGAGTAGTGTCATGACCAATGCAATGCGTTTCATGCGCGGGAGTGTAGCGCGGCCATGAAGGCTAATCCGCCGATGACGCAGACGTGCGCAAGTACGACGGTCTTCAATCTGTGTTTCTCTGCGTCATCTGCGGATAAGTCTTTTCGTCAGCAATCATGGCTGACGGTAATGGCGACGTTCCCCTTCTTGTGCCCCAGCTCGACATACCTGTGGGCCTCGGCGATCTGTTCCAGCGGGTAGCGCCGGTCGATGACCGGCCTGAGCTTCCCCGCCTCCGCCAGTTCCGCGAGCAGCGTGAGAGCGCCTGCCGAAGCCTTGGGCATCTCATCATCGACCGAGAGGTATTTCCCGCCCGGCGCGAGAGCCTGTCTGCAGTCCACCTTCAGCGCCGAGGTCTTTCTCCTTCCGACCGCGTCGAGCACGATGTCGTAAAGCTTCCCTCCGCCAAGGTCGTGCTGCGTCGTGTAGTCGAGCACCGTGTCCGCTCCCAGAGACTTCACCAGCTCCAGGTTCGTGGTGCTGCACACCGCGGTCACCTCCGCCCCGAAGTGCCTGGCCAACTGAACCGCCGACGTTCCTGTCGCGCCGGATGCTCCGTAGATGAGCACCTGTCGCCCACTCTGAATGTTACCTTTCCTGAGATGGTGCAACGCCATCAGTCCTCCGTAAGGAATCGCCGCCGCCTCCTCATCGCTCAGGTTGGACGGAGTCAACGCGATGGTCTTGTTTTCCCCAAGGCAGGTGTACTGGGCGAAGCCGCCACCATGAAACATGGTGAAGGCAAACACCCGGTCGCCCACCCTGAAGCGCCGGACGCGCTTGCCTGCCTGTTCGACCTCTCCCGCCAGCACCAACCCCAGGATCGACCTCCTCGGACCCTGATCCCCAGCACCGGCCGCACCAGGATCTGCATGATACGCGGAGCCCCCTTGAAGCCGCTCCTGGCGAAACAGTCGCTGAAGGTGACCGCCGCCGCATGGATCCTGATGAGAACTTCGCCGTCCCTCGGAACAGGCATCTCGACCTCGCGGATCTGCAGGACTTCCGGCGGCCCGTATCGCGTGCAGACGGCGGCTTTCATACTGTCTTCAGTGTAGCGCCGGCGAAAGGCCTATCCGCAGATGACGCAGATGAGCGCAGATAAAGACGGTCATGCTGAAGAAGCTTTGATCATGCCGAATAACTCGGAGCTCTTGCCGAGAGCTAAAGCGCACTGCCTGAAGTCTTGGTCTATCAATGAGTTACGCGATGGAGAAAAACGAAGGTCTGACACCTCGCGTTAACGCTGGGTGAGCGCACGTGAGCTCGGGGCGTGTCGCATTGCCACTCAGGGGGGAGCACGGGCGCTCAGAATGCGTCGCATTGCCACGCAGGGGGAGAGCACGGTGTCAACGGCCATCCAACTTTCCCCCCGGTTGGCCAGCTAATAATCCCCCCTCTGGGCGTTAGTTTGTTGATCGATGGAGACGAAGGTTTTGATTCTTCGTCTCTGCCTCAAGGCTTTTTGTTTCCAGTGGTAGGGGCTG